>CAYWIS010000034.1:33617-37433 GCA_964458385.1 uncultured Pirellulaceae bacterium
GTGGGGCGCTCATAACCGGACGACAAAAACACAAGTCCCTGGCCATAGGCCGGACGCGGCACAACGGAATATCCGCCGGGATAATCGACGCTCCACAGTTCGCGGCCTGTTTGGGGATCGTAGCTCACGACGCATCCTGCCCCGGGACTAACAACTTGGACGCGGCCGCCATCTTCGACGACCGCGGGGGTGCAGAACGCGAATTTATTGCCGGAGTTTTCGGGACGCTCAGCACACCATCGTTCTTCGCCCGTTTGGGCGTCTAATGCGATGACGTATGCGACGTCACTCCCGTCGCAATTGATGATCAAGAGGCCGTTGTAAAGCAACGGCGATCCGCCCGGGCCATGGACTTGATTATAAGAGAGTTGTTTGCGCCATACGATGCGCGGCTCTTGCCCTGACGGCGCAAGAAGGCAGGCAGTGCCGTACGCGCCGAAGTGAACGAAAACCCGGTCGCCTGCAACGATCGGCGTGGGCGAGGCAAAGCTGTTTTTGGAGTGAATGCGACTCGACGCCGGACGTTCAAACACAATCAGATTATGCAGCACCTGGCCGGTTTTCGCATCAACACAGATGGCTCGGAGCGCAGGTCCCTCTTCGTCGGCCGTGGTCAACCACACCTGCTCGCCCTGCACAACCGGCGACGACCACCCCAGGCCAGAAATGTCCACCTTCCATGCAATGTTAGGTGAATCTTCGGACCAGGTAAGCGGGAGGTTCTTGGCTCGAGTTCGCCCTTGCCCACCAGGGCCAAGGAATTGTGGCCAGTCGTGCGCTTGGATCGGCCAAGAGGGCGCGAGTGCCGCCAATGTGAGGACAAGGCAACGCAGGGTCATGGTGAGGGAGGGCTAAGGAGGGAGGAAGGCGTCAGGGCCAAGGCGGTCGCCCCGCGCCGATTGTGACAGCCGCCCTGACAATCGTCAATTTGGCGAGATCGGAATACGTGGCTAAGCGGGGCGATGTTGTTGGAGCAGCATGATGGCAAGGTAGGACGTTCAGACAACGCTGCGCCATTCCATACGGTCGCCAGGGCTGCCAACCGTCTCGTGCAGTGGCTATTCTGAAGGCGGCGAACCGTTGTACCATGAGGAAGATTCTGGCGATTCTTTCGTCTTATTTCTGGAGAACGCATCATGACGTACCGCATTTTCACGGCCGCAGTTGTAGCAGCCCTCTTGGGGTCGGCGGCGCACGGCGAATCCCAAGAAGGCGTAACGGACTTACTCGAAGGCAAGAAGCTCGAAACGCACTGGACCACAAAAGGAAACTGGAGCATCGACAACGACGGCGTGGTTACGCTTACACCGCGACCGGGCGAATCGGGCTGGTCTCGCTTCGACGCTTATCTGTGGTCGAAAAAGAAGTACGACGATTTCGAGATCGAGTTTGAGTACAAGGTCCAGCCCCAAGGTAATAGCGGGTTCTATTTCAACGTAGGCGACAAGAACAGCCCGGTAGCCAAGGGAATTGAGGTGCAAATCTATGACTCGCACGGGAAGGGCGCCGACGCGCGACTGACGGACCATGACTCGGGCGGCATTATTCCTGGCATCCCGCCCACTAAGAACGCCGCCCAACCCGCGGGAGAATGGAACCACTTTCAAATTCGCGTCGAAGGTGACAAGCTAACGGTTAAGCTTAATGGCGAGGTCGTTAACGAAGTCGACCTGAAAGACCCCAAATTAGCCGGCCGGCCCGATGAGGGGTACATAGGATTTCAGGATCATGCGCTTCCGCTGGCCCTGCGGAACATTAAGATTCGCGAATTGTAAACGAGCTCTTGCAGCGGCTCCGCACTGCGGAGCAGGCAGCGCGTGTATCAGCCCGACCGAAACGGCGTGTGCGTGAGGGCGGTCGTCATGACACCAGGAGAGTCGCAGCTTTGCGAGTCGTTACCGACGGTCGAATCTGATCGCACTGCCTCTCTATCGCCTTGGCAGTTCAGTCTGCGTGACATCTTCTGGCTCACCACCGCCGCTGCCGGGGTTGCGGCGGTGGCGGCCGTCAAAGGCGCCGGATCACTTGTGATATCGATCGGCCTGGTGGTGGCGTGGCTCAATGCGCGCGGCCGCCTGGCGCCGGTGCAAACCCGAAAGGCGCGGCCGAAGGTCTTTTACGTGGCGTGGGGATTACTTGCTGCGTCGCTGTTCCTTCCTGCGATGAAGGGTTGCAACAATAAGCCCATTTACGGCTGGCAGACTGCCTATGCTTGCGCGGCGACGCAGGCTGATGGGGTGGCGCAGTTAGTCCTTCAAGGACCGCCCGAGGAGCGGCCGAGCCTGTCGGATGTGGGCTCCTTCGTTTGGTTTACACTGATCAATCTGGCGAATGGCTTGGCGCTATTATCGCCGTTCTGGCTTTGGCGTTTACAGCGTGGCCGGGGAGAGTGGTTTGGCGCCGTGTTGGCCGTCGCGGTCATCGGTGTATGGGCTGTTCCACTTCGTGATCCGACAAACCTACTTGTCGGTTGCTATGTGTGGTGCGCCGGGTTCGCGGTGCTGCTAGCGGCGCACCGGTTGCGTTTCGGAGTCTTGGCCGCGATGTGCGCACTCGCGGTCGTGTTTCTTCTCGGTTGAGACACGTTGGCGCAACGCCTTTGCACCTTGCAAGGCTGCCTGTTTGAAGGCTTGGTGCCATTAAAACCTGGTAACACTTGAGCACCCGATCGTTGCGTTGGCGCCTAAGACGCGTACGTTGCTGGGGAACTACTCGGCCAGTTTGAGCAGCTCCACTTTGCGAAATTCAATAGGGTGGCTTTCTGACTGGAGCGCAATGTAGCCGCTACGCACCGCCTTGTCGTTCGACTTGATGAGCTTTTGAGCGTCCGGGTCTTTTTCATCGAGTTGCGGATGGGAATACTCTAACACGGTTTCGCCCTCGACGATGTGACGGATCAGCCGGTCGCCACGAACTTCGATCTCAACGGTGACCCACTGATCGCCGTGATAGGTCTTGGACTTGGAGCTGGTGCAATGCCGCGTAAGCAGCTCGCCGTTCATCACCACGTGCGTACCCGGGGTGCACAAGTTGGCTGTGGGACGCTCGCCCGTTCCTAAGCCTCCCAAGAATTGCACCTCGATCGAGACGGGAAAGCTCTGGTCGCGGCTCATTGTTTCCGGCGGCTGGCAGTGAAGCATCACACCGCTGTTGCGCACGGCCCAGCCGGGGCCGCCCGCAACCTGTTCGCCGACAAAGCGGTATTCGATGCGTAGACGATAGTGCGAGAATGGTTCGGCGTAAAACAGGTGCCCAAAACGCTCTTTGAAGTTGTCGTACTTGTCGTACGACACTTTCAACACACCGTCTTCTACACGAAAGGTATTGCCAAAGTTCTCGCCCAAGTCATACCCTTTGATTTTGGGCGTCCACCCCGTGAGATCTTTACCATTGAAGAGTTGGATCCAACCCTCTTGTGATGCGCCTTCCTGCGCCGGGGCGGCAGACGCAACTACGAAGAACGCAAGGGGGGCGACCAGGGCGAACCAGGTGCGATTCATGGTGAATTCCTCAGGTGGGGCGGCAAAGGAAATGATCCATCGAGCGATGGCAACGCAAACTTTTATGGGACTATCTGTAGTGTAATCCATGCCAGCGCCTCCCGCCCCAAGAAACGACGACGGCGCCCAGCCCACCGCCCCCATCAGGAGAGGGGTGGAGCTTTGCGCCTTGTTACGATCTACGCCGCCGTTGTGCTCGCCTAAGGGTTGGCTTGCTGACTGCGTTGGTGCTGCAATTCTAATTCGGCAACACGTTTTTGGTCCTCTTCGAGTTGCCGAACTTGGTCGGGAGTGACCGCATCGGGAACGATCGTTT
>CAYWIS010000035.1:0-36854 GCA_964458385.1 uncultured Pirellulaceae bacterium
GCGTAGCTGATATGGGTCTTCACCTCTTTCTTGCAATAGCCGAAGTAGGAATCGGCAATCATCGTCACGATGACGCCTTCGTCGGTTCGGCACGTCAGTTTGAAGGCTTCGCCGTCGTTGTAGCGTTCGTCGGGCCGTTCCCAGCACATGCGGTCACGGCGTTGCCGTTCGGTCGCTTCGCTAATGTGCGGCAGACCTAATTCTTTCTTCGTGAACGTGGTTAAGTGCGGCGCCAGGATCACGCACCCGGTGTGGCCCGACCAATGCTCCACGTCAAGCGCAGCGTCGTTGGTCGGCACGTAAGGATCGCCCGCGTTGCCAAAGATGGACTCAACAAAGTCCAAGTTGCTTACTAGCGACCCCGGCGCAAAGAAGCGAATCTCCATCGACCGTTCCGAGCAGTAGCCCGGAACCTCGGGGCGCACAATCGGCCGCAAGAGCAGCGACACCCAACATCTTGCCTGTTCCTCCTGCTGCGAGGTGAACGGCAGTTGCAACAGCGGCGACGGGGGCGATACGGCGTGGCGGAACAGGGCGATGAATGTCCGCCGGGGAACGGCGCGCTTGTCGGCCGGAATCGGCAAGCCCCCCTCCACCACATGAAACGTGCCGGCCGTGGTGCGGCGGTCGGAGCGGGGATTATGCAACACGCCGTTCCGCACGCGATACGAATGCACGTACTCGCTGGCGAACTCATCGCCGCAAGCCGGCAACGATAACTCGCGCGCCAAACCGTGGCGATCCAGCACCATCGCCCGAGCCGGCACACGCAGCGGCGCATCGAGGTTCAAATCAGCAAAGTGACGGTTCAGGAAGCTTTCGATCCGCGCATCAACCGGACAGCGATAGGCGTCCAACAGCCGCGTCTTTTCGCGGAAGTTCGCCAACAATCCCGACGCCAACGACACAAGCTCTGCCCCGCCTACGCCTTGGGCGATGGGCAAGCCATTGGCGGCCAGCTTGAGATTTAAATAACGTAGTTGCTCTTCACGCTCGGCTTTGGAATTGCCGTTCCCTCCGACCCCAAAACCCAATGCCAACTTGGAATTCAACGCCTTAACTCCTATGAAACAGAGGAACCGCGCCGCCTGAAGTTGCCAAATGCCCGCTCGCCGATTCCGTTCGCGCGTGCGCCTCTGCGCGCCGGGCGACTGAAGTGCGTCCTCCAAGGGACGCAAAGTGAGGCTGGCCAGAAGGTTCCTCGTCCAACTTTACCAATAGCCGCTCATACCCAACAGGGGCCGAAATTCCCTCGAGCACGGCGAACAACACATCGCCGAACCAGGAACCACGCCTGAGGACAAACTACTTCTTAGCGGCCGACGCCGGCGGGGGAGGAGTTGCCGGCTCCAGAGCGGGCGGCTCCAGCATGGCTAGCACTTGGATCGCCTTTTTGCCTTTGAACGCTCCCGGTGCCGCATGGAACTTGGGCACGCCTTGAACTGAAACCATCAGGGGAGAGTGAATGTCCTTCTCGGTGGTAATAATATCGCCTACGCGTAGCTCAATCAGGTCTTTCATCGCGATGGTCGTTTCGGCCAAGGTGGCCGTCAACTCCACCGTGGCGGCGTCCAGGCGTCTGCCAATGCGCGTCCGATTCTCAGCGCTGGATTGCCGCCCGCCATAGCTCGCCCAGGTGTTCGACTGAAGCTTGCCGCTAATACGTTCAATCGAGTTGAACGGAATGCACAAGTTGAGCATGCCACGCAGCTCGCCCAATGTCAGCTCAAAACTGACCAGCACCACCACTTCGTTGGGCGGAACGATTTGCACTAACTGCGGATTGCTCTCAACCCGTTCCACCACAGGCGTGATCGGCGCCACGTTCTCCCAGGCGGCCTTCAATTCGTTAAGAAACAAATTGGTGATGCGCGAAACAAGCCGCAGTTCAATCTCGGTCAGCGGGCGACGCGCCGGGATACCGGTTTCTTTTCCGCCGCCTAACAGGCGGTCGATAATCGGGAAAAGGATTGCCGGATTAATATCGAGAATCAGTCGGCCTTCCAGCGGCTCCGCCTGAATCACGTTGAAGCACGTGGGATTTTCCAGGCTGAACACGAACTCGCTGTAGGTCAATTGATCGACGCTCGTCAGTTTGACCTCGACGATCGACCGCAACATGGCCGAGAGCGCAGCCCCAAAGTTTCGGCTGAACCCCTCGTGCACCGACTGGAGCGCGCGCATTTGCTCCTTGCCAACGCGCTCGGGCCGCTTAAAGTCGTAGGGCGTCACCTTGCCCGGCACCCGTAGCCCCGCAGCCACGACGACCGGTTCGTCTGCCTTCCGCAGAGGCGCCGCGGGCCGCACGGCGGTGCTCGCCTCCATCGAGCTAAGCAGGTTTTCGACTTCCGCTTGGGTAAGAATTTCGTCCGACAGAGGCTTCCTGCCTTCAACGTTGCCGGCCTGGATCCTGAAAGGATGAACTCACCGAGAGCCAACGACAGGCGCACACCGCAAAGACCGCCCCTGCGATCACCCTACCCGTCGCCGACCACTTAGGTTCGAATCTGCCCTTCGCCGTAAACGATGTATTTGTAGCTGGTCAGCTCGCGCAGGCCACACGGGCCACGCGCGTGAAACTTGTCGGTGCTGATGCCAATCTCGGCGCCCAGCCCGAACTCGCCCCCGTCGTTAAACCGAGTGCTGGCGTTCACCATGACCGCCGCGCTATCCACTTCGTTGGTAAAACGCCGCGCGGCGAACAAGTCTCGTGTTACGATGGCGTCGGTATGATGTGAGCCGTAATGGTTAATGTGGCGGATCGCCTCGTCAATCGACTCGATCACTTTGACCGAAATCACCGGCCCAAGATATTCCGTGTAGTAATCGTCTTCGACCGCCGGAATAGCCTCAGGAATCAACTGACGCGTAGCGGCGTCGCCGCGAATTTCCACCTGATGCTCCCGGAGAACCCGCCCGATACGCGGCAGGAAATCCGCCGCCACCTCGGAATGGACCAAGAGCGACTCGGCCGCATTGCACACCCCCATGCGCTGACATTTGGCGTTGACCGTAATCCGTTCGGCCATATCCAGGTCGGCGGCGCGGTCGATGTAAATGTGGCAATTGCCCGTAAAGTGCTTAATCACCGGCATCCGGGCTTCTGCGGCCACGCGGCGAATCAGCCCCTCGCCGCCACGAGGTATGGCCACATCAATGTAATCGTCCAGCGTCAGGAATTGCCCCACCGCCTCGCGATCGCTCGTAGCGACCAGCTGCAAGGCGTCTTGGGGAATCCCCACCACCGCCGCCTGCTCGGCCAAGATATCAACAATGGCCTGGCTACTGTGCGCCGCCTCTTTGCCGCCACGCAAGATCACCGCATTGCCGCTCTTAATGCAAATAGCGGCCGCGTCAGCCGTTACGTTCGGTCGCGACTCGTAAATGAAAAGCACCACGCCCAGCGGCACCCGCACCTTGGCAATTTCCAAACCGTTGGGACGGCGCGACGACTCGATCACTTCGCCCACCGGGTCCGGCAGGGCCGCCACTTCTTCCAATCCGCAGGCGATGGCGTTGATGCGGTCGGGCGTCAACCGCAGTCGGTCGGTTTGAGCCTCGGTCAAACCGAACCGGGGCGCGGCCTCCAGATCGCGCTGATTGGCCGCCAGCAGGTCGTCCTGTCGGGCGCGAAGCTGAGCGGCCGAATGACGCAGCCACGCGTTTTTGTTCGCGCCGCTGACCTGCGCCAGCCGCGCGGCAGCCGCTTTGGCCCGCTCGGCGACCGCCAGGCAGTATTGAGAGAGATCGTGGAACTCGGCGACCGACATGGACAAAATCGCTCGAACTTACGGCGTTGCGGGAAGTTAGGAAATTAACTTCAAGTATCCAGAAAACGCTAGACGCGGTCAACCGCGATCACCGCATGGGCAGGGAGCCGGCTTTCTTACCGACACCATCGCACCGGCAGTTGGCTTGCTTACCTTGGAAGGAAATGTAGACCGCCCCTAGTCTTGCCGCCACTGCGATAACGCACCGCAAACGTTCCTTCGCAAGCTTTGACGAAGTCCCGGGTTGCGCGCACAAGGCTCGTCGCGGGTGATTCCGATCGCGACGTGATGGTTACGAGTTCAAAAATTTTTTGACAAACTGCCGAATTTGAACATCCATTCAGTATAATAAGAGTTGGTTTTCAAGTTGGCTCCTAGCGGTGCGCAAATTTGCGCACCTCATAATTTCCACCCGGTTGGGAGAAATTTTGACCCAGGCCGCATCCCCCGTTATACTGACCCCAGCGCGCTTCCTCCTGCCTTCCCACCTCACCCCAATCATGCCTCAATGCCTGCCCGCTTGGAGATGTGCCTTCGTGGCGTTTTGGGTCTTGGGCGCGTTCTCGGCCGTCGCGGCGGACCCGCAATTTGACGCCGCCTCGCTGGAGTTCTTCGAAAAAGAAGTCCGCCCCATTCTGGTCAACCGCTGCTACGAATGTCACAGCGACCAGACGGAGGAGCCGAAAGGCGGATTGCGGGTCGATTCGCGATCAGCGCTTCTGGCGGGCGGCGAAACGGGACCAGCCATCGATCTCAAGGCGCCACAAAAAAGCCTGTTTCTGGACGCCATCAATTACGGCGATCTGTACCAGATGCCGCCCAAGTCCAAGATGCCCACCGAGGAAATTGCCACCCTAACGCGCTGGGTCGAACTGGGCGCCCCCTGGCCTACCGAAGACCCCAAGACCACCGCGCTGGCCCGACAAACGTTTGATCTGCAAGCCAGGAAGGCCGCACATTGGGCGTGGCGACCGGTTCAGAACCCTACCCCGCCCCAGGTGCAACGGAGCGACTGGCCGCGTCATCCTCTGGATGCGTTTATTCTCGCCAAGCTGGAGGAAAATGGCCTCTCGCCAGCTCCCGACGCCGACCGCCGCACGTTGATTCGGCGGCTCTCGTTTGACCTGATTGGCTTGCCGCCCACGCCCGAAGAAGTCGCTGCGTTCGTTGAGGACGAGGATCCCCGTGCGGTCGAAAAGCTCGTCGATCGTTTGCTGGACTCGCCTCACTTTGGCGAACGCTGGGGGCGGCACTGGCTCGATTTGGTGCGCTACGCCGAGTCGCGTGGCCACGAATTCGATTACGACGTGCCCGAGGCGTGGCGTTATCGCGATTATGTGATTCGGGCTCTCAACGCCGACGTGCCCTACGACCAATGGGTCATTGAACATTTCGCTGGCGATTTACTCGATGAACCTCGGCTCCATCCGACCGAAGGATTTAACGAATCGATCTTGGGCACCGGCTTTTGGTTTTTTGGCGAGTGGGTCCACTCGCCCGTGGACATTCGCCTGGACGAGACGGACCGCGTGGATAACCAGTTGGATGTGGCCTCGAAGACTTTCCTGGCCATGACCCTTTCGTGCGCGCGCTGCCACGACCATAAGTTCGACGCCATCTCGCAGCGTGACTATTACGCCATGGCGGGTTTTTTGCAAAGCTCCAGCTACCGGCAAGCCCGCTTTCAAACGGAACAGCAGAACCGCCGCATCGCCGCCGAATGGGAAACGTTGCAGCAAGAGGCGCGGCCCTCGCTGGTAGCGGCCTTTGCCGAAAGCCGGCGGCCCGTGGTGGACCAATTCGCGTCGTACTTGCTGGCGGCGCGGGATGCACTCGCCGCAGGCGGCGATCCGAATGCAGTAGCCGACTCAGCGGCCAAGCGTCAGGTTGCTCCTGAGTTGCTCTCGCGCTGGGTAGCGCACCTCCGCGAAGCGGCGAAGAGCCCGCGCGATCCGTTCCACGCCTGGGCGGTCGCCAGCCGTGACGACGCCTTCGCTGCCGCGAAAAGGCAACACCTTGACCAAGCCGCTACACAACAGCGCCGCGTCGACGAAGCGTTGTCGCAGGTCAAAACCATCATTGACTACGGTCAATCGTCGCCGAGCGATTGGATAGTGGACGGCCCCACGTTTGGCGGCGGCCCTGTGCTTGCAGGAACCGCGGTGCTGGGTGAAACGGCCGAATCGCCATTGGCGTTCTTTGCCGAGTACTCGGCGGCGCGTCGCGATCCGCTTTGGAATGGACTACGACTGGCGCCCGGCGCAGCGCGCGAGCCAGGGCGCAGCGGCGGCTGGGTGCGGGCCGGGCGTACGATTCGCACGCCGACATTCACCATCGAAGCAGAAAACGTCTATTACCTGGTGCGCGGTTCGGCCCACATTTACGCCGTGGTCGATTCGCATCGCGTCAACAACGGCCCGTTGCATGGCTCCCTGGTCCACGGGTTCCAAAACATCGACACACCACGCTGGGTCGCACATCATCTTGGCCGTTACCGCGGTCATCGGGCGCATGTCGAGTTTAGCGCGCGTGACAACGCTCCCTTGGAAGTGCTGATGGTCGTCCAAGGCGATCAGCCGCCGGGCGATCCCTTGGACCGGCCGAACGCCCTCCTGATTGAGACCCTAGCCGCCGCCTCCACACCCGACGAATGGGCGCAAGGGCTACAATCATGTTTTCAAGAAGTCTTGAATAACTTATCCGAAGGTCAAACGCCACGCAGGCCCCAACCTAGCGATGTCGCCCGCTTGGCGAATTGGCTGCGGGAGCACCCCGAGTTAACAATCAACCAGCCGACCGCCCTCGACGCCTTGCACGAAGCCGGCGCACAACTCCACTCCAAGCGAAGCGCACTGGCCGCCCAAATCCGAGAGGAATCGCACACCGCGCCGGCCATGTGGGATGGCAGTAATGTGGACGAGTATCTGCTCATCCGCGGCAATCCCAAGACGGTTGGAGATCCCGTACCGCGGCGATTTCTCGAAGCGATCGTGGGCGACGAACCGTTGGCGGTCGAGTCCGGAAGCGGCCGTCTGGAATTGGCGCGGCAAATCGCGAGCCCAGATAACCCGCTTACTGGCCGAGTCATGGTGAACCGCGTTTGGCATCACTTGTTCGGCCGGGGGATTGTGGCGTCGGTTGACAACTTCGGCGTCTTGGGCGAAGCGCCCACGCATCCCGAACTGCTCGACTATTTGACCACACAATTTGTGACCGAGGGCTGGTCGATCAAACGCTTGATCCGTTCGATTGTGTTAAGCCGCACGTATCAGATGGCCAGCGTAGGCGACCCGACGGCCATTGAAAAGGATCCCGCGAACTTGCTCCTTCACCAGCAGCGTGTCCGGCGACTGCAAGGTGAAGCCATTCGCGACGCTATTCTTGCCCTCTCGGGACGACTCGACCGCACCCTCTATGGTCCAAGCGTTCCGGTGCACCTAACCCCCTTTATGCAAGGGCGAGGGCGTCCCGGCACGAGCGGTCCTCTGGATGGCGCGGGACGACGTAGCATCTATGGCGCCGTGCGGCGCAACTTCCTCTCGCCCATGATGCAGGCGTTTGACACGCCTCCTCCCTTTAGCACGATGGGCCGCCGTAATGTTTCGAACGTTCCCGCGCAAGCGCTCATCCTCATGAACGATCCCTTTGTGGTGCAGCAAGCGCGGATTTGGGCCGAACGCGAACTGGCCGATCCGAAACCCACCGCCGCCGAACGCGTGCAGCGTCTTTACCTTACCGCATATGCACGACCCGCCACCAGCGAAGAGACGGCCGCAGCGCTGGCTTTCCTAGAGCAGCAGGCCTTGGAACTGGGAATTTCTGGCCCGGCCGCCACCATCGACGTTCGCGTCTGGGCCGATCTATGCCATGTCCTGATCAATGCGAAAGAGTTTATCTTTATCAAATAACGTCGCGGGATTTTTGGTTTTCTCGTAATTTGTCTTTGCATCGCCGCCGGGTGGGGCGATATACTTTTCTCCACCCTTCGCCGCCGGTGCGACCTCTGCGCTTGTCGCCGCACGGCGATGCTTGTTACTACCTTGGCTCCTCGTCGTCTCGTCACAGTTCGTAATGCGCCGTCGTGGCTTGACCGCAATCGAGTTGGCCCTCGCTGTGTTGGTGATTGGCGTCTTGCTGGCCAGCATCGGCCGCATTTTAACCATCGTCGCCCGGCAACAGCGTGAGGACGACCGCCGCTTGGCGGCCATCCACGAAGCCGCCAATCACATGGAGAGACTGGCCGCAACGCCGTGGCAGGAGCTTCGGGTGGAGGAAGACACGCCGGCCGAACTTTCGCCCGAAGCAGCCGCTATGCTTCCGGGTGGCACGGTGTCTGTGCGCATCACCGAAGACGACATGACAGAAGCGCATCCAGCGCTTGCGAGCCGCCGCGTGGAAGTCGCCATCACGTGGCGCAATACCGCGGGAGAACAGGTCGAGCCGGTGCGGCTGGTCGCTTGGCGTTTTGCGGAGGCCCCTGCGCCATGAGACGCGGATTTTCGCTGATCGAAACTCTGCTCGCGGCGACGGTCGCGTCGATCATGTTCACCCTCATGGCCGTCGGCTTGCAGTACCTGCTTCGCGCGGAAGCCGCCACACAGGCGGAGGCCAACACGCTCGCCGTGCTGCACCATTTCGCCCAGCGTGTGCGCGACGACGTTCACGCCGCGGAAAGTTTCTCGCTGGCCGAATCCGAGGACGCGCAACCCACGTTGACGCTAACGCTCACTAAGCGGCGCACCATTATTTACGACTACCATCCACACCCCGCGAAGATTCGGCGGCGCGTCATCGAAGAGGGGCGAACGGTCGCCCGCGATTTGTTCGAATTGCCCCGCGGGAGCCGCATCCACTGGGAGCCGCCGCCCAACGCGGGCCCCCAGCTTTTAGCGATCGTAATTGAGCGTCCGGTGGGCGAAGAGCCGGTCGAACTTCGCAAAACACGAAAAACACGCATTGCGGCCGTGCTCGGGTTGGATCGACGGTACGAAGGAAAATGAAAACCCAGCGCAAATTACGCAAGCAAACCTCCTCGCCGCGGTCGGGCGTTGTCATGGCCATGGCGCTGGCCTGTTTGTTTCTTGCGATCCTGTTATGCGCGAGCCTGACGGTTTCGACGTTAGATCGTCACCGCCGCCTGCGAGATCAAGTTCGCGACTATCAGGCAAGATGGTTGGCTGAATCAGCGGTAGACCGCGCCGTGGTGCAACTACGTTTGAACGCTGACTATCGCGGCGAAGTATGGACTATTCCGGGCGAGGCGACCGGCAGCCCGCATTCGGGTCAAGCAAACATTACGGTGACCCCTGCCGACGGCGACTCGGGCGGCCACCAGGTCATGGTCGAAGCCCTTTATCCTGACCGTCCGGTCGAACGCGTCCGCGTAGTGCGCGAGATCACCCTGCGACACGACAACGATAACGGCGCTAACGACTAAGAGAAGATCTCAAGAACTCGTTCCTCCCTGAGAAGAACGATCGTCCATTGGCGACCCCCCAGAATATGAACCCTCCTACCGTTCACGCGGAGGCCGCTGTGCACTTTCAATATCCTCCACCATTCGCCTTCCGCCGATCTCGCGCGCTGGACGGCGGGCTAAGACGCCACGAAACTTCGGCATGGCGCCGCGCGCGGCAGCCGCGTGTTCGGAACCGCAGTTGCGTTCAATCGAGCAGGCCGGGCTTCACCTTAGTTGAGCTTCTGGTGGTGATTGCGATTATCGGGATCATGGTCGCGTTGCTGTTGCCGGCGGTGCAAGCAGTGCGGGAATCAGCACGCCGGTTGCAATGTTCGCAGAACCTGATTCAGTTGGGCATCGCGTTAAGCAATTATGAATCGGCTCATAACGTCTACCCGCCGGGAACAATCGAGTCGCAAGGGCCGATTTACCATGAACCGAAGGGTTATCACCACAACTGGATTGTGCAGATTCTTCCTTACATCGAACAGCGGAACGCGTATCGGCATATTGATTCGACTGTCGGCGTATACCATCCGAACAACGCAGCGGTCCATTCGCTAAGGCTCGGAATCCTGCGTTGTCCCTCAACTCCCGACTATATGGACACCGCCAGTTGCTACGCCGCCGTGCACCACGACGTGGAGTCGCCCATCGACGTTGGAAACCACGGCGTGTTCTTTCTCAACAGTGCAGTGACGCGAGATGACATTACCGACGGTCCCTCGCACACGTTCTTTGTAGGCGAGAAGCGTCATGCCGACGGCGGAGACCTGGGTTGGATGTCGGGCACCCGCGCAACGCTTCGTAACACGGGCGCCACACCCAATACCACAGGAATGAAGCCTCTATCCCCGGGCGTCGTTGTGGGAGATCGCTACTCGTCCTTCTCCGACGAAATGGGCGAAGAGGAGAGTGATGACCCCGCCACCGAGCAATCCGAGGGCGAGAACGCTGACGGCGAAACGCCCGCAGGCAACGCGACCACCGGGGGCGTCCTCGTTGCGGCGCCGACCGAGGTAGGCGGCTTTTCCAGCGCCCACCCCGGTACGGTTCAGTTCCTCATGGGCGACGGCAGCATACGTTTAGTTCGCCAAACGATCGACATGAAGATTTACCAACAACTCGGTCATCGGGCCGACGGCCAATTACTGGACGCATGGGAATGAATCGCACTTTCCGCCCTGGATTCACACACCTGCGCAGGCAGTGTGGGTTTTCGTTTATCGAGCTTATGGTGACCGTCACGGTGATCGGACTGCTACTTGCGGCTTTATTGCCTGCGGTACAGCTTGCCCGTGAGGCAAGCCGGCGATCCAATTGTGGTGGGCAATTGGCGCAGTTGGTCCTAGCCATACACAACTACCAGAACCTGCACGAGGTGTATCCTCCTGGCACGATCGACGCCCAAGGCCCCGTGCGGAATATCGCCCAGGGCTATCATCACAATTGGATCGTTCAGATCCTCCCCTTTATGGAGCAACGGAATGCCTGGCGGCACGTCGACTTTTCGGTCGGCGTATATCACCCCAACAATGCACAAGTAGCGGATCTTCGCCTGGATATACTACACTGCCTCTCGCAAAATGCGCCGCCGACCCAATCTTGCTATGCAGCCGTCCACCATGACGTAGAAGCGCCGATCGATGTCGACAACCACGGAGTTTTCTTTCTCAACAGTCGCATACGGTATGAGGACATCATCGACGGGTCGTCGCAAACGCTTTTTCTAGGAGAAGTGATTGCCGAACAGGGTGGGCTAGGATGGATGTCGGGCACGCGAGCCACGCTGCGGAACATGGGAACGCCCATCAACTGGCCGCAGTTAGACAAAACGAAGACCGATCCCCAGCTTGTCGTCGGAGGCTTTGGAAGCGCTCATCCCGCCGGCGCTCTGTTCGCTCTCGGCGATGGCAGCGTGCATACTCTCTCGAACACAACCAATCATCAAGTTACACGCAGCTTGGCGCACCGCGCTGATGGAATGCTCTTGAAGGATTTCTTCTACTGATCGCCAAAACCGTTATGCCTCCCGTGCCCGAACGTGGTTATCCGCTTAGCGCCTTGTTTCTCTTGATTACCACCTGCGCGATTGCGCTATCGATGTCGGCCGCAGCCGGGCAGGCGAGGGTCGACGGCAGCGCCGGTTCTCAGATTCTGACCCGCGCGGCCCTCGTGGGATGCGGGTCTGTTATGGGGCTAGGAGCGCTTATCGGCCTGTATCATTACCGCCCCGGCCTGGGCCTGATTGTGGGAGGCGCCGCAGGGGCCGTTGTCGGCTCTATGGTGGGCCCCTTGGTGCTGGCCCCCAAAGAGAATTTGGTCACCTTGTTCGCCTTAGGAGTTGGCGGCTCGATCGCGATAGTGATTCTCGCGTCTTGGATTCACGCTAACATTAAGCGTCAGCGCGGTCCGGCGCCGCCCGCGTGGTTTCACGAAGACACGCCGCAAGCTTGATCACCCACGCCGCCTTCGAACGCGAGTTGCGACCAACGTGCCCTTGCCGCAAGCAACTGTTTCCGGGTGGCTCTGCACAGCGCAAAAAAAATCCCGTCCACCAGGGACGGGAAGTGCATACAAATGCTCTTAGACCGCCAAAGGCAACTCGAACGCTTGCTCATCGCGGCCGTGATGGCGAGTGTGAATCTCGCTGGCCAGAGTGCTCACCTTGTCGCACCGTTGCTCGAACTGCTTCGCCAGGAAACGCTGGCCTGCCTGGGTGCGAACGTGAATCACTTGCCGGACGGCTTCGCCCGACTCGCTCAACAACATGACGCGCGTGGGGCGCAACTTCATAATTTCAACGCCAGCGTCCGAGACACGGTAATCCACAAAAATCTCAATGACCCGGTTCCGCTCCTGGTCGCGCCACACAACACGGTAAAAATTCATCGCTGCCAAGACTCGCTCCAATGGGGTAGGAAAAACGGATGATTATACCGGAACCGCCGCCTCTGCGAAGGCCGGGTGCGGAAAAGTTTTTCTCCGTTTTTCGCCAATCGCCCGAATCCCCTCCTACGGGCCAAGAACTTTGCCTAAAGGCGTGCTTCACTTCCGCCGTAAACCCAAGTGAGTAAAGACCTTCAGCCCTGTCGCCTTCGGAAGCGAGAAGGCCCAAAGGCGGTGAAAGCTCCAAAGACCAGGCAAAGTAGCGCGCGGCTAGGGAATGGGCGTCAACGCTGCATAAGGCCGGCCACGACGTACCCGATTCCGCCGACCACCGCTGCAATCACGAGGCCGATGAGTAACCTGCCGACCGAGAACGGAAACCCAAACAGGCCCGAGTTGAAGATGATTTGAAACGCGATAATGACGATGTTAAAGGCCACGATCGCCATCATGACGCGCTGCTTTTGCTGTTCATCCATTCGAAGTCGTTCCAACCAAGGTTCGAGTGCAGCACGAAGCAAAGAAAAGAACGGAAGAGGCGCAACCAGCTGGCGGCGCCGTTTGTGAACCTGGGAGTTCAGCGACAATACCACAGGCCAACCACAACGGCCAAGACAGGCGATCTACGACTCGGTCCCCTCTTCACCGTCAATCGGTTCGTCGCTTGGTTCGGTATCGGAGGGCGTCGGATCGCCTTCTGGGGTGTCGGGCACAACGTGCGCCGGAGCGGTCGACGGTTCGATTTTCAATCCTGCGGCGACGGCGTACGCGTGGTCGCGAGAATCGAGAATCTTGCCGTCGTAGATTTGGAGCTCCACGGTGTACAGGCGGCCGTTCGCAATGCGTTGGAGAACTTGCTTTTCGGCCCGCACCTGGCCTACCCGGGCGTCCTCCACGTAGCGTACGTAGGGCGTATCTCCTAGCACCATCGCCAAGGGAGGCTCTTTGACGGGTTTGTTCTCGCGGGTCAGCTTCTGCTCGATTTCTTCGGCCAAGGCGATCACGTTTTCCTTCGTGGTATCGCCCGCTTGCCCCGTCCATTCCGTCACCCGAATGAAGATGCGCGGTAAAGCGTTCGGCGTCGTTCCGCCGTACCAGCCAATAAGATACTGATCGTCTTTGCGCGGCAAACGCTTCCACCCTTCAGGCCCCGCCGCCTCAACCGTCGGATCCGACGTTGGCGAAGGATCCGCAAGCGGGGGCAAGTTTGCGGCCGACACCTTGCGAATTCCCGAATCTCCGGCCGGTCCGCCGCTCGCTTCGCCCGCAGTCGGAGATGAGGAGCTACAGCCGGCCAACAGGAAGCCTGCCATCGCCGCGGCCGCCAGGAAGAAGGAAGATTTCATTTTTGCTTCAATATTCGGCAAAATAACTTGAAGTTTCTGGCGTTCTTATGATAACCCCTCCCCCATTGAACGCAATCGCCCGCATCCAAAGCGAAGCGAATTTCTCTAGCGCGCGACGCGATCGCTGGACAACAACACAACCCTATCTAGAACGGTCGCAACCGCAATTCGCTGCGGCTACGTGATGGCGTTGGGGCGAACGCAAAAAAATGGAGCTTCAAGCCAGAATCTCAGGAATGACCCGACCGCTAACGTCGGTCAGGCGATAATCGCGACCTTGAAAGCGGAAGGTCAACCGTTCGTGATCCAAGCCGAGAAGGTGTAATATGGTTGCCTGCAGGTCATGCACGTGGACCGGATCGCGAGCGATGGAGAACCCAAGTTCATCGGACTCGCCGTGGGTGTATCCGCCTTTGACACCGCCGCCCGCAAGCCACATGGTGTAAACATCGGGGTAATGGTCGCGTCCCAGGATGTTCCCGCCCGACGTACGGCCTTCGCGGAAGGGGGTGCGTCCGAACTCGCCGCCACAAATGACGAGCGTTTCCTCAAGCAGCCCGCGCTGCCGCAGATCACGAAGCAGAGCGGCCACCGGTTTGTCCATGGTCGCACATTTGCGGGTTAGGCCGTCGCGAATATCTTCGGCCGGTCCGGTGCCGTGAAAATCCCAGCCCCAATCGAACAGTTGCACATACCGCACTCCTTGCTCCACAAGGCGACGCGCCAACAAGCAATTATTAGCGAAGCTGGCCTCGCCCGGCCGGGCGCCGTAGGCTTCTAGCGTTTCGGGCGTTTCGCGGCTGATATCCATAACTTCGGGAGCCGCGATCTGCATGCGGTAGGCTAATTCGTACTGCGCTATTCGCGTGAGCGTCTCGGGGTGCCCCATCTCCGCGGCTTGGATTTCATTCAGGTCGCGAAGCGCATCAAGCGTGCGCCGGCGCATTTCGCGATCCATGCCGTCGGGATTGGAAACATAAAGCACCGGGTCCCCCTTGGATCGGCATTGCACGCCTTGGAAGACGGAAGGCAGGAAGCCGCTTCCCCAAGCGTTTTTGCCGCCACTTGGCTGCACACCGCTGGAAATCAGCACCACAAAGCCAGGTAGGTTCTGGCTTTCGGAACCCAAGCCGTACGTCACCCACGCGCCAAGTGACGGACGCCCTTGCCGTGGCGAACCCGTATACAGTAAGAGCTGCGCCGGGGCATGATTGAACTGATCCGTGTGCATCGAGCGAATGACGCACAGTTCGTCCGCCACGCTATGCAGGTGCGGCACGGCGTCCGAGAGCCATACACCTCCTTGCCCGTACTGCGCAAATTTTCGCGGCGTACCAAGCAACTTCGGCGTGCCCGAGGTAAAGGCAAACTTCTTGCCCTTGATGAACTCTTCAGGGCAATCTTCGCCATTGTGCCTGACCAGTTCTGGCTTGTAGTCGTACAGGTCCAAATGGGGCGGCGAACCTTCCAAATGCAGGTAAATCACCCGCTTGGCTTTCGGGGCAAAATGCGGCGCCTTGGGCGCTAACGGATCGGTCATCGTCCCAGCCGCAGCCGGCGAATCGCTGCCGGTCAGCGACGCAAGCGCCAACGCTCCCAGCCCTAACTGGCAGTTCTGAAGGAAATGGCGGCGAGTTTGCGTTTGCAGGAACTCGTATTGAGGATTCATCGGAGCGTCGCCCTCATTCGAAAAGTATTCGGGTCGAATCGTTCACCGCAGCCCAACGTCTGCGACCATGCATCAAACTGGGTGGAACGCGCCGCAGCAACCGCTCAGCGCTTCATAAGGACTTCGTCCAAGTTAAGCAGCACATTGCCAACGACAGTCCAAGCCGCAAGCTCCGCCAGATCGGCTCCCGGTGGCGCAGCGCCAAGTGGCTCGGTGGCCATTTTGCGGGCTTGTTCCGGCGACTGGGCGTACGTGGCGTAAGCCTCTTCGTACAACTTCACAAGGCGATCGCATTCGGCCGAAGACGGCTCGCGCGACAAGCAGACGAAAAAGCCAAACCGCACCCGCTCGCGCGGGTCGCTCGCTGCGGCCGTGATGCGGCGAGCAAGCGCCTGGGCCGCCTCGACATACACGGGATCATTCAACGTAACCAGGGCTTGCAGCGGCGTGTTTGTGCGCACGCGGTTGATCGTGCAGACTTCGCGGCTTGGCGCGTCAAAGGCGTCCATGGAAGGATACGGCGACGAGCGACGCCACTCGGTGTACAAACCGCGGCGATAACGGTCGTCGCCCGCGCCGGTCGCCCAGTCGGTTGAGCCGCCAAAAGCATCGCTTAAGCCCAAGGTCTGACGCGGTGGGCGCGACTAAGGCCCATGAATACGCCTGCTGAGCAATCCTGCCGCTAAGAGCGCTTGATCGCGCACCATTTCGGCCGACAGTCGAAATCGTGGCCCACGGGCTAAAAGCCGGTTGTCAGGATCGCGCTCCAGCAGCTCAGGCGTGACGCGCGACGATTGCCGATACGCGGCCGACGTGACCAACAGCCGCACCAGTTGCTTCTGGTCCCATCCGAGTCGCACCACTTCGGTCGCCAACCAGTCGAGCAATTCCGGGTGCGAGGGCAACTCGCCTTGCGATCCGAACTCTTCGCTTGTGCGTACAAGCCCCATGCCAAAGATTTGTTCCCAATAACGGTTGACGAGCACGCGCGCCGTCAAGGGATTGTCTTCGCTCACCAGCCATTGCGCTAGCGACAGGCGGTTGCGCGGCGCTCCCTCGGGCAAAGGCGGAAACACGGCGGGCACACCTTCGGTCACTTCCGGCCCCAAGTCCAGGTAATTCCCGCGATACTGAATACGAGTAACGCGTCGCTTCCCTTCGGGAAGCTCCTTCATAATGGGAACCGTCGTCTCGGGCTTGATACTCTCCAACTGTTGCTTTAGGGCCGCCAGTTGTTGACGCGTCGCCGCAAGTTCCGGAGCAATGCTTACATAGTACTTCGTTAATTCAGCCGCTTGGGCCGCACTTCGCTCGGCACGTGGCGTGCGGAGGATCGCCAGTACGGCCGGCGGGATCGGCGCGTACTCTCGGGCGCGGGTGTCGGTTGTCGTCGCAATGCGGAATCGTCCCAAAGTATGGTTCTCAAACCGCGATCGGAAGTCCAAGCTCAGCGTAAGAACGGTTCCTTCCGTCACCTCAAACGGCGCCGCCGGAATGAGCGTAAGCTGGTGCGGCTTGCCTATCTGGCCGGCGACGGCCCAACCCTTGTTCGTCGGGTCCGCGTTGTTCACCACGTGATGCGGCTCAAAACCGTTCTGCGCGTAATCGGCGTACGCCGCAGCCAAGGTGATCGGCCGCGCGCCGCTCAGGGAGTACTCGGCGCTGGGGTTCGGCGGATCGTTAACGAATTGCTCCCACACGGTTTGTCGATCCGCGTCAAGCAGCGCAATGCGGAAGCCGGTCAAACGGGTATGGAGGCCGTTATCGGTCCGATTCCAGATAACAATCCGATCAATGGGTTGATCACCGCCCAGATCAAGCTCCCACCAAGGATTGTCGGAAAGGGCGGTGTGAGTGGTCGATTTTGCTTCATAGTAGTGGCCGTTCGTATTGCCATCGATCGCCAGACGCGCTGGACCATCGTAGTCGACGCTGCTTTGCGATGCAGAGCCACGAAGCGCCACGTTCTCGCTCCCTCGAAAGACTTGCACTTCGGCAATCGAGAGCAATTTCTGTTGGCCCGGGATCTCGATCCGCACGTAACGCCCGGAGAGCGACTGATGATCGGGCGGCGTAAGCGTGGCGCGGACCTGAGACAACACAAAGTTGCCGTTTGCATGGCCGGGCCCCCCGCCGGGAAGCGACTCATGCGGAAGCGTTTCCAACTGCAGTGCTGTGTACTTCCCCGGCGCAAGGGAAAATTCAAGCGTGTAAGAATCCGTAGCGCGGGCTAAGGACGCGAACACTGAGGAGTCTTCTTGGACTTGGACCGTCGCCCCGGCTTCGGTCGTCACGCGGGCCGGGCGCAGAGGAGTCCAAACCAATTCGCTCCGAAAAGACTCCTCCCAACGCTGTTGGGCTGCGGCCAGTTGGGGCGTCGTCTCTTGAATCTGCTTCTCAAGTTGCTGAATCTCGGTTTCGAGCCGCGTCTGCTCCCGCTGCTGCGTTTCGCTCATGATCGAAAGCAACGGGCGTTCGTCGCGGCGGTCGGCGTCCTCGGTGTTGTTGAAGAAAGCGAAGAAACGGAAGTATTCCTCTTGCGAAATCGGGTCATACTTGTGTGAATGGCACTGGGCGCAGGCCATCGTCGTGCCCATCCACACGGCCATGGTCGTGTTGACCCGGTCTACTACCGCCACGTTGCGGAACTCTTCGTCGTTGGTGCCGCCTTCGTTGTTGGTCAAGGTATTGCGGTGAAACGCAGTAGCGACGAGTTGTTCGGTTGTCGGGTTGGGCAGCAAGTCGCCCGCAATCTGCTCAAGGGTGAAACGGTCGAAAGGCTTGTTGTGGTTGAAGGCGTTAATCACGTAATCGCGATACGCCCAAATCGTGCGCGGCGGATCGTCGGCGTAGCCGGCCGAGTCGGCATAGCGGGCCAAGTCAAGCCACATTCGCGCCCAGTGCTCGCCGTACGCCGGGGAAGCCAGCAAGCGGTCCACCAGCCGTTCGTAGGCGTCGGGCGCTGGGTCGGCCACGAATGCTTCGACCTCTTCGGGCGTGGGAGGCAACCCGGTCAGGTCTAACGTGACGCGGCGCACCAGGGTGTGGCGATCAGCCTCGGGCGAGGGCGTCATACCTTCCCGCTCGAGCCGCGCTAACACGAACTGATCGATCGCATTGCGCACCCAAGCAGCGTTGCGCACCGCAGGAAGCGGCGGCCGAACTGGTTTGACATACGACCAGTGCGGCGCAAAGGGGGCGCCTTCCCGAACCCATTGGGTCAGCAACTCAATCTCTTGCGGCGTGAGCTTCTTGCCCGAATCGGCCGGAGGCATTTGCTCCGATTCGTCCTGGCTAGCAACTCGGCGAATCAACTCGCTCGTTTCCGGATTTCCGGGAGTGATCACGGCCAGGGCGCCGTCGCGAGTATCCAAGCGCAGGTCGGCTTGCCGCTCGGCGGCGTCAGGACCGTGGCACTGAAAGCAGTTGTTCGAAAGAATCGCTCGGATATCTCGGTTGAAGTCGATGCTCTGCTTGTCGGCAGCCGACGCACCGCCCGGCGACACCACCAGGAACACGCCCAAAGCTGCAACGGTACCCAAATTACGAAGAGTGGCAAGCAGCGGCATGACGTCTTGGAGCCAAGGTTAGAAATGAGGCGGGACCCAGACGGGTAGGCGGGGTTTAGTATCGACGATAGATCAGCTCACGTCAATTTTTTGGCGGTCTATTCCCCACCCCACCCAGGAGTCAACACCCGAAAACGCGGGGGACACGTGTGCCTTGGCGCGGTTTTGCCCACGGGGCCAGTCGCTCAAGGTCGGCGATGTCGATAGGATGAACCCCCTTGGCGAATCGTAGACATTGCCAAGGTCGCAATCGAAAGGATGTCTCCATTTTTTCAATCAAAGGAAAGGCTGGAAATCGACATGAGAGTTTTGGTCAAACAACTAATGTTGGCGGTTATGCTGGTCGCCCCTGCCGTTGCCGACGATTTCCAAACGGCCAAGTTGAAAAACTGGCATCAGTGGCGCGGGCCAAACGCCGACGGCGTCGCCCCGTATGGCGATCCGCCAACCGAATGGAGCGAATCGAAAAACATTCGCTGGAAGGTCGCCGTGCCCGGCCGTGGCAGCGCCTCGCCGGTGGTGTGGAACGATCAACTCTTCCTGCTTACGGCGGTTCCGCTTGACAACGGCGTTCATCGATTCACGGTATTGTGCTTCGACCGCAATACGGGCCAACTCCTCTGGGAGCGCGTAGCTGCCGAAGAAGTGCCGCACGAACGTTTACACGCCACGAACACCCATGCGTCGGCCTCGGCCACCACAGACGGTGAACGCGTATACGCATCGTTCGGCTCGCGCGGTGTTTTCTGCTACGACATGCAAGGCAATCTGCAATGGAAACGCGACCTTGGCGACATGCAAACCCGGAATGAGTTTGGCGAAGGCAGTTCGCCTACTATCTATGGCGAAACACTGGTCGTGAACTGGGACCATGAAGCCGATGACTTTCTGATCGCTCTAGACGCCAAGACCGGCGACGTGCGCTGGAAGGTCGATCGCGATGAGCCCACCACTTGGGCCACGCCGCTCGTGGTGAATTACAACGGGCGGGCTCAAGTGGTGACAAACGGGCATAACCGAGTGCGCGGGTACGACTTGGAAACGGGCAAGTTGCTCTGGGAATGCGGTGGACAGGCCAGCAATCCGATTCCCTCGCCCGTGGCCATGGGCGATCTGGTGTTTTGCATGACTGGGTTCCGCGGGTATGCGGCTTATGCAATTCCTTTGAACTCAGTAGGCGACATTACCAATAGCGATAAGATTGCGTGGAGCCGTACCGACGGAACGCCCTACATCGCTTCGCCCGTGCTGTACGAAGGGGTGCTGTACTTTACCAAAGGACGTGATGCGATCCTTTCATCGGTGGACGCCAAGACCGGCGAAACACAAATTAACCAGAAGCGACTGCCACGCTTAAACACCCTCTACGCCTCGCCCGTGGCGGCCAACGGCCGGATCTATTTCTTTAGCCGCGACGGCGTGGCGGTTGTCCTCAAACACGGACCGACGCTTGAGATTCTTGCCACGAACGAATTGAGCGAAGGCGTCGACGCCTCGCCGGCAATTATCGGCAAGCGTATGTACGTGCGCGGCGAAAAGAGCCTCTACTGCATCGAAGAGCAACCGTAGCCCACACGCGCCGCAGCGGCGAATAGCGCAATAACTCTCGGCAGTTGATGAACGCCGATATTGGAGCCATAGCTGAATTCGCGGGAATTCAGCTACACGGCTCAATGCTGGCGTATTATGTCTTCCGTTGCCGCTAGTTCACCTCCTCTTGACGCTATCGCCTAGGCAAGCAGCGGCAGCCGCGCCTTTTCACTTCATGTGTGCATCTCACATTTGCCCATTGGCCTACCACCTCTTGGATCACGCGTTGTGCGGAGCGATTGCTTTTGCTTCGCCAATCCAACGCCCATTACTTGGGCGCCTCTCGTAACTCGTCATTTGCAACCGAATGCATAGCAACGGTCGGCAAGTGAATGTCCCTGCCTTGCGCGGTGCTGAAGCCACTTCTCATCTGCTACTTTCAACTCTCCTGGGATTTGGGCACATCGATTGCACCCTCCTGAGCCAATGGCCAAGCGTAAAGGCCAAGCTTTTTTTGCACAAAAGGGAAGGTATTTTCAGGAGGTAACACACGATGGCAACCAGGAACTTGGAACGTAACGCCGTGGTCGGCATCTTCGAAAACCGTGACGATGCTCGTCGCGCTGTCGAAGAGTTGCACCGCGCGGGGTTCACCGATAACGAAATCGGCGTGATCTCGCACGACCAAAGTGGAACCACGCGCAACAGCATCAAAGATGACCGCGGCACCTATGCCGAAGAAGGCGCGATGACTGGCGCGCTCGCGGGAGCCGGTTTGGGGGCGGCTTGGGCGATTGGCATCGCGGCAGGCGCCTTGCCAGCCATTGGTCCAGTGATCGCCGGCGGCACCTTGGCGGCCATACTGGCCTCAGCCGGTCTGGGCGCCGCGGCAGGCGGCATTGCCGGAACGCTGGTCGGTATGGGAATTCCCGAAGAAGAGGCTGAGTACTACGAGAGCGAATTCAAAGCGGGCCGCACACTAGTTACCGTGCGCGACGGTCATCGCTACAACGAAGCGGCTAGCATCCTTCAACGCCACCACGGTCATGTTCAGGAGCGCACCGGCGAGTTCACCCGCGCTAATTGGGAAAGCCGCCGTGAATCAGCCTCTGCGGCGAGCGAGGGTCATTCGATGTCGGATACCGCTCGTGCGTCGGGTCGAAAAGCGTCCCGGAGCGAAAGAGAGCGACAAGCCGCCACAAGGGCCAGCGGCGGCGAAAATATACAACTGCGAGAAGAAGAAATGCACGTTCACAAACAGCCGATGGAAACCGGCGAAGTTCACGTGCATAAGGAAGTAAAGACCGAGCACAAGACGGTGGACGTGCCCGTGCAACGTGAAGAAGTGGTCATCGAACGCCACCCGGTATCGGGCAACGCGCCTGCCTCGGAGGAAATTCGCGGCGACCAAGATATCCGCATCCCCGTGAAAGAGGAGCAGGTACGCGTCGAGAAGACGCCGGTGGTGAAGGAAGAAATCAGGGTCGGTAAGCGCACCGTCCAAGACACCGAGCACGTGTCGGAAGACATTGCCAAGGAAGAAGCCCGCATTGAACGCAAAGGCAGCGCCAAAGTGCGCGACGAAAACCGTCCTAATCCGTAATGCACGGCTCTTTAATTGAGACGGCCAGACTCTTTCCTGCGGGCGCGTTCCGACGCGCCCGCTTTCGTTTTGCAAACACGGCGCACGGTACGGTGCGCTAAGTTATTCGCACCACTCGCGGTCCATGGTATGGGCGACCACGTCGAGCAATCGCGACGCCTCACTGCGCGTCAGGTTCGAGTTGAAATGGACGCGAAAAGTTTGTTCCTCTCCCCAACCGTTTTTGAACTCTTGGTCTGAGTGCACAATCACGCCCAGAAATGTTTTCCGTCGCAAGAGTTCGGCAATTAGTTCGCTGGTGGTGTACAACTCCAAGTCGTTTGGTTCCATCGTGCGCAAGTGAGGTGGAAGGGGAAGGGAATCTCGGCGGGAACAAGTCGTAAGACGCCTTGCTGTTGCGCAACGCAGCGTAGGGGCGCGTTGCCAGGCGAAGGCGTGAACAAGGCGGGCTGGGGGGGCGGCCTCCGGCAGCAAGTCCCCATTCAGGAGTGCGAGAAGGTTGCGCGGAACATCCGTGCGCGCTGCTCACTAAGAAAGATATAGGACGAATCGATCTTTTTTGCATCCCCACGGCGGGGGAAAGTTGAAAATAAAAGAAACCGTTATTTTGTAATTTTGCTTGACGCGCCGTGCTCTACGGTTCAAAACACTCCCGCGCCAGAAGCAAGGTTCTATCTTCCCCACACGTTTCACTCACCTTGGAAGTGAAAGACCTTCGTCGACGCTAACTTTCTCAACATCCTTTCCCAGAGGCGACATAGCACCGGCGGCGAACCTTGGGTAAGCTGCGGCTTTCCAGGTAATTCTGGAATCCGACCGCAGGCGCGCAAGGAGGAACGTCTTAATGTCCGCCAGAACGACCGTCTCTCGTGACCTTTGTATTTTCGTAACGAGCTTCGTTTTTCTTTTGGCGCCGTGGGCAGAGGCCCACGAAGGACATGATCACCCCGAGCCCCAGCGAATCTCGGATAAAGAAGCTCACCGGCCAAGCGCTATCCCGGATCGCATCGTACTCACCTGGAACGACGATCCAGCCACAACGCAAGCGGTGTCATGGCGCACCGACGCCACCGTTCACCGGGCCTATGCCGAAATTGCTGTAGCCGAAGATGGGCCGTTGTTCAGCTTCAACGCCCGCCAAGTCGTAGCGGTGACTACGCCGCTCGAAACCAACTTGGGCTTAGCGCACTACCATACGGCGGTCTTTCGGGACTTAAAACCCAAAACCCGATACGCATACCGCGTGGGAGACGGCGAGAACTGGAGCGAATGGTCCCAGTTCTCCACGGCCAGCGATCAACCCGAGCCGTTTACTTTCATCTACTTTGGCGACGCGCAAATCGAGCTCAAGTCCTACTGGTCGCGCGTGGTGCGCGAAGCCTACCGCGACGCTCCCAAGGCCGCCTTCCTGCTGCATGCGGGAGACTTGGTCGACCGCGCCAACAACGACGCAGAATGGGGCGATTGGTTCTACGCCGGCAGCCACATTCACCGTATGGCGGCGTGCGTTGCGACGCCCGGCAATCACGAGTACGCCAAAGCCGAAGACGGCAAAGCGCTCACACGACACTGGCGCCCGATGTTCGCATTCCCTGAACACGGTCCCGAGGGCCTAGAAGAGACGGTGTATTGGATCGATTATCAGGGAGTACGGATCATTTCACTCAATTCAAACGAGAAGCAGCGAGAACAAATCCCCTGGCTTGAGCAAACACTCGCCGACAACCCCAACCGCTGGACGATTATCACCTTTCACCATCCGTTCTATTCCGCCTCACAAGGGCGCGACAGCGTCGGCCTTCGCAACCTCTGGCAGCCCGTGTTCGACAAGTACCGGGTGGACCTCGTCCTGCAAGGGCATGATCATGTTTACGCCCGAAGCGGCCTGATGCAGCAGGAGAACGCGCCAACAGGCGCCACACATTTCGATGAACAGGCCGGTACGCTCTATGTCGTTTCGGTCAGCGGTCCGAAGTTATACACACTTAACCGGCAACCCTACATGCGCCGCGCTGCCGAATACACGCAGCTTTACCAGATCATCACGGTGAATGGAGACGAACTCAAGTACGAAGCGCGCACCGCCACAGGCCGCTTATATGACGCCTTTACCTTGCGGAAACGCGAAGGCAAACCCAACGAGCTGATCGACCAGATCCCGGATACTCCTGAAAACCGCCGCGACAGCGCTTCGTCGCGCCGGTGATGTGTCGCCGGTCACAACGTTCGCTAGCGTCTCATAAGAGGACGCCACGTAGGTTGATTCGCCTCAGACCGGGTTTTCCTCGCCGACGCCACACGGCTGAGGCAGCCAGGCCATGCTGGCGTACTCGGCCACCGTGTCTTGCCATGCATCGGATACTTCCGTCTGTCTTGATTCGGGCAAGGCGACAACAAGCCGCTTGGCGCCCTTGGGCGCGCCCGACGACATGCTGTAGAACCGGTCAAGGTAAGTGGGTTCGCGATAGAACTCCTGCAGCAAGACTTCGAAGGTAGCGGCGCCAAGACGGTGGGGCTCGGCGCCAGGATCAAGCACCACTTGCAACGTTGTGTGCGGATTATCAACGAGCAATCGCCGCACGACAGCCGCCGCTCTTGCCGAATGGGCATCGAAATCGGCAGAACGTAGCCAAACGGTAAACGCCTGGGCGCGTTCGGCCGGCGCGGAAGCAAGATGGGTGACGTCCTGCGTCGTCGAGTCATCTAGGTCGAAGTAAGCAAAGTCTTGTAACTTCGGAACGCCCGTTTGGGTGGCAAGAACGTTCGCGTGGGCGTTGTGATCAGGCGCGGCCACGTAGCGGAGCCACGATTCGTGAATCACCGGCGGAGGCAGCGGGTCGAATTCCGTTTCAAACACGTCTTGCGCTTCGTCCATCAGGTCATACATTTGCTCCAGGCTGAGCGTGGGCGTTTCCAGCACGTAGTACGGCGGCCGATCCTGATGGCGTAGTCCCAACTGCGCCGCCTCCTGACGGAACGCGGTGCCCGGCAAAACCGCCAGGTTGAACACCTGAATGCGGCTATAGAGTCCGCGGTCATGAAGATAGTCAATTCCACGGCGGACGGAATCAACCGTGTCGCCGGGAAGACCAATAATGAGGTCGATCTTTACGTCGAGGCCGGCGTCCAACATGGCCCGCACCCCGCGTTCAAACGCCCGCAGGTTGTTTTTGCGGTCCATCAAATCCATCGCCAGAGGATCCACCGATTGCAAGCCGACTTCCACTTCGGTGAAATTCGCTTCACGAAGCAGTTGGGCCGTTTGCGCGGTAATGCCTTCGGCTCGCAATTCACCAAAGTACGTGAACTGCCGCTCGGGGTTTTCGCGGATTAAGAGCCGCAAAAAGTCGTCAAAATGTTTCCGCTGATTGAGCGTGGGATCCAATAACACAACTTCCCGCGCACCGCGCTGACGAGCATGCTCCAAGTTGGCTACAATCCGCGACTCGTCGACAAAGTACAGCGCGTTGTAACTCTTGGGGTAATAGCAAAACTTGCATTTAAACACGCAGCCGCGGATCGTCTCCAAAAGCAGCACTTGTTCGTCGGCCGCATCGAGAATCCCCGCCAGGTAGGGCGACGACACCGTGTTCAAATTCGGCAGCGGTTTGCGAAAAGGAATCACTACCTGCCCGCTCCGCGCCATGTCGCGCATCGACTCGGCGTCGTAGAGTCCGTCGATGGTGCGTCGCACATGGTCGTCATCCACGAGGGCTTGCAGCAACTCGGCGAAGGTTTGTTCACCCTCGCCAATCGCCGCGTAGTCCACCGCATCATGCTGGAGCACCCAGGCGTTATCAGCTGTAATCTCGGGCCCGCCCAAAATAATGCGCACATCGGGCCGGCGCTCCTTGAGACGCTCGGCAATCCATAACGTTCGCACAATGTTCCACAAATAGCAGGTGAACCCCACCATCCACGGATCGCGGGCCAAGATGGCCTCGACCAACCCTTGATCGCTACGGGTGTTCGCCTCACCAGGCGACAGCAGCTCGATCTGGTAATGCTCACCCAGCCCCTGCTGCTCGGCGTACATCTTGAGATAGCCGGCGGCCAACGGCACATTTTGCCGCACCGGCTCGGGACAGACCGGCGGAATGGGAAGTTGCGCCAACAGGATCTTACGACGCGGCATGGCGGATCAGCTTTCGTTCTCAGGGGCGCGTCGCGTCGATTCGGTGCGGCGGCGTTTCGCTTCTCGCAGACGCTCCAAGAGCTTCGTCAAATCTTTGGGCAGCGGAGACTCAAAGTACAGGGGCTTTCCAGAAATCGGGTGCTGAAATCCCAAGGACGCCGCATGCAACGCCAATCGCGGAGCCCCGCTACGGTCAGGAATCGGTTTGCCGCCAAGCGGTTTGCGGTACACTTTCTCGCCACAGAGCGGGTGTCCCAGTTCCGACAGGTGAATGCGGATCTGATGGGTCCGGCCTGTCTCTAGCCGGCACTCGATCAGCGTGTAGCCGTCCAGGTCCTCCAAGGGTTTGACGTGCGTCACCGCGCGTTTGCCGACATTCGGCTTGTCGGTGCTGCCGCGCCGCCCATCGCCCCGGTCGCGCACCAGACGTGTTTCAATGGTCTGAGCCTCTACGTGACCTTCAACAATCGCCAGATAGCGGCGCTGGGTGGTGTGTTTGCGAAACTGCTCCATCAACCCTCGCTCCGCGCGAACGGACCGGGCAAAGACCATCAGGCCGCCCGTTTCACGGTCGAGTCGGTGGACGGGACGCACCGGAGGAGGAACGCCACGATGCGGCTTCTTGCCGCCTTTGCTGAACTTGCGTTCCAGCACGATCGGCAGCATTTCATCGAGCGTGGGTTGAAACTGCCGTCGCCGCGCCGGCCAGCTCAACTCTTCCGAATGGCGAGTCGACGTGATCCCCGGCGGTTTCTCCACCACTACCACGTGATCATCGACATACACCACCTGTATATGCTCCGGCTTGGGAAGGGCCGGCGCCGATTGGGCGAGCAACTTGACGACTTCGCCCTCTTTAAGACGACGTGCTTCGTCTAGGCATAAGTTGCCGTTCACCATCACGCGGCGCGTGCGGATCCACCGGCGCACTTCGCCCCAGGAGGCATTCCCCCGCCATCGACGCATAAGCGCCGCCAACGTTTGCCCCGCTTGCTCCGGGGTCACATGAAACACAGGCTCCGACTTCTCTTTCATCGTCACATTATATCGCCTTCCCCTTCGCTACGGATGGCCCATCCGCAAGCATTACAGCCAGCACGCCAAGGGGGCGTGTGGCCGTTCGGTGGACTGGGCAAACAAGACAAACCTTGACATGTTCCGTGGAATTGCCTACCCCCGCGGAACGCGATGAAGTTCCTTCGGCCACACTTCCGATAGTTCCAGAGATACCGCCTGGGACGATTCTTCTAGAAAACGCAAAGGGTTCGGCCAACGCCAGCCCAAATTCCCAGAATACGCCATGATCCAACCGCCACGACCGCACGGCGGAAACCATAGGGACCGTTGTTCCCCCTCCGCCGCGACGACACTTCGCCTTCACTCCGCAACGGCCGAACCGACGCAATCGGCAGCGGGCTTCCTTACCGCCATCCACGGTTGCCTAGCGGATTACTTCCGCGGGCGTTTGCCTACGTGGGTGGTTGCCGGCGTGCTCCTGCCATTGGCCATTGCCAGTCTGCTGGTCGGAGCAGCCTGCTCGTTCCGCCATTATCCGGCGGATAAGCCGTTCAAGAAGTATCTGGTAAGCCACATGGCGTCGCGAAAACATAACCCCGAGGGGTATTGTTATCTCGCGACGGGGCTACTGGCAACGGGAATCCTCTTGGCGCCCTTTCCCGATTGGCTCTATCGCCACGCCAACCAGGATCGTCGACGGAGCGCTGTGGGTTGGTGGTTGATGACAATGGGTGTCGGCGGCACGACGTTGGTGGGCTTCGAGTCTGCCCTTTGGCCGGGAATTGCGGGCTGGCATGAACTAGCGCATTCCATTTACGCTGCCTGTGGTTTCGCGGGTATTTGGCTTGGAAGTCTGTGCCTGAGTTCCCGCGCAAGATCCACAACGGCCGACAAGCCGCGACAGCTTTCGCTGCTTCGCATTATTTGTGCGGTTCCCATGATCAGTGTGGTCGGAGCCGCCGTGGTTGTTCAAGCCGTTCCAAGTTTGCGTTATTGGTCGCGGGAAGTGTGGCCGCCGGAACTTGCGTTCTTGCGCACCTTCGCCTTTTGGCAGTGGTGCATGGTGTGCGCCATTATGATCAACTTGGTTATGACGGTACGCAAAGCGGCTCGCACGGCTCAACGATCGGGTGAAGTTGCCGCCATCGAGCTGATGTCACGAATTCCGGCGCCTATGGAGCTGCGGCGGGCCGCGTAAGCGATCTGATCCGGCGTTGGCTTGTCCCCGCGTGCTTTGATTCACCGAGGGGGAATGCGAAGCCAGCGCCCAATGGGAAGAATCTCGGGACTGGTCAGCACATCGCGATTGTAGGCGAAGATCTCGTTTTCGCGGGCCGGATCGCCTAAGTAGCGTTGCGCCAGTTTCGACAACGTATCTCCATCGGCGATGCGATGCCGACGCCATCCACGAAGCGTCGGTCGCTCATTTTGACCATGGGCAGGCGTTGGTGCGGCTGACGCAATGTCCGCGGATGCTATGTCCAACGCCGATGGCGTTGCCTCTGGAGGAACGGGCGGTGTCGCTGGCGTCACCTCGGGCGCCGCCGCGCCAATAGAATGTACCGGCGGCGAACTCTTCGTCGCAGGATCAACGGCAGGAGCGTTCAGTTCAACCGATACCTCGGGCGCACGATCGACTTGTGGCGCAGGAGAAACCGAGGTTTCGGGTTTAAGCGTTTGGGTAATTATCAGATCCTTTGAGTCGGCGCCGGACGAGACAGCGGTGGTCGTATTGGGGGGATGCCGGAACGGCAACGCCGCGCAGAATCCGCCCAGCAAGATTCCGATCGCCAAAATGACCACTTTGCGACGACTCATAACTTTGCCTCCGTGGCGCAGAGTGTCCCACGTCTGAGCATCGTCGCTGCCGGCCAGCCAATTGAGGGATCACAACGGAATTCCACATGCCGTGGTTATGCGGAACGTCCGAGCATGCCACACATCCTGCGCTTCGACTCCGCACAAAGCGCAGGGCGAGTCCGCCCTGTTGCAGGAATTCGCTTCAACCGAAACGCCGCCAGGCAAACGCCCCTAAGGCAATGACCGCCAACAGGGCCAGGAGAAATCCCACGGCGCCTAGTTGCGCAAGCAACGGATTACGCAACGTTCCGCCAATCAAAGAAATCAGGAACGAGGTTGTCCCCAGCGCGACCGAGAAGATTTGCAGGCGCCGCACTTGGTGCTGCTTCATAGCCGCCTCAGACTATTTATTACTCGTCGAAAGAGCGATCAAAATCGCCAGCCCCAGGACCACAATCACGGCGGCCACAATGGCAAAGTTGAGCCAATTCTTTCCGGCCTTTTGTTCGCGGCGCTGCCGTTCTAACTCGCGACGACGTTTGTATTCGACGCTGTCTTTCTCGCGCAGGCGGAACTGGACCTGACAATGCGGGCACAACACATCCTGGTTGAGCATGTCGCGGGGCGTTTCCAACTCGTGCCCGTTGGGACAAGCAATATGCAGGATCTCTGGCTCGGCAGGTGTTTGCGGCGTGAAGGGCGCCGGTGCAGGCCCCGGTTGGGGAAGGGGCCCTGACGGAAAACTCGGAAACGGCCCGGGAGTTCCCGCGGGCGGCGCCGATCCCAGCGCTGGCGCGCCCGGATAGCCTCCGCCAGGAAAACCAGCAGGGGGCGCCGAAGGTTGATGAGGAAAAGGGCTAAACGTTGGAGCGCCCGGTTGCGGACCAGGGGGATGGGGCGGCGTCGGAATCGCAAATGTTACGCCGCAATACGGGCATTGGCAGGATTGCCCTGCGTAGGATTCGTCGGTCTCCAGCACATGTCCCTGGGGACATTGGAATTGAAACGCCATGCGATGATCTCGCCCTCGCTGCAAAGGCGCGGCGGTCGCTGACGACTAGCTCCAGTCGTAAGGACCCCGGCGGGTCACTCCATCATAATCCACAAACCTCGCCGCGCCAGGGTTGCCTGACAGAGACATCAAGGAGCCGACCTTGGCGAACGCCGCCATGCACTTCCAGGTCAGCGCCGGCACAGCGCGGGCAGCGTCAGATCAGGCGCCGGGTTTGCGCATCGCCAGACTTTGCAGGACCAGCACCGAACCGACCGAGAGCAACGCCCATCCCACAAATTTGGGTGGCCGAACCGGGTGCAGTTGCATGGATTGCGGCGTCGGAACAAACCGCTGTGCCAAGGCGACCGTCTGCGCGGCGGGAGTTTGCGCTTGACGCCGCAATACCCTCGACACCGGTTCGTTCAACACAAACGTGTCGACCATGCGAAACTGTAGTCCCATTAACATCAGGACTACGCCGATCAGCAGATAATGGTTGCGGTTGAGTTTCACGGCGCCCTCTCCTTCCGTAGCGGCGCAAGGGCTTGTCACCGCGTCAGGCGACAAATACACGATGTGGCGTCCTTCTCATCGGACCTTCCTCGCCCGCATCTCCACAGGGTTGGGCAACATGGCGGTTGCGCCGGCGGCGCCGGAAGCGCCAGCCTCGCAATGCCCGTCGCGCCTCCCAGCGCGGGGTTCGCGAAATCCAAACGGGCGTTTCCTGTTGACTTGGCGTCCGTAGGATCGGTTAAATGGGACGCCGCGGTTATCGGGCATACACTATCTGGGAGGTCTACCGGGTTGGCGCCATGTCGCAATCGCTCGTTGTTGAGTCTCACGCTTCGGCGCCGGGCGCCGGACCACCAGGAGACGCAACACTACTATCGACCAGTTTTCTTGGCCTGTTATTTACGCAGCTCCTGACGGCCACGAACGACAATATCTTCCGTTGGCTGGTCATCGGCATTGCCAAAGACTACTTTCCGCAGAACGTGGCGCTTGTGCTGGCTTTGGGAACCGCCTGCTTCGTGGCGCCGTACCTGGTGCTGGCGGCGCCGGCGGGGTACTTGGCTGACCGATTCAGCAAGCGCACCGTCATCGTGGTTTGTAAGGTGGCCGAAGTATTCATCATGGCCGCCGGGATGTTTGCGATTGTCACCGGCCAGGTGTACTTGCTGTTCGTCGTGGTGGCGCTCACGGGCGCCCAAAGCGCGCTCTTTTCGCCTTCCAAACTCGGGGCTATCCCCGAATTGTTGCGCGCCGAAAAGATTTCCGAAGCCAACGGTCTGTTCGGTCTGACCACGGTGATTTCCACCGTGATCGGCATGGGAGTAGGGAACTGGCTGAGCGACGTGACCGGCGCTTTTGGGCAAGGCAAACCGCTGCTCTCAGCCGCGGTGTTGCTGAGCATAGCGATTGCGGGCCTGGCCGCCAGTTTGGTGATTCGTTCGGTGCCCGCCGCGAATCCTCAGCGTCGCTTTCCTTGGAACGCAGCCACCCAAACGTGGCGCGACATCCGCACGCTCGCCTCGCATCGCCCCATGTTGCGCGTGGCCCTGGGCATTTTGTTCTTTTGGTCCGTGGGAACGATTGCTCAGCTCAACATTGACCAATTGGCGGCCGAGGCGGGCGCATTAAACGAGGCAGCTAAGAATCCGCTATTGTTTTCCCTGGTTGTGGGCGTGGGCGTAGGAAGCGTTCTGGCCGGATATTGGTCAAGCGGCCGTGTGGAATTGGGCATGTTGCCGCTGGGAGCTGGCGGAATTGCGCTGGCGGGAATTTTGCTGTTCACCACGCCAAGACACATCTTCGATCCCAATGGAGGAGTTACCGCCGGGCTGATCTGGACGTGTGGCCTTCTCCTGGCGCTGGGCATTAGCGCTGGTTTGTTCAATGTGCCGCTGGAAGCATACATGCAGCACCGCAGCCCACGCGATAGCCGCGGCGCCATCCTCGCGGCCAATAACTTCCTGACCTTCGTAGGCGTATTGATCTCGTCGGGGATCTACTACGTCTTGCGAGCGCCCGTCGATGGCCAGCCATGGCTCAACTCGCGGGAAATCTTTCTGATCTTCGGCGTGCTTACCCTTTTTGTGCTCGCGTACATTGTCGCGCTGTTGCCGCAGGCCACCATGCGGTTTAGCGTTTGGCTCTTAAGCATGCTGGTGTACCGCATTCGAATCTACGGGCGCGAAAACCTTCCAGCCGAAGGCGGGGCGTTACTCGTTCCTAACCATGTTTCGTGGCTGGACGGTATTTTGCTGATGCTGACAAGTTCGCGTCCGGTGCGCATGGTGGTATGGACGGGCAACTTCACTAACCCGTTCTTACAGTGGCTTGCCGATCTGCATCGAGTGATTGGCATTTCGCAACGTCCTAAAGAAATCGCCGCCGCGCTGAAAACGGCGCGCGAGGCGCTCGAGGCGGGCGAACTGGTGTGCGTCTTTCCCGAAGGAGGAATCAGCCGCACTGGCCAGATCCAAGCCTTCAAGCCGGGCATCCTCAAGATCCTCAAGGGAACCGACGTGCCGGTGATTCCGGTCTATCTCGATGAACTGTGGGGGAGTATCTTTAGTTTCGATCGGGGCAAATTCTTTTGGAAATTGCCTCGGCGTTGGCCATACCCGGTGTCGATCTACTTTGGCCCGCCAGTCGCGCGGCGGGATGATCTGCACCACATTCGTCAAGCCGTACAACAGCTAGGAGCGCGAGCTGTGCAACAGCGAAGCAAGCACTATACGCCACCCCCCGTAAATTTCATCCGCCAATGCAAGAGGCGCAAGTTCGCCCCCAAGATTCGCGACACCATGGGGACGCAGCTAAGCGGGGGAGAACTGCTTTTGCGCGCGCTGATCCTGCGCCGCTTGCTGCGCCGTCACGTATTGCAAAAGGATGAGCAACACGTGGGCCTGTTGTTGCCGCCGTCGGCCGGCGGAGTCATTGCCAACCTGGCCTTATCGCTGGATCGCCGGGTTGCGATCAACCTGAATTACTCGAATACCTCGGAAGTTATCAACGGCTGCGTTGAAGACGCCGGCATTAAACACGTGCTGACCAGCCGGCAGTTCATGAGCAAGATGAACTTCCAGATTGACGCCGAGTTGGTCTACCTGGAGGACTTTAAAGACAAAGTCACCACGGCCGATAAGGTCGCGGCGGCGGTCGCGGCGTATGTGACTCCTACCTCGGTGCTAACCCGGCAGTTAGGTTTGCACCGCATTAATAATGACGATGTGCTCACCGTGATTTTCACCTCGGGCTCCACCGGCCGACCCAAGGGGGTGATGCTCACGCATGCTAATATCGCCTCGAACATCGAGGCCATTGACCAGGTCTTCCACTTAACTCCCGAAGACACGGTCTTGTGCATCTTGCCCTTCTTTCATTCGCTGGGCTATACCGTCACGCTTTGGGGCGTGATGACGCTGAACATTGGCGGCGCTTACCATTACACGCCGCTTGACCCCAAGCGGATTGGCAAACTGTGCCGCGAGAGCCGGTCAACGGTGCTGTTAGCTACGCCCACCTTTTTACGCAGCTACCTGCGGCGGTGCGATAAGGAAGACTTTGAAACACTCAATGTGGTGGTGGCGGGGGCCGAGAAGTTGCCATCCGACTTGTGTGATGCTTTCGAAGCGAAGTTTGGCGTCCGGCCGGTGGAAGGCTATGGCGCCACCGAGCTTTCGCCGCTGGTGTCGGTGAATGTTCCTCCAAGCCGGGCTTTCGACAACTTTCAGACGACGCTGAAAGAAGGCACCGTGGGGCGCCCCGTTCCCGGAGTGAGCGCCAAGGTGGTTCACCTGGAAACGGGCGAAGAACTAGGCGCCGGCCACGAGGGCATGTTGTGGATTACCGGCCCCAACGTGATGAAAGGCTACCTGAACCGGGAAGAAGAAACCGCGAAAGTCATCCGCGACGGATGGTACGTAACCGGCGATGTCGCCCTGATTGACGAGGAAGGCTTCATCAAGATCACCGGTCGCGAAAGCCGCTTCTCCAAGATCGGCGGCGAGATGGTGCCTCATGGCGCCATTGAGGAAGCGATCAATGCGATTGTGGGCGTTTCTGAAGATGAAGGTCCCAAGTGCGCAGTAACCGCCGTTCCCGATCCCAAAAAGGGCGAACGCCTGATCGTTGTTCACACGCCCTGGGATAAGACGCCCAGCGAAATCTGCAAGGCCTTATCGGCAAAAGGCTTCCCCAACATTTTCATTCCCAGTGAAGACAGCTTCCTGGAAGTGAAAGAATTGCCCGTGCTTGGCTCGGGCAAGCTCGATCTCAAAGGGGTAAAGCAGATTGCCCTGGAACATTTCGCCAATCAAACGGAGCCCGCCCCAACCGATTAGGGTGCGGCGTGGTCGTTAGATTCTTAGGAACAATTGGCGGCGGTCCATCCAGAACAGGATAAGCCACATAATCAAAAGCGTGGCCCCGCCCAAGACCAATGGCTGGTAGGCAGCGCCAAACGCCTGGAATGGAGTCTCGCCCAAGTGGCGCACCAGAGCATTGCGGATGAAGTCCTCGGCGACCCAAGACAGGCAGTAAGCGGTAATCGAATTGGCGCCAATCACCACCAGCGGAAAGGCCCACCGCTTCCATCCTCCCAGGTCAATCACGGCGTACAGGGCCGCTATCGCGGCAAAGCACCACCCTCCACTAAAGAGCACCCAGCCCGGCGTCCAGATACGTTTGACAATGGGCGAGACGCCGAGCCAGGAAAGCCCCAACGACACAGCAAAACACCCCGCCGCCAGGATCAGTAATCGCTGGACCTTGTGCCGTGGGGTGTTGTCGCTGCGCAGAATCCCGCCGGCAATCAGTCCCAGAATCATCGTCGCCAGCGTGGGAATGAAGCTCAGCGTTGCGTAACCGCCGCCGTTGAATTGGAAGGGCTCCTCTCGGGGAAAGAGGTTCAAAAACCAACGATCAAACGCCCACGCCAGGTTCGTGTTCTTGTTCCAGTGCGCTGCGAATCCTTCGAAGTGATGCGGCCAGTCGGGCGCCACACCGGTCGCGGACCAATCGAAATTGGCGTCGGGCAGAGGATACATGGCAAAGGCCGCCCAATAGCCAACCAGAATCAATCCTAGCGCGATCCAATGATCGCGTTGCGGGCGCAGTCCCAAAAGAAACAGAAACCCGTATCCAAGCCCAATCTGCGTCAACGTGTCAACAAAAGTGAAGTTCGTCCGATCGCTATGTAGCGATCGCAAAAAGATCCCCAGGCATACCAGCACGGCTGCTCGCCAGAATGCATGGAGCGTGATGCGCCGCGTCGATGCCCCCAGCGATCGGCGTTTGGCCAGAGAGAACGGAAGCGAAACGCCTACCATGAACGTGAACGATGGTTGGATTAAATCGTGCAGCGAGCAACCGGTCCATGCAACATGTGTTTGATGATATCCCAAGAAGGCCCAAAAGCGGCTCTCGGGGACCGCGGCCGCCACACGCGCCAGGTGAAGCGTCTCGGCTAACATCAGGAACATCGCCAAACCGCGGTACGCGTCGAGCGACGCCAACCGACCACTCGCCGTAGAAGTAGACGACAGCGAAGCCGATCCAGCCGCTTCGCCCCGAACATCAAGAGGAACAACCGACATAGGCGGGGTCTGCCAAGGGAAGGAAGCCCGCACATCGCCCATTGGCGCTGCGGTAATTGGGTATCGTTTCGGATTCCCCGGCGGCGTACAAGAGCGCTCCCCGGAACCTTCTCGCCGAAGTACGGTTTTACAAAGGAAGGCCGGCGCGCGAGAATACTCGTCAGGGTCGGCCCCAGTTCGCTGTAATTTTCAAGGAGTAGTTATGCAATCAATTTCACGGCGAGAGGTATTGCGGCGCGGCGTAGCGGGTGCAGGAATCGTCGCATTGGGTGGCGCCTGGGTGTGGGCCCAAGACGACGATTCGCCGGGAAACTTCGCTGAACAACTCGTACGAACCCCCGCGCAAACCGAAGGCCCGTTCTACCCGACCAAATTACCGCTCGATACCGATAACGACCTGCTGATTATTAACGACGCAATTACCCCCGCCGTCGGCGAGATCACGCACCTAAGCGGCCGAATTCTCGATGCGCGCGGCGAACCCATCCGCAATGCTTTGGTTGAAATCTGGCAGGTGGACAATAACGGCGCCTATTTGCACCAAGGAAGCGCCAACCATGATCGCCGCGACACCAATTTCCAAGGTTTCGGCCGATTCCTCACGGGGTCGACGGGCGAATACTACTTCCGCACGATCAAGCCCGTTCCCTATCCTGGCCGCACGCCGCACATCCACTTTGCCGTCAAGCGCAAAGGGGAACCCAAGTTCACGACCCAATGCTACATCAAAGGCGAACCGGCTAACGCCCGTGACGGTATCTATAATTCCGTGCGCGATCCAAAAGCCAGGGCGGCAATCACGGTCGACTTCGTTCCCATCCCCAATTCACCGATTGGCGAGCTGGCCGCCCGCTTTGATATTGTTCTAGGGCACACGCCTCGAAGTTGATCAAGCACAATCGCAAGGCTCGGTAGTAGAGCACATGGAGCGAACTGCGGGATTCTCTCTCACTCATCCCGCAGTATGGGGTTCGGAATAGGCGCTCGCTCCCTTCGGGGGGTTCAATACGCGCGCGCCAGAAGGTACCATAGGGCGTCTCCTCCTTCCTAGGGTATCCCGCCTGCCATGCGCGTTTCTCTCCGATGGTTTGTTGCGGCGGCAGTGGTATCTTTCTCTGCGTTGACTGCCGCAGCCGATGTTCCCGAGAAGGTGCGGTTCAACGAACACATCCGACCGATCCTCTCGAACAACTGCTTCTCTTGCCACGGTCCTGACGACAAGCACCGCGAGGCGGACTTGCGGCTTGATGACCGCGCAGCCGCCATTGAGTACGGCGCCCTAACGCCCGGCGCCCCCGACGAAAGCCTGTTGCTCGAACGTGTCGTGAGCGATGACCCCGATCTGGTCATGCCGCCTCCGCATAGCAAAAAGCCACGTTTGACGGCCGAGCAGGTTGCAATCCTCCGTCGCTGGATTGAGCAAGGCGCCCAGTACGAAGGCCATTGGGCCTTTCTGCCTTTGGCCAACGTC
>CAYWIS010000036.1:0-4442 GCA_964458385.1 uncultured Pirellulaceae bacterium
ACAGATGTCGAGAGTATAGAAGGGGCGTGAAGGCAAGTCAACCTGCGCCGGTCGTTAGGTCAAACAGGCCGCCAACGCATCAATTTCGGCGCGGGTACGTTTCTCGGTTACCGCCACTAGGAAACAATCTTCCAGGTCCGAGTACCACCGCCCCAAGGGCAGTCCAGCCAGAAAACCCGCCTCTTGCGCTGCGGCCAAGAGGTCGGCAACCCGACCGTCTCGGTCACGAACGACAAACTCTTTGAAGAAGGGACGATCAAATCGCAACGAAAATCGATCGGCAGCGGACAGGCGTTCGGCAGCGTAATGAGATTTGCGAACGCACAATTCGGCAACCTCACGAAGCCCTTGAGGCCCCAGCAGCGAAAGGTAAATTGCGGCGCGCAGCGCAAACAAACCTTGATTCGTGCAGATGTTGCTCGTTGCCTTTTCTCGGCGAATATGTTGTTCGCGGGTCTGAAGCGTCAGCACCCAACAACGCCGGCCACGACGATCGGTTGTTTGGCCGGCAATGCGGGCCGGCATCTTTCGAACGAACTCCTCGCGGCACGCCATGATCCCAAGGTAAGGACCACCATACGACATGGGCGACCCCAATACATGGCCTTCCGCTACGGCCACATCAGCCCCAAGGTCGCCGGGACGCTTCAACAATCCGACGCTCAGCGGGTCAAACACCACGACCAAAAGCGCGCCGGCTTCGTGGGCTGCGCGGGCCAACGCCTCGACATCCTCAAGGCAGCCAAAGAAATTCGGATGCTGTACGATAATACACGCCGTTTGATCATCGACGACCTCCGCCACGGCCTTGGGCGAAGCGACACCTTCGGGAGCCGGTACGGTGACCAACTGCGTTTCCAGATTCGCAAAGTAGGTTTCGAGAATCTGTCGATACTCGGGGTGCAACGCCGCCGTTGTTACCACCTTTCCATGGCGGCGCGTCGATGTCATGCACATCAACGCCGCTTCCACCGTGGCGCTGCCGCCGTCGTACATACTCGCGTTAGAGACATCCAAGCCGGTGAGCTGACAGACGAGTGTTTGATACTCAAACATCGCCTGAAGATTCCCTTGGCTCACTTCCGGCTGATAGGGCGTGTACGACGTGTAAAACTCGCCGCGTGACGCGATTGCATCCACCACGGCCGGTACAAAATGGTCGTAGCTGCCGCCACCTAAGAAACACACTTTGCGCCCCGCATGGTCATTCTGAGACGCTAGCTGCTGCAGGTGTTGGGTTAGCTCCAACTCGCACAGCGCGGGCGGAAGCGCCAGGGGACGTTTCAGACGCATTGCCTCGGGAATGACGTCAAACAACTCATCCACCGAGGCGGCGCCGATCGCCTCCAACATGAGGCGTTGATCTTCGGGCGTATTAAAGAGGTAAGGCATGATCCATTAGGGAAACGAACCGACGCGGGCCGCTTGTCATGCGGCGAGGTCGAAGAGTGGGTGTTGTCTTAAGAAACGGGCAGACGCGGACCTCCTCAACCATTCGGAGGTGAATTTCGGTTCTCGCTCCAAGCAAGAACCGCTCGCGTCCCGGCCTGCATGTTGTCGTCGGCCGTTCCCGTGGAATCTTCGTCACCGCCAACGATTCGGGCAAAAAGGCCTAAGCCCTATTCGCGGCACTGCTTCTGGTACGCTTCGTAATCGAGTAGTTTGCTAAGCTCTTCTTCGTTGGTCAAACGAATCTTCACAAACCAGCCGGCTCCATAAGGATCGTTTTGGAGCGTCTCAAGCGAATCGGGAAGCTGAGAATTCACTTCGATCACTTCCCCCGAAACCGGGCTGTAAATATCGCTCACCGACTTGACCGACTCAATTTCTCCCAATGGCTCGCCCGCCGTAACAACTCGCCCTACTTCGGGAAGTTCGAGGAACACTAAGTCGCTTAACTGTTCGACCGCAAACGCCGAAACCCCCACCGTACCTACGGGCGGCTTGCTGCTGCGATCGACATAGAGCCATTCGTGAGATGAGGCGAAGAGCAGCTCTTGGGGATTCACCGGTGGGTTCCTTGAATCAAAGTGGTAAGCAACGGAATCAACAATCAGCAAAAGAAACAAAGGCAACGGACCAACAACGCATGCACCGTTCTTGGCCCCTTGCCAACGTGTTCAAATTCGGTCTGTAACAATGTCTAGGCGTTCAATGCCGGCCGTCGGTAAAACGGGAGTTGAACAACGGTAGCCGGCTCCCGGCGTCCACGAACATCGACTTCCACTTGCGTTCCCACCTGGGCGAACTCCGGAGCGACAAGCGCCAAGGCAATGGCCTTATCCAACGTGGGAGATAGCGTGCCGCTCGTCACTTCGCCGATCTGCTCGTCGCCATGGAATACCACGTATCCCTGACGGGCCGGCCGCCGCCCCGCCAATTCCAGGCCCACGCGCACGAGCAGCGAACGGTTGTCCTGGGCTTGAACAATGGCGTCACGGCCCACGAACTCGCGATCTTTCAGGTTGACTGCAAACTTCAGGCCTGCCTGTAGCGGATTGATCTGTTCGCTTAACTCGTGGCCATAAAGTGGCAACGCCGCTTCGAGCCTGAGCGTGTCGCGAGCCCCCAAACCGGCCGGTTTAACGCCAGGGGCGGGCGTTTCGATCGATTTTGCCTGCCGCAGCAACGCTTCCCAGGTTTTGACGGCGGCATCGGCAGGAACGATCAATTCGAAACCGTCTTCGCCGGTGTATCCTGTGCGGGTGACAATGGCCCGCCCCCCCAGAGCCTGGGTCACCGCGCCGGTGTAGTATTTCAGCTCACGCGGGTGGATATCAACCAAATTGTCCGCCAGCGCCAGCGCGCACGGCCCCTGAACGGCGATCATCGCGGTTTCGGAGGTCTCGTCGCGAAAGACGACGCCCTGGGAATCCCTCTTGGTTAAATGCGTTTTGATCCAAGAAGCAATCTTGGCACGGTTACTGGCGTTGACAACCATCCAATAAAAAGGACGACCATCGGCTTCCGCAAGGCAATAGACCAGCACATCGTCGAGCACGCCGCCACGCTCATTACACATCAACGCGTAGCGAATCTGCCCCGGCTCCATGTCGACGACGCGACGCGTGACCAAGCGATCCAGAAACTTCGCGGCCCCCTCGCCGTCGAAGCGAAATCTCCCCATATGAGAGACATCAAACAGCCCAGCCGCACGGCGCGTGGCGTGATGTTCCTCAACAATCGAGGAGTACTGCACCGGCATCGACCAGCCGGCAAAGTCCACCATCCGGCCGCCATTGCGAACGTGCCAGGCATGGAGGGGAGTTAATGCCAATTCCGTGCTCATTGCGGCATTTTAACGGGCGGCAGCCAGACGTGGAAAGGCCGGACCGGCGACTCGCACGCGCCCGCTCCAACGGGCGAGTCACGAATTGGGTCCGTTTTTCGATAAGGGTTGCCCAATTTAGCCGGCAGTTTAGCCAACCGGCTCACATTGGGTCGAGATCTTGCGTACGGGGGAGATCGTCAAGGCTTTCAAGACCGAACAATTCGAGAAATCGTTCGGTGGTACAGTAATACTTGACCTGCGGGGCGTCTTCTCGTCGTTCAATGGCAAGCAAGCGGCGACGAACCAACTGCGCTAGCAAGGCGCCGCTATCCTTATCACGAATCGAATCTATTTCCTCACGGGTAATTGGTTGGTTGTAGGCCACCACAGCGAGCACATCAATGGCCGGTTGTGAGAGTTTGGCCTCCCGTATGCGGCCGTAGAACTTGTTGCGCAGCGGGGCAAACTCTTCGCGAAGCGTCATTCGATACCCCGCGCCTTCGCTGACAATATGGTAGGGGGCCCCCTCCGCCCGATACGCTTCGTTCAACTCGTGGACAATACCGTCAATTTCCTCAGGACGTACTCCGCGCATAATCGACGCCATGTGGGCCGCCGTCATCGGCTCATTCTGTGGATGTCCCACGAAAAGGACCGCTTCGACGATCGTGCGTGGCGAGATCGCGCAGGCGTCGTCAGGATCCGTCGGCTCCTCCTCTTCAACGGCTTGATCAAGGAGGATTTGATCGATCGCCACCTGTTCCTCCTCAGACGGCGCCTCCGCCGAGATAGCAGCGGGCGGAATTTCCGAGATGGGCTGGTAGGGATCATGTCCCTTGCCGAGCAACTCGGCATAGGCGTTGGACAAATCCTCCAGCGATAGGCCGTGGTCGTCGGGGTCGCTTGCGAATAGTTCTAAGCCGAAACTCTCTGGCTCAGTCAACGAGTCGTCAGGAGCAGAATCGTCCGTGTTCATATCCTAATGGCAACAATCCGTTCGCTCCTGCGGCGCAGGTTGTCGCCCGCGCCGCAGGAGCGTCCGCGTGTTTACTCTTCTTGGGTTTCCTCGGATGTGGATTCTGCGTCAGTCTCGGACGATGCGTCACTTTCCGCCTCGTCCGAGGCAGCGGCCTCAGAGGCAGGTTCTCCACCATCCTCACCATTAGCGGAA
>CAYWIS010000036.1:4452-6362 GCA_964458385.1 uncultured Pirellulaceae bacterium
GCGGCCCGGGCCATCGATGAGACGGCGGCGGCCGCCGAGGAAGTGAGCGCGGCGTCCGATTCGGCCGTGTCCGCCGTCGCAGGAGCCCCCGTCGAGGGCGATCCTGAAAATGGCACGTCGCTTTCTAACGGGGGCAACGGCCGGGTGGAGTTAAACAACCGGGGAGGATCGGTATGTTCGTAAATGACGTACAGGTTAAGCGTCTGCCACGGCAGGGCGCGGCGCCAACGATAATGCTCTAGATAGTGGGTCCCCTTATCTTGAAGGCCTCCCACCGGCTCCTTCCCAAAGACAGCCCGTACTTCCTCGGGTGTTGCGGGCCCATTGGCGGTGGCAATCCGCCCTTCAAGGAGATCATCCACCGCTTTCTCGGCCGATTTGTACGACGGCCAAACCAACGCGTACTCGTAGATCAGCAAAAGCACCATCACTGCGAGAATGCCGAATAAGACCTTTCGCAGCAGATTGGGTTTCGAAGGTTCCCCTGTGGACGGCGGCGTGGTGGACGCGGAAGTTTGTTCAGATTCGTTCATGACCAGACGATCAGAAAAGGAAGGGAAGCGGACCGCGACTTGACCCGCAACGACAGGAAGTAGTCTAGCCCAGCCCTGCTTGCTTGCAAAGGTTTTCGCAACCCGAGATGGCGCCAAGGTCGATCTGGATACCATGCCAAGCGCCAAGCTGTTATGATAGTTAATCCCACCCGTGGGCGCATGGGCAGCCCATCCTACCGCAAATTTCGTGACCCACCGCTTGGGAGCGTTGATCATGTCTGTGATTGACCGGTGCCATCAACCCTTCTCGCGCCGCGAGTTGCTGCGCCGTTGCGGGGTTGGATTTGGAATGCTGGGCTTGGCAGGAGTGCTTAGCGATGCAGGGTTGCTGCACTCCGAAGCGCAAGGTGCGTCGCGACTTAATCCACTGGCGCCCAAAGAGCCTCACTTTCCAGCGCGCGCCAAGCGCGTGATCCACTTATTTATGAATGGCGGTCCGTCGCACGTCGACACCTTCGACCCCAAGCCATTGCTCGACAAGTATGCCGGCAAACAGTTGCCGCGTGAAAACCTGCGTACGGAGCGCAAGACCGGCGCCGCCTTCCCCTCGCCGTTTAAGTTTCAAAAGTACGGTCAAAGCGGCATCGAGGTGAGCGAGATTTTTCACCATACCGCACAGCATATTGACGACATTGCGGTCATTCGCTCGATGCACGCCGACGTTCCTAACCACGAGCCTTCGCTGCTGCTAATGAACTGCGGCGAGTCGCGTTTGGTGCGGCCGAGCCTTGGCTCTTGGGTGACATACGGATTGGGAACCGAGAATCAAAATCTGCCCGGCTTTGTGGCGATGTGCCCGGGTGGTTATCCGATCACGGAAACGCAAAACTGGCAGGCGGCGTTCCTGCCGGGCATCTTCCAAGGAACCTATATCAATACGCAACATACGGACATTGAGAAACTCATCGCCCACGTACGCAACCCGCATTTAGCGCGCGACGTGCAGCGCAAGCAACTTGATGTGTTGGCGAAGCTCAACGAGATCCACCTGAATGACCGCGACCGCGACGAGGCGTTGGAAGCGCGCATTCAATCGTTCGAATTGGCCTATCGCATGCAGGGCGAAGCCGCCGAAGCCTTTGATGTCTCGCGGGAGCCCAAACACGTGCTGGAAGCGTATGGCCCCGGCGTTCAAGCTCGTCAGATTCTGATCGCTCGCCGGTTGATCGAGCGTGGGGTGCGTTTCGTACAAGTCTGGCATGGCGCTGGCCAACCTTGGGACAACCACGACGATCTGGCCGATCGCCACCGCGAATTGGCCAATCAATGCGACCGAGCCATTGGAGCATTGCTAACCGACCTGAAGCGTCTCGGCCTCTTAGAAGAGACACTCGTCATTTGGGGAGGCGAGTTCGG
>CAYWIS010000036.1:6372-36165 GCA_964458385.1 uncultured Pirellulaceae bacterium
ACGCACTCCGACCGTGGAGCTTCCGCAGCCGGGGGCCAATGCAGGAAAGGTCAACGGTCGCGACCACAATCACTGGGGCTTCACCGTCTGGATGGCCGGCGGCGGCGTGCGTGGCGGTCAGGTCTACGGCGCGACCGACGAGTTCGGCTTCCAAGCGGTCGAAAATCCCGTGCATGTGCATGATCTCCATGCGACCATTTTGCACTTGCTGGGCTTCGACCACGAACGGTTGACGTATCGCTACGCCGGCAGGGACTTCCGTCTCACCGATGTCCATGGCCGCGTGGTTCGGGAACTGGTGGCCTAACCTTGTTCCGCGGCGCGTAGGTCCCCAAATTTACAGGCGAGCGAGAACGCTTTCCGCTGCTCGCCTGTCGCGCGACTTACCTGCTCAAGGAAACGGGAAACGGCGCCCAAGGTTTGCGCCCCGCTCAATGGATGATGCGGCAATCGGGCAAAGCCAGGCGCAAGTCGGCCAACCCTTGTTCCGAGAACTTGCACCCTTGAATATCAAGCCGCTTAAGATTTCCTAGCATCCTGAGATGAGGAATCGCATCGTCGCCAACTTGTGTATTTGTGAGCCACAATCGCTCAAGATTCACTAACGATCGCAGATTCGCCATGCCCGCGTCGGTAACCTGAGTATCATCCAATCCGAGCGAATCCAACTGGGTCAATCCTTTGATGTACGCAAGGCTCTCGTCGGTTAGCGGCGCGTACTGGAGCGAGAGATACCGCAAGTTCGGCAACTCCTCGAGATGAACTAAACCGCTACCATTCAATCGCACGCCAGATAAATACAGCTTGTTCAGATTCTTAAGCGGCCGAAGCTGAGCTAAACCCTCATCGGTCACGCGTGTCCGATTCAACCACAAGGTTTGTAAGTTCTCCAAGCGGCCAACGTGCGCCAGCGCGGCGTCACCAATAGGCGTGTCGTCCAACCCCAAATGCTCAAGTTGCGTCATACCAGCCAGGTGGCCAACCGACTTGTCATCGATGGACAATTCGCGAAGTGACAAGTAACTCAGGTTCGCCAGGTTCGCCACGTGCCTCAACCCTGGCCCGCGAATCCGAGATTCTCCCAAGAACAGGCGTTCGACGTCTTTCGCCCCGGCAATATGCTCCAGCCCCGCATCGCTGACCGCGGAATTCGAAACCGAGATCATGCGCAAACCACGAAGTTGCCGCAGATGGGCTAAGTCGTCATCTTCGCCGCGCCACCGATTATCGAGTCGTACTTCGGGCGACTGATCCCCTTGGTCCGCCACATGGGCGCCCAGCTTTCGCAACGCCGCAACAGCCTGCCGATGACAATAAGTCCGGTGTTCATCCAGCGCGAGCGCCGCGCGGCGAGCCGTAATTGGGTTCGATGAACTTGCGAGTTTTTCCAACGCGTCAAGCGCCGACGCGCTTGCGCGCGGCGAACCGTGGCGGCAATGAATCGTCAGGATTTGCACCACGCGCCACGTGGCCTCGAGGGTCGCGTGGCGCGTATCGTCAGCCAAGTAGGGAATCGCCGTTTCCCCCGCTTCCAACAGATTCCGTGCAGCCGCGTTACGAACAGCAAAGCGGTCGCTGTCCAGCTCCGCAATCCATCGCGCAATCTCAGCCGAGCGTTCTTCAGGCGTGGAGTTTACCGACGATTGCGCCATCGCCAGCATAGGATGGGAAGCTACAACCCCAAGAATCACGAGCAGTTTGAATCTCGACATACTGCCGCTTCCCATCACAGTTGAGACGTGGTGTCGGACCATCCCGCCAGCGTTCCCTCGTCGGCAAGTCAACGCGTCGCGGTTGCTCCGATCGGGCGTAGATTGACGAGTATTCCCGGGCGCTTTGCCGTGGAGGGGATAAACTATCCACCTTCTATTATGACATGCTGCTTCCCTCGTCGACAGTAAGCCCGCGACACTGGCGAGAAATAGTTTGCCCGGCCCCACAAAATCGTTTGACCTCTTGGATGCTACGGCGGCGTCAAGCTCGCCCGCGTTGTCGACGGCCAGCCCGAGGGGATGGCAATTCTCAATGACTACCTGTTCCGACTTGGTGCGTGGTCCAGCGTGCGCGATGATGCATGAAACGCCGGATGGTCTTCGCGCTGGGGACGACCTGTTAGAAACTCGACGCGCCGCTGAAAATAAACGCCCAGCAACGTATTGCGGTGTGACGAACCGCCCATCTCACCGCATCCCTCCTTCTCGCGGCGTGCTACGCCACGTGTGCGATACTTCATGCGCCAACGTCTGTGACCGTCGGACTCGCCATGGCTGTACTGCGTTTGCCCGCGCCGCGCGATTCCGGTCCCTACGCGCGGTGCAGCACAATCGAAGAGTTACAGGAGGGCCGCACGCCCGCGCCGTCGATTACCGCGCGGGCAGGTCCGCGTTGGCGGAGGGCTTCTTCGTCCGTTTTCCTAGTACACCTGCATCAGAAGTCGGTTGCCAACTTGCCATCGCTTCGCAGGAGTAGCGCATCGACCGATGCTGCATCCATCGTATCGCTCAGGAAGCGGACCGATCCATCGGCAAACAGCACTTGTGCGCCGCCCGGGTGATAACTGCTAATAGCGTCGCCGTCTTGAGATGCGTTGATCGCCCTGCTCATCGTCGTCACGTCCAAGTCGCGCGGTTCAAGCCAATTGATATTGGCGCCCGCCACTTCCGCCACCATGATCGTGTTCGACAGGCCGTCGTTTATGTCAGAAATGACGCTTCCCTCGCCGTTATTAAACACGGTTTCCGCCCCGCTAATCGCCAAATAGGCAGGCGAATTGACGGAGATGGGGTCCGACGGGCAGCGAAACACCTCAGGCATCCTATCGGCGAGCTGCGCATTATTCGGACTATTCCAGGGCTCGTCAAAGTTGTACATCTGGTACAAATCTTGACGTTCCAGAAACGGAAGGATCAAAACTCGCCAACTGTGTTTGGGCTGCCCATTCTCATCGGGAATATATGCGGGCGGGAACGTTCCGTACACGTCGTGATAATTGTGGAGTGCAAGTCCGATCTGCTTGAGATTGTTGGCGCACTGAGCGCGCCGCGCGGCCTCACGCGCAGCTTGTACCGCAGGCAGTAAGAGCGCCAGCAACACGCCGCCGCATCCAAGTAGCCCAATAATCGCGACTGCAAGCCCCACAACGATCGGAGAGAAACGCGACCCCGAGGCGCCGACCACCGGCTGCATCGGTTTCCCCAGAATCGTAATTGTTTGGCCACATTCGGCGCACGGCCCAGTTTGGCCAGCGTACTGATCGGCAACCATCTTCGTGGCGCCGCAATGGGGACACGTGAATTGGATTGGCATAACGGGCTCCCGTGGAAGTTAATTTCAATGGCGTGCGATTCTACTTCCCCTTGCGAAAAATGTGGAGCAGTCCCCCCCGCAAAGCGTCCCCAAGGTTCTGATACAATGCGGCAAAATAACGTACTCATCGGATGGCCTCTTCTATGCCTGACACAGGTTGGAAACGCATAACCATCACCCGAGCCATTTCTTTTGTGGTGCTGGTCACGATCATCGTCATCATCGGAATCCTCTTTTACCGGGTGATGGCGAACTTTTTGTTGCCGTTGTTTCTGGCGGCGCTGCTCGTTGTGATTTTTCGACCGTTGCACCAACGCATTCTGGCGCGATGCGGTGGACGAACACGTTTGGCGGCGGGTTTAACCACAGCAACGATATTGCTGATTGTGCTGGTTCCCATTGGTCTCGTGGTGTCTTTGGCGATTAGCGAAGGTGTTTCGCTCGTCGCCGAGATGGATATCCGCACGGTTCAAGAGCGTCTTAGCAAATTGCGGCAAACCCTGGGGCTGGATTCCCCTTACGCCGAACCGCTGCGAAAAGTCGACGCGGGTCTGGATGAGTTAGAGTACGAGCAAGGTTTAATGACGCCCGAGGTGTATCGAGCGCGCGTCTCGGCGCTGCTGGAACGCGTCGATCAACTCGAGGAGCAACTTACAAGCGGTCCCGCCGCCGAAATTGTCTCTGGCGCGTCGGGCGATCCCGCGTCAACCGACGCGATTATGCCGCACGGCGAAGCTGCGGCGGCTTTCGTGGATCGGTACCAAGAGTTGGTCGCTCCGCTTCGCGCACGGCTGGAGGAATTGGCGTCGGCGCATCCTGGCTCGCTGCAAAGCGAACGAGCCTTGAACGATGCTCGAGCAGCCTTACGTGGCTTAAAGCAACATCTTTTAGGCGGTGCGTTCCGCGCCTGGCTAAAGGAGATGGCTAATCCCACGGAAGATGAACTACGTGACCTCCGCAGCCAAGCCTTTGAGCGCTTTCAAGGGGGCGTCGTGGCGGCGGGCGCCGCCACAGGAGCCGCGACCGTCCGCGCGATCATTGGAACGGCGATCATGATTATCGCCCTGTATTTCTTCTTCGCCGACGGGCCGGGCATGCTGACCAGCCTCATGCGTCTATCGCCTCTGGACGATCAATACGAAACCGAGTTGCTCGATGAATTCATCAAGATCAGCCGGGCTGTCGTGGTCGCCACGCTACTTTCCGCTTTGGTGCAAGGCGTGCTGGCGGGCATCGGCTTCTGGGTGGCCGGGGTTGACGCCGTATTCTTGCTTTCTGTGCTTACCACGCTTTTTGCCCTGATTCCTTTTGTTGGCGCTGCCTCGGTTTGGGTTCCGGTTTGCCTATGGCTGGTGTTTTTTGAAGAGCGGATGGTCGCAGCAATTCTCTTGGCTGCCTATGGGATGCTGATCGTGTCCACCGCCGACAACGTGGTCAAAGCGATGGTGCTTCACGGCCAGTCCCAGTTACACCCGCTGTTGGCTCTCCTCAGCGTGTTGGGCGGCGTAGCCGCATTGGGGCCAATTGGAATTCTGGTGGGGCCGATGGTCGTGGTATTCCTCCAAACCCTGCTCAATATTTTGCAGCGGGAGCTTGCGGTCATGGATCGACGCGACCTAACGGACGCCCCCCCACCGCAAGCCGCGGTGGCTTCGGACGAGCCAACCACGGTGATGTTCAACGGTGGCGAAGCAGGAGGCCCACTTTCCGAGCAATCTCCCCCGGAATCGCACGAAGCGTCTTCCTCGCCGTCCTCCTCGTGAACACGGCCTAACGTCAAGCCGATACGTCCGACGCTGGCGATGCCGTGGTCTGCGCCAGGGCGGAGCCTTCGCCAGACCGCCGCCAATAGTCCGCAATGATTGTGTCGACGAGCAGCTGGCCGACGTGATAAACGACCATAGCGAGAATCAACAGCCCGCAGTCAAGCGCCGCTTGGAGCCCTACCATTAGCGTCTTCTGACTTCCGGCGATTCCCACCGCAATGCAGTCCTCACGCACAAGCCCTACCAGAACCGCGAGTCCATAACCGCAGGCCAAAAGCGTTAAATGCAGCCCCAACGTGGCCACAATCATGACTCCCCAGTCCCAGAAGCCGAACGCCTCCTCGGGCGATTGTTGAGCCAACGTACGGCCGGTATTGATGGCGCCCAGGAACACCATCGCCAGAATGCCGCATTGCGCCACCGTGCTTAACGATTTGCTGTGTCGTGTCGCCCAAGCGCCTAACGGTTGGTAGAGACGAAGCAATTGGGCGACGACCATCGGCGCGACCACCAGCAACCCCAAGCTAGTAATCATGCCGCGCGCATCAATGCGGCTGTTGATCGCTTGGCTTCCAAGCATTGCTGTCAGCCATAGCGGTGTGATGAGAAAGCAAGCAGAATTGGTCAAGATAGTGACCATGAGCGCCGCCGCGTCGTTTCCTCCTGCCCGCCTCGTCCAGACGGCTGCCGACGCAAGCGTACAGGGCGTGACCGCGGCTACAAGCAATCCTGCCCCCGTATCTGGCCGAACCAAGGACGATATCCCCCAGGCCACAAGGGGCAAGAGTCCAAGATTAATAAAGAATCCCAGCAGTGGCGCCCAAGGACGGCGAAACGTGGCCCACACCACCCCCGCCTGCAGCGGGAAAGCCATAAGAAATAGCACGCTTGCCACGATTCCATTGCGAAGCGAACGCACCGCCGCCAAAGGCGCAAGCGATTGCCACTCAATAATCCCGACGAACAGCACGAACGCCAGGGCTAACAGGAACCATCGCTGGGTGACGAATCTTACCACGGTCTACGGTCCGCCCTATCACTTCCTCGATAAACCGCCCATTGTGAGTCTCTTCGCACGCCTCGGCAACCGCACTATCGTCAATTAGGCAAGGAGGTTAAGATTGCAAAAGAAGACCAGAAATTGGAAAATCACGGCCGACGAGCGACAACGCCCACGGCGCGCTCGCCCTCGCGGAATTCGGGTGTGAACAGCCGCCTTCTGCTGGGCAAGGCGCCTACGTGACAACGTCGGAAGTTCGGTTGCGATCAGCACGGCGTTTCTAACTTTCTATTCCTACTCATTGTTGTTCATGTTGCGTTATTTCACGGCCGGCGAGTCCCACGGAAAGACCATGTTGGCCATGGTCGACGGGTTTCCCGCGGGCGTTGTCATCGAAACCGATTCGATCGACCGAGAGCTGGAGCGTCGGCAAGGCGGTTATGGACGTGGTGGGCGACAACGTATCGAAACCGATCGTGTGGAAGTGCTGACGGGCGTTTGGCGCAACGTGACGCTTGGCAGCCCCATCGCCCTGCAAGTTGTCAACCGCGATTACAAGTTAGAGCGGCTTGAAGACATTCAACGGCCTCGCCCTGGGCATGGCGACCTGACGGGCGCGATCAAATACCTGGGTTCGGTGCGCGGGATCTTGGAGCGCGCCAGCGCCCGCGAAACCACGGCCCGTGTTGCGGCCGGCGCACTTGCCAAACAGCTTTTGCGCGAGTTTGGCATTACGGCCTTTGGATACGTCGTCGAAATCGGCGGGGTAAAGATCGATCCCGTACCGGGCACACTCGAAGAGCAACGCCAAAGGCGGGACGCAAGCGCAATTTACTCGCTCGATCCCAGCCGGGATGACGAAATCAAGAAGCTCATTGACGAGACGCGCAAAGCTGGCGACACCCTGGGCGGCATTGTGGAAGTGCGCGTCGAGGGGCTTCCGTTTGGGCTTGGAACCCACGCGCAATGGGATCGTAAGCTCGATGGCCGCCTCGCCCAAGCGGTCATGGCGATTCAAGCAATTAAAGGGGTAGAAATCGGCCTTGGGTTTGAAGCAGCCCGGCGGCTCGGCTCCCAAGTGCACGATCCCATCGTCTATGACGAAAGCCAGCGCCATCAGCCGCACCTGGGCTATACTCGGCCCACGAATAATGCCGGCGGTTTAGAGGCGGGAATGACGAATGGGCAACCGCTGGTGATTCGAGCGGCCAAAAAGCCCATTAGCACGCTCGCCAAACCGCTCGAATCGGTCAATTTGGAAACCAAGCAATCGGAATCAGCCGCTTACGAACGGAGTGACGTTTGCGCCGTACCAGCGGCAAGCGTGATTGTCGAAAACGTGGTCGCCTTTGAAGTAGCCTGCGCCCTCGTGGAGAAATTCGGCAACGATAGTCTGGAGGAAATGAAGGCCCGCTGGGATCTCTTTCACGAAATGGCCCGCCGCCGTTAACGGACGAGCGGATGGGCGTAGCTCGCGCCCCGGCGCATGTCAGAGACAGGCAGAGCGACCGAACGAACAAGGATGTTCCCATGCCAGGACGCACCCAACGCATTCTTTGCCGCGCGGGATTCATCGTGTTTTGCCTGCTTCCCACGGTGGCGGTCGGCGGATGGATCGTCAATACGCGGGTCATTGTGGGAGCGCCCTCGCCGCTGGTGGAAGCCCAAGCTCGGCCAGCGGCTGAAGCTGAATTGTCGCGTTGGCTGGGCCTGACGGTAACCCTGGACCGGGTCACGTATCCACAAACCGGTTTTACGGTGCTGGAAGGCGTAACGCTCGTCGACCCCGAAACCGGTCAGCGTATCGCTTCCATACCCGTTCTTGAAATGGCGCACACCGACCATGGTTTAGCCATGGTCGCCACACGGCCCGAGATTGACGCCGATCATTGGTCCTTGCTGTGGGAGTCGTTGTACGAGCGGGTGCTGCGCGAACGCGGCGAGAAAATCGCCCCAACCCACCTCACTGCCAGGCAAGTCACCTGCATATCTAAGCAGCCCGGCCGATCGCCAACGCTCACCGACGTTCAAGCGCGGTTCTCTTCCGGCCAAGCCGATTTTGAATTTCGGATTGCCGGAGTCGAAATGCCCAATGTGGCGCAGTTTAAGGCGACGCGCGATCGCACGGCCTCGCCGCCAACGACCCGATGGGAATTACACACAGGCGAAGCGGAACTTCCATGCACATTGTTTGCCGATTACATCCCTTGGGTCACCCGACTCGGCGATCTCTGCCGCTTCAGCGGTTCGGTATGGGCCGAGGAAACCTCACGCGGATGGCAGGGTGAATTAACCGGGCGCTTCACAGAAATCGATCTGGATCGGCTTGTGAGCGATCAATTTCCTCACAAGTTGAGTGGCTTTGCCGAGGCCACCTTCAGCCGCATTCGTTTCGATGAAGGACGGGTGCGCGAAGCGGCCGGTTGGTTGGAAGCCGGGCCGGGCGCCGTCAGCCGCGGTTTCCTGGGCGCGGCGCTGGAGACATTCCAATTACGGGCGGCCGAACCACTATTCGAATCGGTCCTTCCCATTTCGCGCTACGCCCGCCTGGCCGTCGGATTCAGCATCGACGAGATGGGGCTGCGGCTGAGCGGAAACTGTGACCCAGAGGGAACCATGTTGGTCTTGGAAAATCATCCCGAGGCCAAGATTCTCGACCATCCAACGCATGTAACACCGGTTGTAGCGTTGGTGCGGATGCTTGCCCCCGCCAGTGAAGTGCAGGTTTCCGCCACCCAGGAGACGGACGGCCTATTGCGTGTGCTTCCTTTACCCCCGATCAAGCGGCCCGCACCGCCCACCGCACGCCCCCCCGAGGCACGCCTACGATTCGCCGCCCCCCGTTAACCGCGCCCACGCGTCTGGCGTTCCTTCCCCTGCCACGGTCCAAAAAAACCGCGCAGGAAGCAAGTTGGACGCCGTACATTTGGGGGCAGCTGATTATGCCGCCTTCCTCAACAAAAATACTTGACTTTCGTACGTGCTCCATGCAACTCTAGACAGAGGCGCTCTTCGTGCGCCAGGGGCTGATATCATTCTGCGGAGTTGCACCATGAGCTTTCGTTTTGCGGTCGTTCTTGCTCTCCTTCTCGCAATGCCCGCCGCGCTATGGGCGCAAGGGGCCCCCGACGCCGAAGAGCTGCTGCGACGGCACCTTGCAGCAGGGGAGTTTGGCCCCGCCCAGCGATTGGCGTTAGCCGCGCCGGATGCGGCATTGCGCGATCGGTGGCTCGCGGCGGTCGCAGCCGCGCAAGCGGCGTCGGGCGCTCGGCGATCTTCGCTTGGGGCCGCCGGCTTGATCACGAATGACATGGCGCGAACCGCCATCCTTAATCGAGTCGCCGCGCAGCCGGTCGAACCATTCATGGGGCGAGGTGGGGCCGCGTTGGCGGACTTCGATTCGTTGATTCAGTTAATTACCTCGACGATCGCTCCTGAAACGTGGGACGATGTCGGCGGCCCCGGCGCCGTCGAACCGTTCCCCGGCGGTGTTTACGTCGACGGTGAAGGCGTACTTCGCAAAGCGATGATTGAGGCGGGTGACGCCCGGCTTTCTTCCCTCCGTAAGGCCGCCTCGGAATTCAACGGCAAGAGCGACGTTCGCCGAAGCTCGGGCATGCGGAAGGTTTCGCTCCCGCGGTTAGAGCGTCAGGTTCAAATGCGGGCTGCGTTGGGACTTCCGCCCGACGAAGCGATGCTTGCCTTAGCCGGCCTGCAGAAAATTCAGTACGTGTTCGTCTATCCCGAAACGCGTGACGTGGTGATTGCAGGTCCCGCCGGTGATTGGGCGCCCGATGCCGAAGGCCGAATGGTAAGCGTCGACACGGGGCGTCCGGTGTTGCACTTGGATGACCTTGTGGTTGTGCTTCGCAACGCCATGACCCGAGATGGCCGCTTTGGCTGCTCAATCACGCCCCGGCAGGAAAACCTGGTGGCGACCCAAAAGTTTCTCGAGGCCTCGGCGGGAAAAGCAATCAAGCCCCACCAGCGCGACAAGTGGCTAGAGGAACTACGCAGCACGGTCGGAAAACAGAACATTGAAGTCTTTGGCATCGATCCACGCACGCGCACCGCGCGCATTATCGTCGAGGCCGACTACCGCATGAAGCTGATCGGCATGGGGCTGGAGGAAGGCGTGCTTGGCGTGACGAGCTACCTTGCATCGCTCAAGCCCGGCATGGAGGATCGCCCCATGACCGTCCTCCGCTGGTGGTTCACGCTGAATTACGACGCTCTGCGCACGACGGCAAGCCATGATGCCTACGAGTTGCACGGGCAAGGCGTTAAGGTGCTGAGCGAAAACGAAATGCTCAACGAACTTGGCGAACGCATTCACACCGGCAAATCGGATGAGCCAACGGCGGAGTTCGCCCACAGCTTTACGAAGCATTTCCCCGAATTGGCGAAGAAGTATCCGATTTACGCCGAGTTGCAAAACATCTTCGACCTAGCTTTGGTCGCCGCGCTCGTGCGTAACGAAAATTTGGCGGAACTGCTCGATTGGCGGATGCCGTATTTCGGGCCGCAAGGACAATATCAGCCCACGCTCGGTCATGCCCCGACTCAAGTGGACACCGTGGTCAACGATCGCGTGATGAGCCGCACCAAGTTTGTTGCCGGAGTCAGCGGCGGCGTCACCGTGCAGGCGCGGGAGTTTGTCACGCCAGACAACATCCAGCTTGATGAATACGGCGGGCTTAAAGCGGCTCGTGGCAATTCGACTCCCAAAGACTTGCCGGCCGATGCTTGGTGGTGGGATTGATCGAAGCCCTGAAAGGTTCGCCTGGTCGTTGGATGGCAACCTGAAGTAAATCGCCTATACTAAACGGCCTTGTTCGTATGGAGATCGAACAAGGCCGTTTTTGTGTTTTTGTTCGTTGGTGTATTGCAGGAGTGTGGAAATGCCCAAATTGACCGTGGAAGGTGTCGGCGAGTTTGAAGTTCCCGAGAATAAGCGGCTCGTTCTGGCTTTGACCGATGAGGCCGGGATTGATCAGCTGCACGCCTGCGGCGGCAATGCCCGTTGCACCACCTGCCGCGTCGAATTTGTCGAAGGCGAACCCGAAAAAATGACCGTCGCGGAAAAAAGTGTACTAGAGGCGCGCGGTCTTTCGGGAGTGCGGCTTAGCTGCCAGATTTTGTGCGATCACGATATGACCGTGCGGGCCATCAGTCGCCTGGAGGGAAGCGGCCGCAAGGACGCCGGCGCCCGTCCTGCCGATGAGATTCACCCTCAGCCGGTTGAATGGACCACAAAGTAACCCCCTCCTCTTTCTAACAGCCCTGCGGCTGTCGGCCCCCCTGACTTGGAATGCCACGATCTCGTCTTTGGCCGGCAGCCATCTTTCTTTTCGTTCTAAGAAATCCGCCCTTCGTACGTTATTAGGTTGAAGGGCGTCTCTTCCCCAAATTTCGATGAACGATTCCGAACGCGGCGAACTCGAAGCCTGGATCGCGTCGGTTGTGGCGCAATATGAAGTGCCGCTCATTCGCTACACCACCCAAATTACGGGAGATGTAGATCGCGCCCGCGACGTCGTGCAGGATGCGTTTTTGCGCCTGTGCCGGGAAGACCGCGCCCACATCGATGGCCGTGTGGCCCAGTGGCTGTTTACTGTGTGTCGCAATCGAGCGTTGGATGTGCGTCGAAAGGAAAAACGCATGAAGACCATGACCGACCACCAAGCCGCCGCGCACCCAAGCCATGATGCCGACCAGGACCGGTTGGTAGAGCAACGCGACTCTCTGGAACATATCCAAAAGGCCCTTTCAACCTTGAGTCCCAACCAACAGGAGGTCGTCCGACTCAAGTTTCAAAGCGGCCTGAGTTATCGAGAAATCAGTGAAATCACCGAACTATCGGTCAGCAATGTAGGGTTCTTACTACATACAGCGTTGAAGAAGATCCGCGAGCGGCTCGAAGCTGACGGCGTGCGGGCGTAACAAGCGGCGTTGCGGAATCGGCTGTCGGCAGAAGGCAAAAATTCACCGGGCAGTTCGCCGGTTTCCGGCAACCGCTTCCAGCGACCTGCAACCTCCTGCCGAACGCCCCCCTTTTTCAAAATGATAAGCCCATGTTCGACTCCAACGACCCCCGCCTTACGGCCTATGTTCTCGGCGAACTGGATGATGCATCGCGCACCGAGTTGGAAGCCGAACTAGCGCGCTCGCCGGAGCTTCGGCAGTATGTGGAAGACTTGCGTCAAGCGGCTCATCTTCTGCAAGAAGCTTTTCTCCAGGAGCCTGCGCCGTTGCTGACCCCAGCGCAGCGGCAAGCAATTCTCGATGAATCACGACGCGCGGCGCAGGCGGAAACCTCCGCAACCTCGGCACAAGACGAGGCGGAAACAGCGCATAGCGTGGGACGGAGCCTATCGAGCGGATCCGCACCCTTGGGCCGTTCCCAATTCCACTCGCATTGGCTTTACGGGCTCGCGGTGGTCGCCGCCGTCTTCCTTGTGGGTGTGATGGGAATCACTGCATGGCGCCAATTCACCTCCCAAGAAAGGTTGGGAGACGATGTGGTGGCCATGAGTGACCGCGCAACCGCTGAAGACTCGCAGGAATCGCTCTCACCGAGTAGCGGTGCCGCGCCGGCAGCCGCTCCGCTCTCGGCGAATCGCGAGTCGGGCCACAAGTTGCTGCGCGAACACGGCGAGGTCGACGTCGCGCAAGCAGTCGAAGGCGAAGCCTACTTTGATCCTCCCCAGACCGAGGCGGCCCTCGCCGCTGTTCCTGACGAGGCTCCAATGGCCTTTGGCGCCTCCTCCGCAAATAGCGTTTTACAACGTGACGAGTCGCTCCCCAACGCCTCAAGCGACTTGTTCCAACAAAGAGGCGCTTCCGCAGGAGTAGGCGGCGCCCCAGGCATCGCGTCAAAGGGCGAACGTCAATCTTTTGGCGGCGAAGCGATAGGCCCCGAAGATTCTGCAAGTCCGGACGTTGCCGTTGACCGTATGGCTGGAGCTCGCGCCCGACTCATGAGCCCACAGGCAGGCGTGGCTGGGGCGGAGCTTGCACGCGCGCCCAGTGCGTTTGATCCCGAAAGTCGGCTTCCTTCGGCTGACGCGCATGAGGAATTTGCGCCGGCCGATCCGAGTAGCGCGCGTCAAGCCACACAGCAGTTTCGAAATTCGGGAGGCAGCGTCGTAGAATCGTTGCCGCCACGCGCCGCGTCGGAGTCAGTTCCCAGGAGCAACGAACCGGTCCCAGCTGGCGCAGCGCCCGCCCCGGCGGCGCCGAGATTAGCGGAAATGGCCGAACAATCAAGGGGGCCGGTTTCCTCGCCCGCACTACAACCGCCTGTCCGATTCGGCGCCCCTGCAGGTCTCGGCGATCGCGGCGCCACGAATGAGGCATTGGGAGAGCGTCTTTCAAAACTGGACCGTCGCGCTGCGCAAGCTCCCGTCCCGGCGCCCCAAGACACGTCCCGCGTTCGGGATCAAGAGGAAACCGTCGAGGAAAAGGCCGAAAGCGGACAAGCGAATCAGCTCGCAGGCCAACCCAAGCAGCAGGCGCAACGCACAAATGGTCCAGCGCCGGTCGCCATCGATGACCAATTGGACGCGGGACCCAATGTGGCGAGCAAGAAAGATGCGGGCCGTCCAAGCAATCCGGAGCAGCCGGGAAACGCAGCACGAACCTGGCGGCGGGTCAAGGCGACGCCTAACGCTTCGCGGCTTATGATTGGCGATCGCGATGAACTACCGCTGCAGGGGATGCAAGCGAATGTAACGATTGACGGATTCCGAGCTCGCGTGTTGTTGGATCTTTATTTTTACAACGATCGTAACCAGCAACTAGAAGGCGAGTTTAAGTTGCGTCTCCCGGAAGATGGCTCGCTTTATTACTTCGCGTTTGGGGAGTCAGCATTCGAATACCGCCCCACAGTCGACCAATTGGCGAGCCGTGGCTTTCTCTCGCCAACGGCAATTCGCTCGGCCGGGACGGGGCCGGCCGAAATACTTCGCGCCCGCCGCGAAACATGGACCAAGGTCAAGGAAGCGAGGATCGTTCCACGTGCGAAGGCGGCGCATGCATACAGCGAGACAGTGCGCCGTCGCGTCGATCCGGCCCTTGTTGAATGGTCTGGGCCCGGAATCTTCAATGCCCGCGTATTTCCCTTGATGCCAGGTCAACTGCACCGGATCGTTGTCGGCTATGACGTGAGTCTAACTCAAGATGGCGACGATCTGACCTACGCATTAGACCTTCCCACCGATGTGTCGCAGGTCCATGTCGATTTGAACCTGGCGGCCATTCCTGGCGCCGAGGCGCACGTCACGCCCGCCGGACGCCCATTCCTGGCCAACGGTCGTGCTTACTACCACTTGGAAGGCCCTTGGCAAGAACCGGTGCGAGTTCGGATCGCCCATCCCGGCGCCCTCGTACTGCACGGCGTGGACGAACACAACAACCGTTTCTTCGCTACACGACTGACACCCAAGCTGGAATCCCAGGCAGCCGACGCTACCTCGCCGCGCGCAATTTTTCTGGTCGACACATCACTGAGCGCGAATCCCGACAAGTTCAATGTTTGGTTGAAATTGCTTGAAGCGACGCTCACCCAAAATCGCGACACGTTGCAAAGCTTCGCGGTGTTGTTCTTCAACATCGAGTCGCACTGGTGGAAAGAAGAATATGTTGAGAATACCAAGGAGAACGTCCAGCAGCTCTTGAACTACTGCAATACGCTTGCTTTGGAAGGCGCTACGGACTTGCAACAGGCGCTCGCCGAAGCGAGTTCGCCCACGTGGGCCGCCAAGGAAGAAAAAGCGTCCCCGCCCGATCTGTTTCTGCTTAGCGACGGCGCTATCACGTGGGGAGAACAAGATGTTCATTCGCTAACGCAAACGCTTCGTACGGGCGCCGGCGGCGCGCTATTCGCCTACCAAACAGGATTGACGGGAACGGCTGTCGGCGTGCTGGAGAATCTGGCGCGCGAAAGCGGAGGCGCCGTGTTCTCGGTGGCGAACGAACAGGAAATCGACACCGCCGCCACAGCCCATCGGAAACGCCCGTGGCGGCTAATCGATGTAGTGGTTACCGATGGCGACGATCTATTGCTCGCAGGCCGGCCCACGTCGATCTATCCGGGGCAGTCGCTGCTGCTGGTCGGCCGTGGGCGTCCTGGCAACGAGGTTCTGCTTCGCGTCGCGCGCGGCGAAGAGGTCCAAACCGTCCGCATTCCTTTAGGGGAAGCCATCGAATCCGATACCGCCGCCCGCCTGTACGGCCAAGTGGCCGTCGGCCAATTGGAAGATCTTGGAGCGGCCGTGGAAGATGTAGCCGTGGCGTACGCGCGTCACTTCCGCGTGCCGGGGCAAACCTGCTCGCTCCTCATGCTTGAAAGCGATGCGGATTACCAGCGGTTCAATATCCGACCCGAAGACGACGCATTTGTAGTTAAGAGTAGCGCAGCGAGCAAGATTGTGGCGAACAAACTTGATGAGCTTGGCGCTACCTTGACTAATCCCAGAAAAACATGGGAGCTTTGGCTTAAGAAGCTGGAGAATACGCCCGGCGTACAACTCCAACTATCAACAGCCATGAAATTGGCGATGGAGCAACTGCCCGTCGAAGCAATTACCGTCACCCCGCCGCGTCTAGCTTGCAAGAGCCGCTCGCACGAAGACCTTTCGGAACAGTTCCTCGAAGCGCTGCGTGCGGAAGAACTCGACTACGACGCCGTAGCCGAAGAAGCAGCGCGTCGCCTTGAAGCGTTGGGCCCCGCCGACGCCTTAAAAGCCGTCTCTAGTCTTGTAGAAAGCAAGCCGGGTGATCCGGTGATCGCTCGCGATGTGGCGTTCTCAGCCATGGAGTGGAATTTGAGCGGCCAAGCCTATTGGCTGCTAAAACGCGTAGCGGAATCTCGGCCCTATGAACCCCAGGTTTATCAGGCTCTGGCGCAATGCGCAGCCGCCATGGGTAAAGGAGACTTGGCCATCTTGTACTACGAGATTCTTTTAGGCGGCCAATGGCACGAGCGATATCAAGACGTGCGTCGTGTGGCGGGAGTTGAATACCTCCATCTGTTGCGACGAATTCACCGTGGAGAAATCGCCAGTCACCTACCGGACTACGCCCAAGCGCGCCTCGATGCACTTGCCAACCATTTGGGCGCCGATAAAGCTGACCTCGTGGTCACGCTTATGTGGAACACCGACCGCACCGATGTCGACTTGCAGGTTTTGGAGCCGTCGGGCGAAGTTTGTTACTACAAGAACCGCAGCACGCGCGCCGGAGGAGAAATCACTCGCGACGTTACCGAAGGCTATGGGCCCGAAATGTATATCCTCAAGACCGCTCCCCACGGTAAATACGTGGTCAAAGCTGATTACTACGGCAGCGACGCTAACCGCACCCAAGCTCGCACGAAAGTCTTTGTGACCATCTACGAGGACTTCGGAGGTCGCAAGGAGCGAGTGACGAAGAAAACCGTCACCCTCAGTCGGAGCAAAGAATTGCGCGAGGTGGCCGAAGTGTTCGTTGAGAAGCAGTAAGTTGGCCGCGAACGTCGTTACGTCCCCAAGTCTTCATTCGTGGCCCCTACTGGCAAGAAACTGCATACCATCCCAACCGGCAGGAATCGCAACCGCCGTCCTTCGAAACCGCGGGTCGAAACTTCAACGAATGCGACCAGGGACGTTCTGCTATGATGGACGGCAGAGCTGAGAAGGAACGTATTCGTAACGTCCACGGGGAACCAGGGGATGGGATTGCTTGATAGGTTTTTCGGGCCGGCCAAGCCCGATCGGTTCGCGCAATTGCTACTCACCGCGATGAAACACGCCGGCGACCCGCGGCGCGCCGTTTACGATCCCCACGAATTTCAGCTTCGGTTTTATGAGGGGGAAAAGGAAGTCGGTATCGCCAGTCTGCGCAATTTGTACGACGAATACTGCAAAGTCCCGCGCGCGATGCGCAGCCAGCAACTCAAACATATAGTGCGTGCGCTCCTGTCGTACCACAAGGAAATGCCCGAGGAGTTTCAGGACGCAGCTTGTGATTTTCGGCCCATGGTGCGATCCCGCTCGTACTTCGACCTGATTCGGCTCCAGCAACAAGTCGAAGGAAGCGTTAGCCCAGATATTCCCAGCCATGCCATCGGCGACCACTTGGCGGTCAGCTTGGTGTATGATCTGCCCGAAGCGATGCGTACGATCTCGCAAGAGTCGCTGGACCAATGGGGCGTATCCTACTACGAAGCCATGGAGGTAGCGTGCCGTAACCTCGCCGAGTCAGAGTTTCGCTTTGCGGGGCTGGATGATCGCGTCTACGCGTCGGTTACCGGCGACAATTATGATGCTTCTCGCCTTTTGTTAATCGACTTGATACGCCGCCTCACCGTTCAAGGGGACCCTATCGCCATGGTTCCCAATCGCGACACATTACTCATTACGGGCTCCGAGGATGAAGACGGCTTGGCGATGCTCGCAGAGTTGGCTGATAAAGCCTTAGACGAACCTCGCCCTATGAGCGCCATTCCCATGCGTCTTGACGGCGATGACTGGGTGACGTGGATGCCGCCCCCGGGCCATCCTCATTTGGACAAATTTCGCCTCTTGGAAATCAAGTCGCTCTATAGCGAGTATTCCGACCAGCAACCTCTGCTCGAAGCGTTACACGAGAAACACGGCCGAAAGATCTTCGTCGCCGCGTATTCGGCCGTTGAAAAAGGAAATGGCGAAGTCTTTAGTTACTGCGTGTGGTCGAAGGGCGTTGACGCCTACCTTCCCAAGACTCAGAAGGTCATGTTCGTCGAGGACGATCAAAAGAGCATCGTGGGGGGAGACTGGAGCACCGTACAACGTGTCGCCGGCCACTATTTGACGCCCGTTCCCGATCTTTATCCGCCCCGTTGGCGAGTCCACGGATTTCCTACCGCCGAGGAACTCGCACTGTTACGCGATCCCACGCTGTAACGCTGATTCACGCGTTCCCTTGCAAGGGGTTATCGCCGCGAGTGCACTTTACCTTGGCTGAGCGGCTGCGATACTCGCAACGCGCCACTCAGCGCAATTGTCCCTCACACCCCTGATGAACCTTGGCTCGACCTCTGCCCCAGCTTAAGCGCCCACGAGAGTGTGCAGCGCCGCGCCAAGAGGGTGGCTAAACGCCGAGCGTTCGCATGGGGGTGCGTGGCGGGAGCGTCGTGGAGTGTAAGTATCGGGGGCGCACTTCGGGCGATTGCTCGGTTTCAATATAGAAGCCCGTCACCAAGTCGCGCAGGGCCGCCGCCTGAGCGCCGAGTTCCTCGCTACTCGAAGCGAGTTCCTCGCTGCCCGAGGCGACTTCGTCGGTCACATGCGCCACCTGCTGTAAGGCTTGCGATGCGGCAGCCGCCGCCGTGGTTTGCTCTTTCGTCAAAGCTGCGATTCCGGAAATCCGATCGGCAGTGATTACCGCCCCATCAATAATCGCCTTAAGAGCGTCGCCGGTCTGACGGCTCAGCGCAGCCCCTTCGCGGACTCGCTCGGTGGATTGTTCAATTAGCGAGGAGATTTCTCCTGCCGCGTTGTCCGCGCGTTCGGCCAACTTGCGCACCTCGTCGGCCACGACGGCAAAGCCCAACCCATGTTCTCCAGCGCGAGCCGCTTCAATCGCCGCATTCAAAGCCAAGAGATTGGTTTGCCGAGCGATCTCGGAAATAACCTGAGTTATATCGGCGATCTGTTGAGCGCTCGTTTGAATCAGGTCCATCGCCTCAACCGACTTGCGCACGGCTTCTCCCCCTTGCCGGGCAAGGCGACTCGTTTCCGATGCAATCCGATCCGCCTCGGCAGCGCTTTGCCGCACTTCCTCAATGGACCGTCCCAGACGCTCCAAGGTGGCCGCCATCTCTTCGACGGCGGCGGTTTGTGTCTGGGCGCCGTTCGCCAGGGTCTGCGAGCTTTCGGCAATCACCTGCGAACCTTCGGCGAATTGAGCGGCGCTATCCACAATCTGGCTGATCATGGTGCGCAGATCGGAGAACATCTTCTCCAGCCCCTGCGCCAATTCCAACACGGCGCCTTCCGCATCCAGGCTGATATGGCGTGTCAAATCTCCTTGGGCCGCCGCGGTCACCACCTCAAGCAATTCGTCAACCTGACGGCGTAGCCGTTCTTGAGCTTCATGTTCCTGCTGGCGAAGTTCTTCGGCGCGACGTTCAATTGCTTCACGCTCCTCGAAGAATCGATTCAGCCCTGCCGCTAGCTGGCCAATCATAAATTGCCGCGGAAGCTCAATTCGAGCGCTGCTATCTCCCTGCGCTACGCGATTGACGACAGCCAGAATCTCATTCACGTGGTGCTGCAGTTCGTCGCGCTCCTGTTGTTGTTGAGCGGCGTGTTCTTGGATCTGGGCCACAGCTTTGGCTTGGGCCTCAACGGCCGTGTTGAGCGACTGCGCCATCTGCCCGAACTCGTCCCGACTGCGGAACTCCAACCGCTGCGTGAGATCGCCGCGTGCAACCGCATCTAAGACCGCAGCCGTTTGCACCACAGGGCGTGTGATGTTTCCGGCCATATAGAAGGCAAGGGCCACGATTGCCGCCGCGGCTAACGCTCCGACCACCAGAATGTATGAGCGCAGTGCAAGGGCCTGCCCGTACGCGTCGGACGCCCGCTGCTGGGCGAGAACTCCCCACTTCAAGCCTGGGAACCCCAGCGCGCCATTGGACGCTGCATAGCCCGTCAATTCGTCCAAGCCGGTCTGCGGATCGACGGCAATCAGATGGCCGCTTTCGCCACGCATAATCGCGCGGGCCGCCGGCGATGTCGCGGCTAACGAATGCGTTTGCAAGGGCGCGTCGGTCTCGGCCGTGTCGAGCACCGTTCCATCGCGACGCACAAGAACCAAACCAATGTCGCCTAGTCCATGGCGCTCCAGCGCGTCACGTTGGGCATCAAGCAATTTTTTTACGAGCCGCGTCCAAGAAACCCGATTGGACCAGACCCCGGCAATCTTTCCTTCTTCGTCAAGAATTGGCGCCGAGAAATTCAGGGTAAGCTGCGGATCGCCATAAACTCGCGCGACCAGCGGATCGTAATCGGCGTCGCTGAAGTAGACCTTCCGGCGCGCCTCTTTGGCGTTGATCACATCTTCAAACCAAGGCTGGCCTTGAACCGACGAACCGATCAGGGATGCGGTGTCCAAGGGTTGGCCGTCATGGCGCACCGTGTTTGCCGCCACAATTCGCCCATTGCGATCGGCGATAATCATCAAGTCGTACACGTCATAGCACGTGGTGAAGAAGTTCGCCGCCGCCGTGGCGGCCTGCTGATCTTCACGGGCATGTGGATGAGCGGCAAACACCTGCGCATCGTTATATCTCTCAAATAAACTACGATCGAGCGCTTCAAGCGTCTCTTCGGCAATGCGGTGCAGCACTTCGCCCCGATCTTCCCGCAGTCCACTTACGCTGCGTTGGTAGGCAAGCGTACCGACAATCGCCAAAGGAATGATGCCGATGGCCAGAAACCAAGAAATTAATTTGACCCGGATGCTGATAAAACGGATTCTCGGGAAGATTGCGGCCGCCATGATGACTCGCCCTTGAAAGCTCCATAAGATGCGGCGGCGAGAATACCGCCACCAAACATCTCTAGGTCAAAGGGAGAGTTAAGTCAAAATAATACGAGCGACGCATGGCCTGCAGGCGCAGAAAATTCGGCGCTTTCGCGCCCCCTGCTGTTGCCATGAGAATCACACGATTCGCAGGAAGATATTCTGCTACAATTGGGCGATAAAGCAGCCGAAACATCGATCTTCGAACTTTCCTTGGGACGAATCCTGCCATGCGATTCCTGGCCGTATTACCCCTCGTTGTTGTCGCTGCGTTCCCGGTCCACGCTGAGAACTGGCCGCAGTGGCGGGGTCCAACGGGGGTGAGCGTCAGTTCAGAAACATCCATTCCCATTGTGTGGCGTGAAGACCGGGGAGTGATATGGAAATGCCCTTTGCCTGAGTGGGGAACTAGCACGCCGGCGATTTGGGGCAATGCAATCTTTATCACCACACATACCGAGGACGACCGGTTGCTTTTGCTGCGCATTGACAAGCAGCAAGGAAATATTGTCTGGACACGTGAAGTGGGTCAGGGAACCGCGGCGCGCGAAGCGCCGCCGCGATCGCGGCAGAAGTTCCATCGCCTCCATAATCTCGCCAGTCCCTCCCCCGTTACCGACGGCGAAGTGGTGATCGCCCACTTCGGCAACGGCGACCTAGCCGCCTATGCCTACGATGGGCGGCAATTATGGAAACGCAATCTTCAAGAAGATTTCGGCGAATACACCATCTGGTGGGGACACGCCAATAGCCCCGTTCTCTTTGACGGACTGGTGATTTCCGTATGCATGCAAGATTCGCTGGCGGATATTCAAGAGCAACCGGTCGAGAGCTACCTTGTCGCTCATGACGCCCGTACCGGCGAGGTGCGTTGGAAGACGCAACGACTCACCGGCGCTTCCGCCGAACAAGGCGACGCCTATACAACGCCTCTATTGATCCACCAAGACAATACTCCCCAGCTGATCATCATGGGCGGCAATACGCTCGACGCATACGCCCCGGCAAGCGGCGAACGACTATGGTGGCTCAATGGTCTGGTGGGAGGGCGCACCGTTACCAGTCCGACCTTTGGCCACGGCATGATTTACGCGACGCAAGGCATGCGGGGACCGCTCGTTGCTGTTCGCATTGGCGGCCGCGGAGAGCTAACTTACCGCGATATTGTGTGGAAGCATGAATCGGGAACCCCCGACACCTGCTGCCCCGTGCTTTGGGACCAGTGGCTATTCACGGTGACCGACGATGGCATTGCACGTTGTTTTGACGCTCTTACCGGACATCTCAAGTGGAAAGAGCGTTTGCCGGGCAGTTACAAAGCCTCGCCGGTGGCGGCCGACGGGCGCATCTACTTCCTCAATACCGAGGGGCGATGCACCGTCGTTTCGGCTACTTCGCGATTTGACAAGTTGGCCGACAATCGACTCGAAGACGAGACGCTCGCCTCGCCCGCGATTAGCGACGGTCGGCTGTATTTGCGCGGGCGCAAGTCGCTCTACTGTCTCGGCCGGTAGACTACAGCAAACTCTCCAGCAAAAGCCGCAGTTTGCGTAGCTCCGAATTATGATCAACGTCTTCCATCGGCGTGATGTAGACGCTCAGGGCGCGGTTATAGCCCACGTTCTCCAGCAGTGAGATAATCTTGCCGTATTCGATCAGCCCCTGCCCCACGCGCACCTGCAGTTGATCCTTACGGCTATCGCGCAGGTGGACGTGATACACATACTTAATGAGCTTCTCGTATTTGACCGGTTTTCCTTCCGGGCGGCAGATGTAATGGCTCGGATCCAGTGTCAGCCCCAGTCCATCGACGTTATTGCATAGAACGGTCACGGTGTCTGGATCCTCCGACAGGCGTCCGACCTGACTGCGAATGCCGACGCGCACGCCTTCCAATCCGGCAATGCCAACCAGTTTGCGAAGCCGCTCCACCTCTTCGTTGAACGGGGTGCCCAATTCCGCCGAAGGAACCGTAATGGTTACCACCTTGGTCGCCTTGGCCAATCGGCAGCAAGCGCGGAACTGCTCGTAGTACTCCTCTCCTTCCGCCTCGATCTCCACTTCGTAGGCGGTCACCCCCAGACGATGCGTGTCGCGGCATGCGATGATAGCGCCTTCCAGATCGGCAGCCACGGCCGATGGCTTCAGTTGGTTCAGGCGCTCGTGCAGCGCAATTTCGACGTTGGAAAACTCCAAATCGACAAGCCTGTCAATCGCCTCGGCGAGCGATAGATCAGGAAAACAGGCGGTCGAGGCGGAAATCAGCACCAGACGACTCCTTTTCAATCTTCCGTAAAGCCGGGTAGACTCTCCGTAAAACGCCTAGCTTACGACCGGCGCCATATTCTGGCAACACCATGCTTGGCGCGGGGACAATTCGCCCATTTTCCACCGAGGAACGCTGATCCGTGGCGACGGTCCCCTTCTGCACAGCCACCGCCTAATACCGCGGCAGCGAAGGATCGACCTCGACCGCCCAAGCATCGATGCCGCCCACCATGTTCTGCGCCCGGCGAAATCCCTGATTGCGGAGCCACCGCGCCACGCGATCGCTCCGGCCGCCGTGGTGACAATGCACCACAACGTGCTTTTCACGCAGGGGAGTTAATTCATCGATGCGAGCTTGGATTTGGCTCATGGGCAGGAATTGGACGCCTTCAATGTGAACCAGATCGTATTCATCCTGTTCCCTTACATCCAGCAACACGAAGTCTGCTCCGGACTCGCGAAGTTGCTGGACGGAACGCACATCGATTTCCAAGGGAAGTTCGTCGGCGTCGCACATGGGGTTGTTCCTCTCCTCGAGCCGGTCGTGCAACTTGCAGTATGATACAGTCGCTACGGGTAGGGTATCGCTGACGGCTGGGAACGTCTAGCCCGCGATCACTTGCGTCGCCACGATGCGATTCGTTTCCTAAGTGGGCCGTGTGGGCTCGTCTCGTTGGCTTCTGTGTATTTGAGCAATGTAATGCGATCTGATTCCCCCCCCAACTTGCGCGAGTTTGCAACCGAAATCGTTCGTCGCCTGCGTCAGGCGGGTTACGAAGCGTTATGGGCGGGCGGGTGTGTTCGCGACTGGCTGTTGGGCCTGGAACCCAAAGATTACGACGTGGCCACCAACGCCACCCCCGACGAAGTCTGCTCCCTTTTTGGCGAACGGCGCACGCTCCGCATTGGAGCGTCCTTTGGAGTTGTGGCTGTCCTCGGGCCACGCCGGCTCCGTGTCGAGGTGGCCACATTCCGCCAGGACGGCGTTTACAGCGACGGCCGACATCCAGACAACGTTACCTTTAGCACGGCCGAGCAGGACGCCCAGCGACGTGACTTCACCATCAATGGTTTATTTTTTGATCCGCTCGAGGAGCGCGTCATTGATTACGTAGGAGGTCAGGACGACCTGCGGAACGGCATCGTGCGCGCGATTGGCGACCCGGAAGCTCGTTTTGACGAAGATAAACTCCGCATGTTGCGGGCTATTCGGTTTGCGGCGACCTACAACTTCCAGATTGACCCCGATACGTTTGCCGCAATACAACGACTGGCCAACGAAATCGTGATCGTGAGCGCCGAGCGCATTGCCGACGAAATGCGCAAGATGTTGCCGCACCCGCAGCGGGCAAGGGCGGTTGCGCTGCTTCGCGAGTCGAATCTACTGGAGGTCATCCTTCCCGAAGCCCGCGGTTTTGCCTTGGATGAAGAAGTCGGGCGACCCGATACCGCTTTAACCGCCTGGGAACGAACGCTTCGTGTCCTCGAAACGCTGCGGGAGCCATCGTTCCCCGTGGCGTTGGCGGCGCTTGTGCGAGAATTGGGCGACCGTGACGATCCAAACGACAAGTTGATTGATACGGTCGGCGGAAGGTGGCGGCTATCGACCGACGAGATCGCGCGCGCCGCCTGGGCGCGCCGCCACGAGACCTTGATCCGAAAGGCCCGGCAACTGCCGTGGCCGCGGCTCCAACGCATCCTGATTCACCGCTACATCCTCGACTTATTGACCTTGGCCGAAGCCGTTGCCCGCGTAGAAGACCAAACAACCGAGGAGATTGACCACTGCCGGCAACTCCTGTCATTGCCGCCCGAGGAGCTCAATCCGCCACCGTTGATCACGGGAGTCGATTTGATCCACGCCGGTTTGTCGCCGGGTCCTCAGTTTCAGGTTTTGCTCGAAGCGGTGCGCGACGCCCAGTTGGAAAAGCGCATCCAGACAAAAGACGAAGCCTTGCAACACGCATTGGCCCTGTCTCGAGCTTAGGGCCATGTAGGCCCTCATCGCGAACCGTCGGCGCACCCACAAGTGCGCGTAGGAGCGGCTCGTATTACAGGCTGAATTCGCGATATTCCGCCTGACAGGCATGACCGTAGGCGATGCGCACTTTCCGATCCGCAGGAAACCACTGAAGACAAGCCGTGGTGCTCCAATAATCGCTGTGCATGCAGACCGTACCGTCATCCGGCGCGTCGTGCGGTCCATGGTCGGCCATGAGATGGGCCAAGTCATCGGGCGTCATGCGGCGAACCGGAACCAAGAGTTCGCCAAGGCGCGCGTCGCGGCGCTCGGGTGACTCCATAACACGGCGGCCACGCAGCAACTCGGGAGCCGCGTCGCTGTAGTATGTTTCGGCCGGCGCTTCCACCTCTTTCAACTCTGCGGAATGGTACGCATTGCTGTGGAAAAGCCAATCCGCCTCGGCCTGGGGACGGCGAGCGTGCGCGCGATCGCCTGCCAATTCCAATGCAGCGATGTCACCCGATGGATCGGCAAGCATCAACAAGGCGCCACCACAACGCGGCCAACGCGAAATGGCCGAGATGGCTTCGGAAACCGACCCACAGCGTCCTAGTGCTTCGGAAATCGCCATCGAGACCGAGGGCGCCGGCGGGCCTGGAGAGGTAGTAAAGCCGTAGTCGTAGGTAATGCACAGCCCTTTTTCATTCACTCCGTCAATCGCGCCGCAAAGAGGCGCCACCGTGAACTCCAAACTTCGATACTGACCAGCGCCGTGGCGTTCTCGTAGCACGTACAACGGCCGAACGTCCTCCACGTTATCGAAATTGTGAGCGATGACCGGCCGATGGTCCGCTGTGCGCGTTCCCCGTACGGCAACGGCGGTGCACGCGGCAAAACTGGGTGCGATCGGCGCGCAGCAAGCATCCAATCCCGTCATCGCCGACTCCAAGGCCTGAAACAAATACAATGAGTTGATACTCACCCCAGCGCCTTCAGCCATTCCCGTAATTTGCTCCGCCAACTCGGGGTAAGCCAGGGTTACGGGCTGCTCCAGCATGTTACGGGCTTGATACTCCGCCCAATAAAGATAGGCCGGATAAGGTAACCACCAAGGCTGAAGGCAGCGAAAGCCATCGAATCCGTACAGCGTCTGCCGAGCCGCAATGATATGTTCGCGCAAACCTTCGCCCAACATGATCCCCAAAGAACGGGGCTTTCCCCAACAGGAAACGACTACTTCCGGTTGAACAACGGTAGACATGCACAAGGCCTCAGATAGACACGAGTTGCGACTTCTCGACCATTCCACAACGGTAAGAGCAAACGTTGGGCCAATATGCATGAGGCCAATAGCCAGAAAGCTCGGGTAACCGCACGGTTTCATCCCCCCTCATTCATCCTCGAAGAACGCTTAAGCCAAGTTTTTCCCTGTTAGCGAAGGCAAGGGCGCCCATGGGGCGCAGCCTAGACAATTGACGTTGTGGCCCTTACGATCAACTCAAACTAACAAACCACGACTCCCCCAAGCGTCCTCGGCTGGCCTTGTTGCCAGCCGCGGCGCAACGATCACACGTCCTATCTCGCACGTTGCTGCCTACCTCGATCGCACACCAGGAATCGGCTCATGGAATTCATACGGCTTGTGTTTCGCTGGCTTCACATTTTTCCCGCCGTCATTCTGCTTGGGGGCGTGTTGTTGATGCGATTCACGCTTTGGCCATCGCTGACCGCCCTCGGGGATGACGATCGCAACCGGGTCTTTGAAGCGATCCGCCGGCGTTGGGCCATGTGGGTAGGTATTTCAGCAGGCCTGCTCCTGTTAAGCGGGATTGTGAATACGGTTCTGATCGTTCAGGAGTACCAACTAGAAGGCGCCTATCACGGGGCTCTAGGAGCCAAGGTTCTGCTCGCCCTGGGAATTATCTATATCGCCAGCCTGTTAGCCGGCCGGAGCGAAGCAGCCGAGCGGTTTCGACAAAAGACGTCGTTGTGGCTCAACATCAATGTCGTGTTGACGATTCTTCTGATTTGCGTCGCCGGTTGGATGCGTTTGGGGGACCGCACGCCCAAGGCGGATCGCCCCACAAGCGCAGCAACCACAATTTCCAGCGACGTGCCCCCCTGAGCGTCCGGACAACGGGCGCATCTTACCGCAATCAAGGAAGCAACTATTCTCCGACGCCCTTGTCGGTCTGGCTCCCATGGATGATTCGTTTGCTAATGCGCTACAGTCGCTCACCCCCGCCCAACGAGAAGCGGTTGAGCACGTCGAAGGACCGCTGCTGATTCTCGCAGGCCCGGGGAGCGGTAAGACCCGCGTTGTCACGCATCGTGTTGCGTACCTCTTACATCAGGGGGTGTCGCCTTCGCAAATCCTGGCCCTTACATTTACCAACAAGGCGGCCGACGAAATGCGGTTCCGCCTAGATCGTCTTGCGCCACAGAAACCGGTATGGATTGGAACCTTCCACCGCTTCTGTGCGAGGCTGCTGCGACAGTATGCGCCCTACGTGGGACTTAGCGAGAATTACACGATCTATGACACGGATAACAGCGCAAAAGCCCTGCGGTTGGCGTTAGAGGAAGCCAATTTGGACTTAGCGCACTTTACCCCGGACCGAATCGCGGAGGCGATTAGTTGGGCCAAGAACGAGTTGATTCTGCCAGACCAATACCAGCCGAGGCCCGGGAATCCATTGGGGGCCGTTGTAGCCAAGGCGTACCCCGTTTACCAACGCCGCTTGCTCGCGTCCAACGCGGTCGACTTTGACGATCTGCTGCTGCATGTTGCGGTGTTGCTGCGCGAGAACCCAGAACTTCGCGCACGATTGGACGAGCGATTTCGCTTTATCCTGGTGGACGAGTATCAAGATACGAACTTAGCGCAGTACGCCATCGTCCGCGCTCTGTCGATCGACCACCCGAACCTGGCCGTGACGGGCGATCCCGATCAGTCCATTTATGGCTGGCGCGGCGCCAATTTGAAGAACATCCTGGAGTTTGAGAAGGATTTTCCGAACGTTAAAGTCGTTCGCCTGGAGCAAAACTACCGTAGCACCAAGGCGATCTTGCGTGTCGCCGACACGCTCATTTCCCATAACAAACATCGCAAGAAAAAAGCCCTCTTCACCGACAACGACGAGGGCGCGCCCGTTAGGTTAACCGTCTATCCCACGCACCGCGATGAGGCGGAAGGAATCGTGGCGCAAATCGCCTCGGCTCTGCACTCGGGGCGTCGCCGGCCGCGCGATTTCGCCGTCTTCTACCGCACCAACGCTCTATCGCGAACGCTCGAAGAGGCGTTTCGAGAGCATGGAGTCCCGTATCAGATTGTTAACGGCGTCGAGTTTTACCAACGCAAAGAAATCAAAGATGTTGTCGCGTACTTGCAGTTACTGAATAATCCCCAAGACGACGTGGCATTTCTGCGCATTGTGAACTTGCCGCCGCGTGGCATTGGGAAAACGACCTTAGCCCGACTCAGCGAGTTTGCACAAACCCATCGTCTGTCGCGTTTGGAGGCGGCCCGGCGATGCGATGAAATCTCCGCCATTCGCCCCGCGATGGCGAAAGGACTCAAGCAGTTCGTCGCCCTATACGACGAACTAGCCCGGTACGCGATGCAGCCAGTTGAGGAAATCCTCGGGCAAGTTCTTACGCGGAGCGGCTACCATGCTTTGCTCCAGGAATCCGATTCGGCCGACGATCAAGAGCGGTTGGCGAATATTGAAGAACTGATTACCGCCGCGCGCGAATTCGACGAACGGCATCCCGAAGAAGATTCGCCGTTGGAAGCGTTTCTCGAACAAGCATCGCTGGTAAACGACATCGACGCCTTCGAGTCTTCGACCGATAAAGTCACCTTGCTTACACTTCATGCTGGCAAGGGGCTGGAATTCCCGGTGGTTTTCATCACGGCGATCGAAGAAGGCCTGCTTCCGCACGAATTGAATCGCGACGATGAACTAAAGTTGGAAGAGGAGCGGCGATTGTTCTTCGTCGGCATTACGCGCGCGGAAGAAGAACTGAACTTGAGCATGGCATCGTACCGCACCTTCCGCGGGCAACGGTATCCGACCATCGCGAGCCAGTTTCTTATGGAATTGCCGCGCGACGAGATGGATGTGACCGAAATTCCCATTTCTCGCTACATTGAGCCCGATTGGGACGAGTCTTTCGCATCGTACGACCTGGGCTTTGAAGAGCCCGCCATCCAATTACAGGAGGAGACGCCCACGCCCGAGGTCAAAATCTCCTCGTCCTCTGCGCCCTTGCTGACGACGGCTGCCGACATGCTGCCAAGCGACCAATCTGGCGAACGCCAGCCGGATAAGATCCCGCCCGAAGCGTTTCACCTGGGTATGGCCGTCGTGCATCCAGAATATGGGCTGGGCAAAGTCGCTGCGCTGAGCGGCAGCGGCGCAAAACGCACCGCAACCATTAACTTCGTATCCGGGGTGGGCCCCAAGAAGTTCCGCCTCGCTCATAGCCCCCTCCGCCCTGTGCAAAAGTAAGCCATTCGCTGGGTTCGGCGCTACCCTGCCGCCCTGCCGGTTTCATGGAGCATCAAGCCGCATGACGGAAAAGTATCCCAAGGTCGCCCAACTCAAGACCGTGGAAGCGCTGCGTCAACGGTTGGAGCAATTAGAACTTGATTTGCCCATTGATGACAGCATTCTGACGGCCGCCCAAGGTTCGCCTATGGCGGCGGAGTTGACGATCGGAGGATACCGCGTTGGGAACCGGTGGTGCATTCATCCTATGGAGGGATGGGATGTTCAATACGACGGCTCTCCCTCACCCCACACCTTGCGGCGATGGCGCCACTTTGGCCTTAGCGGAGCGAAACTAATCTGGGGAGGCGAAGCGGCCGCGGTGCAACCCGACGGCCGCGCCAATCCCCGCCAGACCCTTGCTGTTCCCAGCAATAAGGCAGGGTT
>CAYWIS010000037.1:0-14858 GCA_964458385.1 uncultured Pirellulaceae bacterium
ATTCGCATAGGGATGCCGTGGGTCGCCGCCGTAACTCATGACGCTCTCTTGCTGTGCAGGAATGTGATACCAGTTGTACGGCCGGAAGTAGTAATAGAAGTGCGGATGAGCCACATAGGGAGTATGCGGGTAAAGGTCCCCCGGCGCGTGGTGTGGGCGAATAGGCGGGGCAACGTAAAACTCCGCCTGGGCCGCATCTGCCGGCGGGCAAACTTTCCACGGAGCAGCAGCGGTTGAGTGACCTACGCGCGCACGCAAGGGAGAAAGTCCAGTGCTTTCACTATAGACATAGCTATCCATGAGGATGGTCAGCCCCAGCGCCGCCAAAGTCCAAGAAAGCCGGTTCATACGCCCACCTTATTCTGCGGTACGTAACGAGGGAACAACGTATTCCGATCTTCGGCAAAGCGCTGCCTTCTCCGCAAACGAAACCGCACAATGAATCCTAGAGGCTCCACACCGGCAGATTGGTGGGAACTTATCGTTATCTTCGTTTCAAGTTCCTAATGCGCAGTAACCGATTTTGACAAGGATAATGGTGAGTCGGGTTGTGCTGCCTTTTCGGTGCGCTATTCCGCAACGCCTCGCTGTTTACGTTTTCCACTTGATAGAAACCGCACGCTGCGATGGATGACCGATACGACGTACCTCGCAAGCCAGCGCGCCTATGCGCCAAACACATGGGATGGCTGTCGGCGTTCGCCTGGTTCACCTGCGTGATCGCGTCGGCGCAAGAGCCATTGCCGCTTCCTCCAAGGCCTGGAACCCCACCTATTGGGCCCGCCGGCCCGATTGCGCCGGCGCGACCGGGGGGGCCGCTGGAAGAAGACCTGCGCAATCCTCCGCCCGAAGTGCGCCAACGCGAGGCGCAACTTGTTGGCGAGGTTATTGATCCGCAAATGGTGTTTCATCTGCATCCTACGCGGTCCAAGATCGTGCGGACTCGGTTGCCGGTCACCCGCGTCGCAATTACTGACGCTACGGTGTTGGAAGTCAATCAATTCAGCCCGACCGAGTTTGAGTTCATTGGACGAAAGAGCGGCGAAACCACGCTTACGCTGTGGTTTTCACTGCCCGGCGAACCGGAGTCGCTGATTCGCTACCTAGTGCGTGTGGCGCCTGATCAGGCCGAACAGGAACGAGCCGAAATCGAATATGCACTCCTGCAGGATCGCATCAACGAACTGTTTCCTAACAGCCAGGTGCAGTTGATCCCGGTCCTCGATAAATTGATCGTCCGCGGCCAAGCACGCGATGCGGAAGAAGCAGCTCAGATCCTTGCAGTATTGCGAGGAACTTCGGGTGGTTTTGCTGAAGGCTTCGGCGGTGGTCTTCTCGGCCTAAACCCAGCCGTAAGCGGCCCGGCGGCCCGCATCCCGGGCGCCGAGGATATGCCGCAAATGACGATCGTGAACATGCTCACTGTGCCCGGCGAACACCAAGTGATGCTGAAAGTGCGCATCGCCGAGTTAAGCCGTACAGCGCTCCGTGAACTGGGTGTTAATTTCGGCGTGCTCGAAGACAGCTTGAACATTCGCAGCTTGATCAGCCAAGGCGCAAATTTGGCTGCGATCCTCGATGAGGGCGACTACGAGCTTTTTGTTAAGGCCTTCGCTAGCAACGGCAATGGCAAGATCCTTGCCGAGCCGACGTTAGTCACCTTGAGCGGCCATACGGCCACATTCATTGCGGGCGGCGAGTTTGCAGTTCCTACCGCCGTCGGTATTGACGGCATTGGAGCCGCCACCACCACGTTCCGCGGCTTCGGAACGCAACTGGCGTTTACGCCCACCGTGCTCGACAAAGACCGTATCCGCTTGCATGTCACGCCTTCCTTCAGCTCGATCAACAACAACAATTCCGTTGACGGAATCCCTGGCCTCGATACACGCGCGGTGAGCACCACGGTTGACCTGCGTGAGGGGCAATGGCTGGCGATCGCCGGCTTAATTCAGGATGAGCAACACGGCGAGCGCACCCGCGTGCCGTTTCTCGGCGACCTGCCGCTGATCGGAGGTTTGTTTAGCGACCAACAAGTGCGACGAGGCGAAACCGAACTGGTAGTGCTTGTCAGCCCCGAACTGGTGCATCCCCTGGAAAGCGATCGTTGCCCGTTTGTATTACCAGGTATGACGGTAACCGAACCCACCGATTGGGATTTCTTCTTCCACTACCGAATCGAGGGCGATCCGAACTTTCATCATCGCAGCACGATCTGGCCGGAGCATCGGCGCCAACGTCAGGAAGCATGGGCGAAGGCTCGCCGCGACGCTCGGCGGGGCTACAAGTTGGATGCGTCGTTCGATGCGCACCAAGACGCTTATTTGTGCAGCCCTCACGGATTTTCGGATTAGCTAACCTCGCTCCACTGCCAAGAGGTCGTGGCGCGAGCAAGTAAACGTTGCGTCGCAGACCCAGCCAGCGACGCGAAAACGGATCACGAGTCAAGTGAAGGAACACTCCATGTTGTCCCGAAAACGGCGTCTTGGAATCGGGTTACTCACCGCGTTAACGGCTGCCGGTTGCGTAAATCGAGAACGCATTGCAGCGTTCTACAATCCGCCCGCGCCACCCATATTGGGCGCGGAGATCGACGAGATCAATCGCGCCCAAGAGGAAAACGCTGAAGCCGCCAAATTCGTGATCTATCAGCACGAGTTTCAGTTGAATGACGTTGTCGATGGCGTGAACGTGGGCGGCGTACGGCTGAACGAATATGGCGAGGATCACGTGAAGCGCATCGCCGAAGAACTGAAACAGGGCGCGCCGTGGCCCGTTGTGATTGAACGTAGCCAAACTTCGGCTCGGACTGAAACCGAATTTCATTATCCCGTGCATTTCAACCCAGACCTGGACCTTCGGCGCCGTGAGGCGGTGGTGCGAGCTTTGGTCCGTTTAGGAGTTCCCGACGCCGAGGAACGCGTCGTGGTGGCGCCCTCTTTCGCCCAGCCACTCACATCGGAAGAAGCCGAACGGGCCTACTATCGTGGCATGTGGGGCGGAAATGGCGCCGGATACGGAGGCTTCGGAGGCGGTTTAGGCGGATTTGGTGGTTTTAGCGGGTTTGGCGGCGTTGGCGGATTTTTCTAGGCCGCATTATCCGGTAGCTGGCAATTTATGCGTCGCCAAGCGGCATCGGCTGTTGCAACAACGAACGAGTTCCACCGCCTTCCTACCGCTTGTGACCTGAAGGACTTAAGATGGTGCCCACCACGCGTTGGCGAAGGCTGTTATTGACAATATGCATAGGCGCTGTGGCGGCGGGCTCCGGCTGCGCTACGTTTACGGAAAAGCTGCCCTGGCGGAATCAGCAAAAGCTGGGAGCGACGGCGGCCACCAATTTCGACTCGCCGTTGAGCTTAGCCCGATTGAACGAGCGTCATGGCCAGGTGGAAAGCGCGCGCTTAGTCTACGAAGCCGTCTTACGTAACGATCCTCACAATGTGGTTGCGCATCATCGTCTCGGTGTAATCGCGGCAAAACGTCGCCAGTTCGATAAAGCCGAAGAGCATTTCCAAAAGGCCCTTGCGGCAGGCGAGCCCAGCGCCGAACTCTTAACCGATTTGGGCTATCTTGCCTATCTGCAAGATCGACTGGACGAAGCTGAAGAACGATTACGGCAGGCGCTAGAGCTATCGCCTACGAGCCGTACGGCTCGCACCAATTTAGCCTTGGTTCTCGGTGAGCAAGGGCGTTTTGGTGAATGCCTGAACGAATTCCGCCGGGTCGGGACTGAAGCCCAAGCCCACGCCAATCTTGCTTACGTCTACGCCATGCTAGGCGAGTTGGAGCAGGCAGAGCAGGAATATCACCGCGCTTTGGCTCTTGATCCTACGCTGCTTCCCGCCGCCGATGCGTTAAGCCAACTGGCCGAACGCCGGCGCGCTCTGCGGCCCCGCAATCTACGCCCGCGTTTGCAGGAAACCCGAGTCGCAACGTTACCAGGCCCCGTAGGCCCACGGCGTTTGCCGACGATCGAACAATCAGACCCATTAATCGCCAGTGTGAGCGATGGGCCAGCGCGCATCCAATCCGCCCTGACGGACAGTGGCGTTTCGCAAGCGTCAGCGACGCATAGGCCCCAGGCATCGTCAGGAGTGCAGCAGGCCTCGTTTTCGGCCTCCACGCAGCCTATCACGTCGATTTCCGTTCCATCGCCTACTCCTGAGCCTGCGCCATGGTCGCAGCCAACTTGGACACCGAACTCAAACACACTTTCTGCGCCAACCGCTTCCATACGGTAAGTGTTAAGGTGGGAACCGCCATCAACTAACTCGCGTCGTACAGCGCGCCGTCGCGCCGGGCAAACTACAGACACGCATATCAGGCGTCGCTTTCCTTGGCGCCATCTTGCGCGCGTGGCCGATGGCGGAAAAGTCTCAGGAGCCGTCGCGCAACAAAGAAGCTGTTTTACAAGGCTCTAGCGACGACATTGGGGACAAACCAATGCATAGCGTTGGACGCCGCCTGCGCCCGTGGTGCGGAGCGTCATGATTGAGCCGCAACGCGGGCAATACTCAGGCGTTTCGTCCTCGTCCGCTTCCGAAGCATTTTGGCACGCAGCGCATAAAGTCGCATTGGGGAAGATCTCGAGCCGCTCCCGGGAAATTGGCTTTCGGCACCGAACGCATGTTCGCGCCATGCCCCATGCCTCGTCATTCCAGTCATCCTTGACTTCTTCCACGATTAGCCCCATGCGGCCGCATGCAGGACAGCGAAAACGATCCGCCGTCTGCAAGAACAATTCCTCAATCAATGACGCGTCTGGATCTTTCGCACGCCGCAGCATTCCCGCATTTTGCAGCCAGCGCAACATCTCCGAAGCGTCGCACTCAGCCGCAAAAGAACAGTCGGGACAATGTAAACGCTGCATGAAGTGAGGTAAGTTGAAGGGGTTGAACTTCGCCTCAATCGGAAAGCCAGCTACTACCGGAGCGTTGCTGCCCTGCATGATACCCTGCCAGAAATTGAGCAGGCTCGAACGTAGGGGCGCCTTCTACTTAGACATGATAGCGAATATCTCAGAACAATTCTCCCTGCGGGTCGCCAAGCAGAGGTCGAAGGCGGCGGCCATAAACAGCGTTCTTTGAACGAGCGCAAAAGTAGGCGGGCGGCGCCGCGCATCACACGAAGCGACGCGTTCGCTGGGCCGCCGCATTGAAAATCATGTAAGACTAGGTCCGCCAAATCTTTATCGCGGGTAATAACCAACAAGAAATAGGGAAACAGGTAGAAGGCCCGCACCATACGTCGACTCGCATTCATTGATCGACAACCTCACCGGCCCACGCGAAGGTTAGACCATCGGCAGACATTAACAATCGACCTTCAAGACATGCGGGTAACGCAGCGGCACATGGGCCTCATCGGAACGCCCGACCATTAAACAGCCGTCAACGAGAACGTGACGGGTGAATACACCTTCGTCGCTCGTCAGCCCCAGCGCAACACTTGGCAAAGCACCGCTGTGGTCGAGCCTCGATCCCGAGGCAGGGAAATCCGATCACGATGACTGCCACCATCGCTACCTCCCAAACAAATGTGGGCGACATGCTCCCGCGGCGATGAGCAGACCACATTCTCACTATTCACGGCCACAGCCTCGTTGTAATGCGGAGGTCGCGTTAGCTAGCACCGCTGATAATATGAGATCAGCAGATATTCGCAGTGCAGACGGCCAATGGCGAAATATACATCTCATTGCGCATGTGTCCTAAGACGTTTCCCGCTAACGCGCGGCCGCGCCACGCAAACGACGCGCTATCGTCCCGCAAGTGACATCACAAAGGAAGGCAGCGTCTTAGTTTCGTCACGAACATCACCGCGGCGGTACGTCTCATGGGGCTGGGCAGGCAGCGCCGCAGTCCCGCAAGAGCACACCGCGCGTTGATCCCGCTTCAATAAGCTTAACCGCTTTCGGTTCGCTGATTCCGATGGCGAGTTGCCAGATAGAACTGCGACGCCTCGCGTTCGAGTGAATCAAACACGACCGGATCGCCTCTCCACCTCTAGACGCACAAGCGATGCACGAACCGCACAACCTGTCTTATGGAATAAGACACGTGTGTGGGAACCGCCTTGCCACTGCTGAAATGAGAAAGCATCTGCATCTCACTCGACCGATGCGATTCGCCGACGGCTAAGAGCCCAAATAGCGGACCCGTTTGCGCAAGTCCACGTTGACCGAGTGGTAGCGGCGGTACAAGTTGCCCGAATCAAACAGCGTCTGTCGTATATACTCTACGTCGTCCGCTCCGATCGCTGTCGTGAAGATCGGCAGCAGGTACTCAATCCCCAACGGGGAAGGTTGCATCAGCTCAGCATCATACATCGCGGGGTGGACATTCCGGGCGTGAATCTTTCCCCACTGATCGCGGAACATTTGGCCGCTGTAACTATCCACGTAGAAGCCTTCCGCACGGCTCCATTGGAGCGTGGCGACACAATTATTTTGGCCTTCCACCAGCATTTCCACGGCTTTGCCGCCAAGCTGCGCCGCGTGAAAACGATCGAACTGTACCGGGCGCCCGCCCCTCTGTGTATGGCCGACTTTACGGGTAAAGATCGCGGAAGCGGCCGACTCATTCCGCCCATGAGTGCGAAAGAACTCATCGCCGATTTTTTCGATCAGGATCTGCCGTAGGGCTTCCGCTGCACCGCTGAGCACAATGTTCCCGGCCGGATCGGTCGACCGCTGCGAGGAGCCTAAGACATGGCCTGTCTCGTCCACAATGCCTTCGCCGCAAACGATCACCACGTTTTGTTGCAGGGTATAGATCTCTTTCACCCGTTCCGCTAACCGTTCCGTCTGAATTGGAGACTCCGGTAGGAGAATTAGGTCAGGCTGACCGTATGCGGTGCCCAACGCAATATAGCCGGAATGGCGTCCCATAACTTCGATAATCGCCACACGGCGATGACTCTCGGCCGTGGTGCGAATTCGGCCGGCGCCCATAGTCGACACAAACACCGCGGTCGCATAGCCGGGGGTTGCATAGTTGACCATTTGCTCCAGGTCAAACGTATGGGGCGTCTCAAGGCGATGATAATGATAACCGGATTCGCCGTCCGCCTGCTCCCGCACCCAATGGTCAGCCTCGTGCGGGTAGTTCAGCCCGAGGTCATTATCGATAGTTTTCGGTGCCAGCACGGTGGGGATCATGTCGCACAACGGTTGAAGCCCGTTCATTGTGCCATCGCCACCGACGCATACTAACCCGTCGAGTTGCAAATCCTTTAGACGTTGGGCAATCCTGTCTAGCACTTCCTGGTCTTCGGCGTTGATGTAGTCTCGCGAGGCGCCCAGAATTGTCCCCCCACGGGTAGGATCCAACTCGGGAATTTCACCGAATAAGGGATTGAGGTGTACGTGTGGCGTTTGTGGATGAAACAAGGCGTTAAAGCCCTGCATCAGCCCGATCACCTCAATCTTGAGCTGATTGGCCCGCACGACCGCCCCATGCAACGTTGCGTTCAAAGCGGGTGTATCTCCCCCTGCGGTGAGAATTCCGATTCGTTTCATGGCCGATGTGCAACTGATCAGGGAAGGAAATCGAAACACCTTATCTTACTCGTTCCCCCTCAAGGCAACACGCCCTGCCGGTTGAGCGAAACCTTGCCGATCACGGCGATTTTCTCGATTTTGACGGTCGTAATGGCCGATACGTTGTGGTGAGTGGCTTTAGTCTTGGGGAGAGGAAACTCCACAATGAAAATGCAAGGATTTGCCGGTCTCACCGTCGCCTGGTGTTGCGTTTTGGGAATGGCAGGGTGCTGCTGTGGCCCGCGCTACTGCGGCGACTATGGCCCGCATGATATTGTCGCGGCGGCCCCCTGCGAACCGGCGTGCGCTCCCGCCTGTTCCTCCTGTGGAACTAACGGCCCGTGCCCCAAGCATCATGGCAGCCGAGGTTTACTTAGCTACTTGGCGGGCGCAAGCGTATGCGACTCAGGATGCGGCGAATTCTACGTGCATCCGTGGATCAACGATCCTCCCAAAGCTTGCGATCCGTGCGACCATTACGGCAACTGGATTGGTCCGCGCCCCTGCAGCCCTCCGCGCGCCTCAGCTTGCCCAACCAGTTGGCGAGGCCTATGGGGACACCGCGCTGACCTAGAAGCGTGCGGGTGCGGCAACCACCCGGCAGGAGCAATCCATGAAGGCCCCTATGATGGTCAAATCATCGAAGGCCATTACAGTGAAGGAACCGTCTTTAAGGGACCGACACTAGCTGAACCTGCTCCCAGCGTCCCTCCCGAAGTAATCGACGAAGGAGACGAAGCGCCGGCGCCACCGCAACTTCCCGGCCCGACCACCCGCAACGTATCACCGAAAACACGTTCAGCCCTAAAGAAGGTGGATGGTCGACCTGCCGTGTATTACAGCGGACGTCCTGTCCAAACAGCAATTCGGTAACCAATAAGCCAACTCGACCGAGCCACAAGTCGGAGAGAACGCAGTGGACTTGCTATACTGCGTTCTCTCCGTTTCTTAATTGATGGCCTGGATAGTTCATCGGAAGCCATATTCCCTTCCGATGAATCGCCAAGCGTGTTGGAAGGAAAGGCGCGACCGTATGCCTAAACGTATCGATCAGCCTACCCGCATTACCGCGGCCGGCAACATGCCGAAAGTCATTGAAGAGTTTATTGGCAGGGTCAATTCGGGAGACGAGTCGCTAAGCATTGCGAGAATGAAATCCCCGCCTGGGTGGGAAGAACCAGGACAGCGTCCGGAATTCACGGAATTCTCTATCGTCTTGTCAGGTGTATTACGCGTCGAGTATGAAGGAGGCATGCTCGATGTTGCCGCTGGCCAAGCCGTCGCTACACACCCAGGCGAGTGGGTCCGCTACAGCACTCCAGGAGGAGCCGAGTATCTCGCAGTGTGCTTGCCGGCCTTCTCCCCCGACACGGTCCACCGCGACGAATAACCTTGGCTTGCCGGCATCCCGTAAATAGGCAGGCATCAACGCCAGGGCGGACCGGTTATCGTCGTTTGTCCAGCTACCGCCCTTTTCCTTAGTCCTAGTTTCGCGTAAATTAGCTCGTTTACTTCCCAGCGCTACCTTTGTTTTCTCACCCTCGCGGGAAGCGTGCAAACGAAGGTTGCGAGTACGAAGGCGATTTCGTTATGCCTAAGCAAAAGACCCACAAGGGAACCAAGAAGCGGTTCCGACTTACGGCCACCGGCAAAGCTATGCATCGGCAGGCCGGCACCAGCCATTTGGCTTCGCGGAAGACACAAAAACGGAAACGGATGCTGCGAGGCACCACGGCAGTCGCCAAGTGCATGGAGCGCAGCATCCAGGCTGCGCTTGGTAAGCACAGCGCCTAAGCCAGCACTTCCCGCTGCAGTTCTACGATGGGAGCAACTGCCACACGGGAATAGACGCAGAAGTGGTGGGGGATATCGGAACCAAGAGAACGCCAATCTTTCCCCACCAATCTTGCTACAGCATTTGAGGATGACGAAATGTGTAGAGGTTAGCAAATCGCAACCTTGTGACATTTGGTATCCTCTTTCCCATCTGCCACGCGTACGGGCAAGAGAACGTCTTCGAGGTTGGCTCGAAGAGGCCTGGTTACGCCACCTTTTTGCGACAAGGTCGCACTGCCATGAGAACTACAAAGGGCGCCGCTCGGCGCCAAGCCAAACGCCGTCTTTTAAAGAAGGCCAAAGGATTTGTCGGAGGTCGCCGTCGACTATATCGCACGGCGAAAGAAACGCTGGTGCGAGCTGGCGTATTCGCCTATCGGCATCGTAAGACCCGCAAGCGAGAGTTCCGCCGCTTGTGGATCATCCGTATCAACGCCGCCTGCCGCGAGCGCGGCTTGCGCTACAGCGAGTTCATCAACGGCCTGCAGAAAGCGGGCTTGGAATTGGACCGTAAGACGCTGTCAGAGTTGGCGATCCACGATCCTGCTGCGTTTGACGCCGTCGTCGAGAAGGTGAAACTCGCCTTGGCGGCGTAAGGGAAATCGCCAACCGTAAGCCGACAAATGCAAATTGCACTAGGGAGAATTGGTTGGCTATTAGCCAGCCAATTTCCCTCTGGCAATTTGCATTTTGCGTTTTGCGGTAGTCGACGGCGACGAACCTACTTTCACGTCGCCATATCTTGAGAACTATCGTCTCTTCTCGTTCGCGCGTAGAACCGTATGGCGGACTTTCTGACTGAACTGGACGAACTTGCAGCCGCGGCGCAGCGCGCTTTTGCGGCAGCCGCCAACGCCGATGAGTTAGAGGCGGCTCGCGTGCAGTTTCTGGGCGCCAAGAGCGGCCGGTTGAAGGATGTGCAGAAGGGACTCGGCGCCGTGCCTCCGGCAGAAAAACGGGCGGCCGGAATGCGGTTCAACGAAGTCAAGCAGCAAATTCACGAATGGTTCGAAGCGGCTCGTCTGCGAATTGAAAGCGCGGCCGACTCTAGCAAAAGTGAACCGGTTTTCGATCCGACACTTCCGGGCCGCGCGCCACGGTTAGGCCGTTTGCACCCCATTACGCAGACGATCGAAGAGCTAAAGGACATTATGGGCCGGCTCGGATTTTCCGTTGCCGATGGCCCGGAGATTGAGGACGAGCGGCACAACTTCGAAGCCCTCAATATTCCGCACGATCATCCGGCCCGTGATCCGCTGGAGAATTTCTATTTGCATACCGCCAGCGTAGGATCCGGGCAAAAGCAGGCGCCAATGCTCCTGCGCAGCCAAACCAGTACGGTGCAAATTCGGGTGATGGAGAACACGCCTCCGCCCGTGCGGATTATTGCCCTGGGACGCGTTTACCGGCCCGACGAAGTGGATCGGACGCATTACCCTATGTTTCACCAAATGGAGGGCCTACTGGTCGACCGCCACGTGACGATGGCCGACCTTAAGAGTGTGCTGCGGCTTTTCGCCTCCAGCTACTTGGGGGCTGATGTGCACATCCGTTTCCGGCCGTCGTTCTTCCCGTTTACCGAGCCCAGTGTCGAGTGCGATTACTTTTGGAACGGCAACTGGACCGAGTTTGGCGGAGCCGGAATGGTTGACCCTCATGTATTGCAGGCTGTTGGGTATGATCCCGAGCAGGTAACGGGTTTCGCCTTTGGTTTAGGAATCGAGCGACTTTGCATGCGTCGCCATCATATTACCGATATCCGCGAGTTTTACCGTAACGACGTTCGCTTCTTGCACCAGTTCTAAATTAAAGTCTCCCCAATCCCTGATCCTTGGAGCGGCGGTGCTTGCCCTGGCCCAAGTGCGGCTGCCACACGCGGCACAGACCGCGTGAAGCCCCTTGGCGGCGTTTGACCACGATCGCAGGATCATCGCCGTCCCGATCGACTCAGCAACGTCACTCGAGCCAACCGCATGCAGGCGTGCATTTAACCGCAATCCACAATCCGTAATCCTATGATTGTCTCCTGGAACTGGCTCAAAGATTATGTCTCCCTGGATATGCCGGCGGAGGAAGCTGAACACCGTTTGGCTATGGCGGGGTTGAACCACGAAGAGTCATGGAGCGTCGGCGACGATCTGGCGATCGACTTGGAGATTACGAGCAACCGGCCCGATTGCTTGGGACACTTAGGGATTGCGCGCGAGATTGCCGTTCTGTTCGACAAGCCGCTGCAAACACCCAACCCGCAACCCAAGGCGGGAAACGCCTCAATTGCTGATCTGGCGACCGTAGCTGTTGAGTGCCCCGATTTGTGCTATCGCTACACGGCCCGCGTGATTCGCGGCGTGCGGGTGGGGCCAACGCCTGATTGGATGGTGCGACGGTTACGGACCATCTATGATCCTCGGCCCTCGCAGCGAGACAAGAAGAAACCGTGGAAGAGCGTTAACAACGTTGTCGACATTACCAACTACGTCTTGATGGAATGTGGACAACCGCTTCACGCGTTCGACTTGAAACGACTTCGCGGACAAAAAATCATCGTTCGCCGCGCTCGTGCAGGTGAGAAGTTCGAGGCTATCAATCACGAGACCTATGAGCTCTCATCTGAAATGTGCGTTATCGCCGACGCCGAACGCGCCGTAGGATTAGGCGGAGTCATGGGCGGCGCCGATACCGAGGTCTCGGCCGACACGACAGACCTGCTGATCGAAGCCGCCGAGTTCGCGCCGCTGTCAATCCGCAACACCGCCCGCGCTCTGCGATTGTTCAGTGATTCGTCCTACCGATTTGAGCGCGGCGTCAATCCGGCCGGGGTAGACTGGGCCAGTCGTCGTTGTTGCGAGCTAATTCTGGACATATGCGGCGGCGAATTGGCCGATGGGGCGATCGATATCGGCCGCCAGGCGCCGCCTCCGGCGCCCATTGTGCTTCGCCTATCCCAGATTCAACGTATCTTGGGAATTGAGATCAACCGGGACGAAGTCATCCGCATCCTCACCTCGTTGGGCGGCGAATTACTCGGGGCGAACGATACGATCAAGATCGTTCCTCCTTCGTGGCGGAGAGATCTGACGCGGGAAATCGACTTGGTTGAAGAAGTGGCGCGCATCCACGGGTACGACCAGATTCCCGAGGACGTATCGGTTCCCATGGCGGCCTCGCACCGTAGCGATGCGGACCGCGTGCTAGAAAAGGTTCGCCGAGCCATGACTGCCGCTGGCTTCGATGAAGCAATGACGACAAGCATGGTTCCCGAAAATTGGACGACGACTTTCAGTCCTTGGACCGACTCGCCGGCGCTTGTCGCAAACACTCCAATGCTCAAGGGAGCCGATCGCTTGCGCACGAGCTTGATCCCTAGCCTACTGGAGGCGCGAAGGATCAACGAGTCGCTTTCCAATCCGTACGCCGAACTATTCGAAACCGCGAAGGCGTATCTACCGCTGCCCAACCAGTTACCAGACGAGCCCTGGTTACTCGGCATGGTCAGTGGCGGAGACTTTTTGCACGTCAAGGGAGCAATTGAAGCTGTTGTTAGCGAACTGCACCCAGGGATCCGCTTGGAAGTGGTCGAATGGCGTCATCCGTTGATTGATTCCGTTCGCTCCTGCGAATTGCGATTGGAAGGCCGGCGTTTGGGATACTTAGGTGAGTTGAACTCTACGGGTCTGAAACAGTTCGGTCTTCGTGCGGCAACAACCGTGGCCGAATTATTGCTAGCCGAGTTGCAACGTATTGCGAGGTTAGTTCCCAAGTACCAGCCACTCAGCACCCAGCAGCCTATTACCCGAGACCTGAATCTAATTGTCGACGAAACGGTGCGCTGGGCCGATCTGGCCGACACCGTGCGTCGCGCAGCCGGCCCTGAGTTGGAAGCGATCGCTTTTCGCGAAGATTTCCGCGATCCCCAGAAAGACGGCCCCGGCCGAAAACGTCTCCTGTTTTCCTACACAATTCGCCCTGCGGAAAAGACGCTCACCAGCGAAGAGGCCGAAGCCATTCAGCAAGCCATTCTAGCGGCCTGCGCAAAGGAGCATCAAGCGACGCTGGTTGGTTGAGCCGTTTCCGCTGAATGAGCAACCGCGAGAAGGCCCCTAAGTCGAAGAAGGTAGTTTTGGAGTAATTGCGTCGCCTTTCTTACGGAACACACCGAACTTACCTTGACCCACTTAGCTCAAAGGGTTTAGGGTACGGTTGCAAACGTAGTTTCCGTGGTTGACCTCATTGCCGTTTGTAACGACTGCCACTGACTCCGCATCATCGGTAGATCATTTACCCACGGCGGTTAGGTTGCCTCAAAGTTCGCCTTCTAGGTTGCATAATTCCTTCATGCTTGCGGGGCGGCGATAGCCCCTCGACCGTTCGGCGTAACTTGTATTTTTCCCATCTTCCATGGACTCTCGCCTAAGCCAACGCGCCCGCTGGGCTGCGGGACAGCCGATCAGCGATCTAATGTCGCGGGCTTTGGGCAACCCGCAACTTATTTCGTTGGCGGCGGGTTTTGTCGATCAGGACAGCCTACCGGTTGAGCCCACTCGGCGCGCTCTCGAAGCGCTCTTTGCCACGGTGGAGGAAGCCCGCGCGGCGCTCCAGTATGGCACAACGCCCGGCAACACCTCGCTGCGCGAGCAAATCCTGGCGCGCGCCATCGCCGCCGATGAACCGCACGCCGTCGGTTCACCGCCGACTTTGGACCAGGTGGTCGTGACGGCTGGCAGTAATCAACTCTTGCATCTGGTGGCCGAAAGCCTCATGGATCCCGGCGACATTGCACTCTGTACGTCGCCCACGTATTTGGTCTTTCTCGGCATTGTCAAACATTTGGGCGGACGAGCGATTGGCGTAGCCATGGACGAGGAGGGCATGACGCCCGAATCGCTGGACACGACCTTGCAGCATCTCGATCAGGCGGGCGAGTTGTCTCGCGTTAAGTTGATCTACCTCGTTCCGTACTTTGACAATCCGTGTGGTGTAACCACCTCACTCGCCCGACGAGCTGCAATTGTCGAGCTGGCGAAACGTTGGTCCAAGTCATCCCCTATTTACGTCGTCGAAGACGCTGCCTACCGCGAGCTACGATATGAGGGCGAAGATATTCCCAGCCTCCGCACGGTCGACGCCAGTGGCGATGCGACCATTATTGCCGGGACCTTTTCCAAGTCCTTTTCACCGGGAATCCGTGTTGGTTGGGGTATTTTGCCACGGCAACTGGTCGGCCCCATCTGCGACCTGAAAGGAAATATCGACTTTGGCTCACCCAACTTCAGTCAAGAAGTAATGGCTAAAGTGCTGGAACGGGGCCTCTACGAGCCACACGTCGCAACAATTCGCGCCAGTTACCAAACGAAGTTGCAAGCAATGCTGGCCGCGGCCGACGAACATCTAGCGCCGCTTCCGGGTGTGTCGTGGAGTCGGCCCAGCGGCGGCCTCTATGTTTGGGCGACACTGCCTGACCATATTGAAACCGGCCCTA
>CAYWIS010000037.1:14868-35674 GCA_964458385.1 uncultured Pirellulaceae bacterium
ACCGGCCAGCCGGGCGGCCACCTTGCGCAGCACCCGACCGATCGCGCGCTCCAGGAAGGTGTGCTCTATGTGCCGGGCGAGTTTTGCTATCCGTTGGAAGGTGAACCGGTTCGCAAGAACACCATGCGGTTGAGTTTTGGCGTCCAATCGCCCGAACGGATTCGAGATGGCATCGCTGCGCTCGCGCGCGCGGTGCAATGGGCCATGTGACGGCGAAGAACGCAAGTACACCTTGCCGTTTCTCCAATAGGATCACGACCTCATGCCGCTCTTCGACCGATACCTTCTGCGTCGGTTCTTCCGCACACTCGTGGTCTGCTTTCTCAGCGCGGCGGGGCTGTTCGTGGTGATCGACGCCTTCAACAACATTGAGGAGTTTATCTCGCTGGGCGAGTCGCAGGGCGGGATCGCAACTGTATTGATTGGATACTATGGGCCGCGAGTGGCCTGGGTATTTGACCGCCTGGGGCCGTTTCTGACGCTCCTATCGGCCATGTTCACCATCGCCTGGTTATACCGCTCCAACGAAATGACGGCGCTATTTGCTGGGGGCATTCCGCCGCGGCGGATCGCGAGGCCGTTGATTGGAGCGACGTTCGCAGTCGCGGTGCTGGGAATTGCCAACCGGGAAATTCTCTTGCCGAACTTTCGCGATCAGCTCTCGCGAAACGCACAAGATTGGCTCGGAAAACGCGGCCGTCCCGTGTATGCCCGGTACGACAATCGCACCGGAATTCTCTTGAACGGCCAGTACTATTACGCTGGCGAGAAACGAATCAGCCTACCTAAGTTCACATTCGAGGAGCCAGTTGGAGACTACGGCCGACACTTGGCGGCGGAGAACGCCTATTATCATTACCCAACGAAGGACCGACCGGGTGGATATCTGTTAGAGAATGTCACCGAACCGGCTCACATCGCCGAGTTGCCGCCGTTGACCATCGCCGGCAAACTCACGGTGCTTACGCCGCAGTCAACACCCTGGTTAAGCGAAAATCAATGCTTTGTTGCAAGCGATGTGGGCTTTGAGCAACTGGCCGGAGGCGCCGGCTGGCGACAATTCGCCTCCACTTGGCAGCTTTGGTCGGGGCTGCGGAACCCCAGTCTCGACTTCGGCGCCGATGTGCAAGTGGAGATTCACTCGCGGCTCGTGCGTCCCTTTCTTGATCTAGTTCTCTTATTTTTGGGACTTCCGCTCGCATTTTCCGCCGAGCAGCGGAACGTGTTCCTGGCCGCGGGTAAGGGTGTATTGCTAGCGCTGGGTTTCATGGTCGTCGTGCTTGCCTGCCAGGGAATGGGCGCGGGGTTATGGATGCGTCCCTCACTCGCCGCATGGGCGCCGCTTCTCGTTTTTGTGCCACTTGCCGTCTACCTCAACGATCCGCTGAAGAAATAAGCCGACCAGCACAACGCATGAGGCGGAACCGACCGCTTCCATCGGCAATTTAATTGGACTTTTCTCGCCGCTCCCCACAAAATCGAAGGAAGTATTCGTCCCCTCTTCTCTCGAGGTTTCATTCGCTCGAGAGTCTTGCGCCCGGAACTTCTCTATTCCTATCTTCCGGTCGCTACTTTCTTCCTTGGAGCAACACCATGTCGACCGACGCCGTCACCCCGTGGGTCGAAGGTTTAACCATTGGACAAGTCCTTAGCGAAACAGTCGCCCGCCATTCAGAGTGCGACGCGTTGTTATTTCCTCACCTCAATCTGCGACTTTCGTGGCGGGAGTTTCTCCATGCGGTTGACGAGGCCGCTCGCGGATTACTGGCCTTGAACATCCGGCCCAGAGACCACGTCGCGATATGGGCGACCAATGTGCCTGAGTGGGTTGTGTTGCAGTTCGCCACCGCCCGTATTGGCGCCGTCTTGGTCACGATCAATCCGGCCTATCGGCCATTCGAGTTGCAATACGTCTTGCGGCAAAGTGACGCGGTGGCGTTGTTCCTGGTCGACCGCTTCAAATCATCGGACTACTTCACCATGTTGCTCGACGTTTGTCCGGAATTAACTTCCTGCGAGCCGGGTAAATTACGATCCTGCGAATTTCCCCGGCTTAGGCATGTGGTCGCACTTAAGGGACAGCCGCCCGCAGGATGCATTACATGGCAAGTGGTGCAACAGAAGGGGCAGACAATCGCCCCGCAAGAGGTGGCGAGTCTGGGCGACGCGCTACGTCCGTCAGACGCCATTAACATCCAATACACTTCGGGAACAACCGGCTTTCCAAAAGCGGCAATGTTGAGCCACCGCAACCTTCTCCTGAATGCGTTCTACACGGGGCAAAGACAGCGTCTCACGCACGAAGATCGAATATGTATCTGCGTTCCTTTTTATCATTGTTTCGGGTGCGTTTTGGGCACGCTCGCAGCCGTAGTGCATGGCGCCGCGATGGTCGTTCCGGCAGAATACTTTCAACCCACCGCCACGCTCGACGCCATTGAACTAACTCGGGCAACAGCCCTCTATGGCGTACCGACCATGTTCATCGCTGAACTGGAAGATCCAACCTTCGCCCGCCGCAACCTTTCGTCACTGCGCACCGGCATCATGGCGGGAAGTCCCTGCCCGATTGAAATTATGAAGCGGGTGATTCATGAGATGGGAGCCCGCGAAATGACAATCGCCTATGGTCAAACCGAAGCCTCGCCCGTCATCACCCAAACCGGCGACGATGACCCACTGGAATTGCGTGTTGAAACCGTAGGGCGACCGTTGCCAGGCGTCGAAGTAAGAATCATCGATCCTGTCGATGGCCGCGAGCTTGATGACAATCAACCGGGCGAGCTCTGCGCGCGGGGCCATGGCGTGATGTTAGGCTACTACAATAACCCAGAGGCAACGGCGGGCGCTATCGACCAAGACGGATGGCTCCACACTGGCGATCTCGCCATGCGGTTACCCAACGGGTATTACCGAATCACAGGTCGCATTAAGGAATTGGTCATTCGAGGCGGGGAGAACATCTATCCGCGCGAAATTGAAGAATTCCTGTTCACGCATCCGGCGATCGAACAGTCGGCTGTGGTCGGAGTTCCGGACCCTCGCTATGGCGAAGAGCTTTGCGTCTGGGTCAAGCTAAGGCAAGGGGCGTCGTTAACCGAAGACGAACTTCGCGACTTTTGCCGTGGCAAATTGGCCCATTACAAAGTTCCTCGTTATGTACGATTCGTCGACGCCTTTCCCCAAACCGTCACAGGCAAAATCCAAAAGTTCAAAATCCGCGAACAGATGATCGAGGAATTGGGGCTGATCGAAGAAGAAACGGCCTGATTCGCCACCTTAATGATTCGCCTTTTCACCCTCGTTGGTAACTTCTAGCGCCGGCTGTTTGCGATGTCATGTGAGGTAGGCGAGTGACGGTTTCTCTATTCCGGCCAAGCCCCGGAAAGTAGAACGGCACGCCGCTTTGGCGATATCGTGCATACGGATCACCATACGCAGCCAACAGCCGAGCCTCTTCGTGACGCGATCCGAGTATTAAGTACACCGTCGCCACCAAATTGAAGGCGAGTAAATTGGTGGTCATGCGAGGCCAAAGCCAGAATACCGGGAGCGGTGAGAGATTGAGCGGATGTCGCGTGTAGCGGAATGGTCCGCCAACGTCCAGATGCCCTTTCTCATCGGGCGCTGGCCCTTGCGCTTCCGGCTCCGCAGCAACGGCCCCACCTTGCAGCCAAGCACGAAGGCTCTCGATGCCTGTGATCCGTTTGAATCCTACGCGACGCGCCCCCGATACGGCCAGCGCCAAACCAGCAGCTTGCCCCAAATGCATTACAGCACGCGGCGCGCCGTGGATTTCATACAACGTGTGGTTGGGCAAACGCCTCACATAGACGTAAAGCATCCCGAATGTAAGCATGGACTGGGCGTTGAAGAACACTCGGTATAGTCCATTTCGGTGGCGCTCACCTAAGCGTTGTGCAACGACATCCTTCACCGCCCGACTCGCTAAAAGACTATGCAAGAGTCCAAAAGCGACGGTTGCGCCAGCCACGCTCACCACGCTGCGCCACATGAATCACCACCAAGTAGAGGAGATAGCCCGTCCGTCTGCTTGCCTCATCTTCCAACGAATGGGCCAGCTTCCTCTCGCAATTGCTGGGCCGTGCGAAACGCGGAATACCGCCGATTGTACGCTGCTCTAATGGCATGTTCTTTGCATCACTTTCAATGCCTGCGATCCTTCGGCAGCGTCGGCATGAGAGCCGTATGGCAATTGCATTGAAGCTGCCAACTCGATTGCGTTTTGCTTGCAGAGGCTATTCAAGCCAATTAATATGAGAAAATCGGATAGATCTCCCTGACCCACCTTGCGCGCGCGACTGTGCGTGTTCCGCTATTGGTCGCTCGTTTCTACTTTCGCCTTCATTTCCCCCAAATTAAGGAAGCGCGGTATGCTTTTAGGACGTATTCGCCCCCAGCTTGCTCGCCTTGGTGCGGCGTGGCTTGTGGGGAGCGCCATGGTGGCGGGCGTCGTAACAGTCGCTCCGCCCGCGCCGGCCGCGGCGCAAGACGATCTACTGGATGAGTTTTATGGCCGGGGCGTCCATTGCTATTACTCGGGCCGCTATCGCGACGCTCATGCCTCGCTGACCGCGGCCATCGAGGCGGGCAGCATTGATCCTCGCGTCTATTACTATCGCGGGTTAGTCTATCAGCGGTTGGGCCGTCCCCAGGATGCACGCCTCGATTTTCAACGTGGGGCTGAGCTTGAGCAGGCAGCGCCAGATCGCGTTTATCCGGTAAGCCAGGCATTGGAGCGTATCCAAGGATCAGAACGAATCGCCATCGAACAATATCGCCGACTGGCAAAGCTCCAAGTGCGGCGAGCTGAGATTCGCGAGAACCAGATCCGCTACGACCAGTTGCAACAGGCGGAATCGCGAGTCTTGCGTCCACGACAGCCCGCCCCTGCCATCACGGCGCCTCCGGCGCAAGCGGGCGCTACCGCCGAAGCTGATCCCTTTGGCGACAACTTGGGTAGCGGCGCTCCAGAACCCGCTCCCGCTCAACCGCCTGCTGGCGCAACCGCAGGGGACGCTGCGGATCCCTTTGGAGCCGGTTCGGCCGGCGCAGCGCCCGATCCATTTGGCGCTAGCGCTCCTCCCGCGGCAGCGCCGCCCGCTGCGAATCCGTTCGCAGGTGGCGCTGCAGGCGATGCTGCTGATCCGTTCGGCGGCGCCAGCGCACCTCCCGCAGCCGGTAATGCGGGAGCCAACCCATTTGCGGACCCATTTGGAGGCGCCGAAGCTGCTCCACCTGCTGCCGAGAATCCCTTCGGCGGTAACGAGCCAGAAGCGATGGAGAACGAGCCTATGCCGGGCGCTGCCGCCGCCCCATTCGGCGGCGCGGCGCCGCCCGCGGGCGCAAACCCCTTTGATGCCCCTGTGAATGATGCGCCTGGTGGCGCCGCGGCTCCACCTGCTGCCGCCAATCCCTTTGGGGACGCGGCTGGCGACGCAATGGAAGCTGATGACGGCGCTCAACCGATGCCTGCGGGAGCGGATCCGTTTGGTGGACCGGCGGCGCAACCCGCCAATCCGCCCGGCGTCGGAGCCGATCCTTTTGGTGGTGCTCCTGCCGATGCCGGCGCTGGCGCAGCTCCGGCTAATCCGCCAGCGAACGCTGATCCGTTTGGCGCCGCTCCGGGGGCTCCGCCTCCTGGAAATGCCGGCGCGAATCCCTTTGACGCTGCACCACCTGCTCAGCCGACGAATGCCGCTGGCGCGGCAACTGATCCCTTCGGCGCCGCCCCAGCAGCACCGGCGAATCCCATGGCAAATGATGATCCGTTTGCAGCACCTCCCGCGCAGCCTGGCGGTGCGGCTCCAGCGCAACCCGCCGGTGAGGCGGCTCCCTCCGATGCCGAAGTCGATCCGTTCGCGGATGACGCGGATCAGAACGCCGACCCATTTGCCAACTAACTAAGCGGCTGATATCCACGCAAACTAACAATCCTCGCCGCGGACTTTCGTCCGCGGCGAGGTGTCTTTAAGCCGCACTCGTGAACCGACGAAACATCCTCTTTCGCCTATCCTTTCGCCGTTGTCGGTTACCCCAATTGGTTGTGGCGAGAATCTGTGGCGATTACACTTCTCAACAGTTACGGCCGCTTAATGTGGCTGTGGGGAGTGCTCTTCCCGTCATACAGCTGCCATCGCAGTGCACCCCTGCGATCCTACTGTTTTCTGTTGATTAAAGGTCTTGGCATGAACCATCACGCGCTGCGTGGCGTCGTTTCAGCCCCACCCGGGCTTGGTTCGCATTGTGTCGCTTTAACGGTGGCCGCAACGTTCATGTCGATAGCCACCTTGGGAGCAGCAACGGCTTGCGCAGCGCCGACAATAACCAACCTTTCGCTCCGCGGATTGCAAATTGGAGAAACCAATACGGTAGTCATTGAAGGCACAGAGCTATCGGCCGACGCCCACATAATTCTGACAGCTCCCTGGGACAAGCAGGAGATCAAACCAAACTCCACCGACAAGCGTTTGGAAGTCGCATTAACTCTTTCCCCTGAGGCCAAACCAGGAATCTACGCTTTGAGAGTCGCAACGCCACGCGGTGTTTCAAACGCGGTTGCCGTGGGCGTGGACACACTCCCACAGCAATCTTTTGCGCCCCAGATCGCAACCCTGCCGGTAGCGTTAAGCGGAACATTGACGGGCAGTCAGATCCTGGAAACCACATTTATAGGTAAATCAGGGGAACGGATTGTTGTTGAGGTGGAATCGGCGCGGCTTGGCGCCAAACTGAGGCCCGTGGTGCGACTGGAAAATCCGCAAGGTGTGCAAATGGCCTGGAGTCAGCCACTGCGTCTAATCGGTGGAGATGCGCGCATCGAAGCAACTTTGCCTGCAGATGGTACGTACCGCGTGCGTTTACACGATTTGCTCTATCGTGGAGCTTCACCTGGTTTCTTCCGCTTGAAAATTGGGAACCTGCACTTTGCTGATATAGCGTTTCCCTTAGGACTGGAGCGAGGCAAAGAGGCAAAGCTGACTTTCGCCTCCACATCGTTGCCGACAGACGTTGCTCTAACCGTCACCCCAAGTGCTGTCGGTCCGGAATCGCAAACGGCTGCGCCGCTTCCCACGATGCCCGGCCTGACGGGCGCTCAGCCTCCGCTGATCATTAGCCCGTTTCCCGAACAGGTAGAAACCGACCATGCGAACGGCGAGGCGCAGGTCCTGCCGCTTCCCCCCGTCGCCGTGAGTGGCCGTCTGGAGAGCCCACGTGAGGAGGACCGGTACGCGATCGAAGTCCCCCCTGGCTCCAAGATTCGCATAAGCGTTCTAGCGCGACAGTTCGGATCACCATTGGATGGCGTCTTGTCGCTCCACGACGAACAAGGGAGACAACTAACGGCCAATGATGACCAGCCCGGCAAGCTGGATCCTGGGCTTGAATACGATGTGCCTGCCAACGTCAACAGGTTGGTTGTCGCAATCAAGGATCTTCTTGGTCGCGGCGGCAAAGAGTTCGTCTACCGGATTGCCGTGGAAAACCTGAGTCAACCGCGTTTCTCTTTGTCTACAACCACCGACCGCATTAGCGTGCCGGCTGGCGCCACGCAGGTGCTCCAGGTGCAGGCTCAACGAGTAGGTTATGATGGCCCCATCGAACTCTCGGTCCACTCTTTGCCAGAGGGCGTAACCGTCGAAGGCGCCACCATTGCGGCCGGCGAAACGATCGGTTTATTAACCTTTACTGCTGCCCCCGCCGCATCGGCATATGGGGTCATCGCCATCAACGGTAGGGCAGCCGATGGGCAAACCCATTATTCAACGGTAGCGCAAGCACCTGAGAATGAAGTCTCGGCCGTGCATGCTTGGATGCGCAATGACATTGGTTTTGCCGTTGGCGCAGCAGCACCCATCGACGTGGATTGGGAACGATTGTCTCCTGGCCGCTTGGTGCTTGGCGGAAAAACGCCGATTCGGGCGAACATCGAACGTAAAGACCCCCTCGTCGGCCCTGTGCGTTTGCGGTTGCTAACCACCCAAGTTCTTCCAAAGAAAAAAGAAAAGAAAGACAACAAAGAGGTTGAAGTTGATGACCTTGACCGCACGTTGCGTCTGGCGGCAGACGCGGTGATCCCCGCAGACGCGACGCAAGGCGAATTTGAGATTGTCACTCCAGCCGACCTACCTGTTCAGGAGTGGGGTTTGGTGCTCGTCGCCGACGCCCTAGCCGCCGACGGCAAAACGGTGCTGGCCAGCGTCGCTACCCCGGCAAGGCGCCTCAAGCCCAACTCGCCGATCGACCTGACATTGACCAGCGCCGCAGAGATCGAGGCCAAAGCCGGCGCAGGAGAGACTAGCGCCCTCACTGGCAAGATAATCCGACACGGTGGTTACGCTCAGCCGGTCACAGTAACCTTAGAAGGCCTTCCCACTGGCTACCCAGCCCCGCAGGTGAACGTGGAACCGGGCCAAACCGATTTTGTGCTCCCAGTAAGGTTCCCCTATGGCGCTAAGCCAGGCCGTTTGGTAGAGGCGAAACTTATCGCAACCACATTGCCCAATCCCCAAAGCCCAACCGTAGTGTTGCGAAGTGAAGGGAGGTCGGTAACGATCACGGTCGTTCCCGGCGAAAAGCCCGATGCAGAACCGCCCCTTACCGTGTTCGAAGACGACGCCAAGTTTATCGAATATCTAAGCCGAGGCGGCGGGCAAGTTAGCCTCGTAGAAGATGACAAACAAGCGGGCAAAGCGGCTCTTAAAGTCACTCCCGACCAGCGATTCAGCGAAAGCTTGCCTATGTTGGGGGTCAAGATTCGCGAGAACCCCGGCCCGGGTGAATATCGCTATCTCCGGTTTGCCTGGAAGAAGCAGGGTGGCCAGTCGATCTGCCTCCAGTTGAACCATGATGGGGCCTGGGGGCCGACGGACGCCACACGCCCCAACGCCAAGTTCCGCTATCATGCCGGGCCGGGGGGCGAATGCTATTCCGCGTCGACGTTAGTCGATGAGAAACTCCCCACCGAGTGGGTTGTTGTCACCCGCGATCTGTTCAAGGATTACGGCGAGTTTACCTTGAATGGCTTGGCGTTTTCGGCCATCGATGGAGAGTTTGCGCTTTTTGACCACATCTATTTGGGCCGCTCTCTTGCCGACCTGGATTTGGCCGCCCCCTAAATTGAGCAAATCCATGCCACATATCCGGACCAGCCCTACCCGGGACGACTTTGGAGAGCTAGCGCTCGGGAAGGGGGGACTGGGCATGTTCTCCCGCATTGTTGGCGATACAATATTGCAGCGCGTCATCGAACGCAGCGTGATTTCGCCGCGTAAGGGGATCGATGACCAGGGCTTCTATATTTGCCCACCCTGCATTTGCAATTCCACCTTCAACAACGCCACGTGTACATCCTTGCCTGGCTCGTTATCATCTTGATGATCGCGGTGAACGCGCTTTATGTGGCGGCGGAATTCTCTGCGGTAAGTGTGCGACACAACCGCATTCGTGCATTGGCGGAAGACGGGTACCGTTTAGCGCGGCGCCTCTTGCCGCGCATTGAGGATCCGGCCGCCCTCGACCGCTATGTCGCCTGCAGCCAAGTTGGCATAACCTTCTCGAGTCTGGTGTTGGGCGCTGTAGGGCAAGCAACGCTTACCCTACAGTTGGCGCCCATCCTGGAAAGCTGGATGGGTGTGAGCCAGGCTGCGGCGTTTTCGACTGCAGCCCTGGTCGTGTTGTTGGCGTTGACCACCTCGCAGATGGTGTTGGGTGAATTAGTTCCCAAGTCCATTGCCCTACAATTCCCTACGCAAACCGCGCTAGCGACCGTATTGCCGATGATCTGGTCGCTGTGGTTCTTTTCGTGGTTCATTGCTGTCTTAAACGGTAGCGGCTCCTTGCTCTTGCGTGGGCTGGGCGTGAAGGCGGGCGGGCATCGTCACATTCATTCGCCCGACGAGATCGAATTGCTCATCGCCGAAAGCCGTGAAGGCGGCTTGCTCGAACCGGAAGAACAGTACCGTCTTCATCAAGCGCTTCGGCTTAGTCAGCGTCCGGCCAGTCAACTCATGGTCGCGCGGTTGCATATGGTCACTATTGACGCTGACGCCCCACAAAGCATGGTGCTGCGTCGGGTAACGGAGACTCCGTACTCACGTTTTCCCGTGGTGCGTGGCTCTAAGGACAATGTGATCGGCGTACTTTCCGTGAAGGATGTCGTTGCCTGGTACATTGAGCATGGCCATCTTCCGCCAGTCCCTCAGATCATGCGCCCTGTGCTTACGGCGCCGCGAGGTGTGACCGCCGATCGACTCCTAGCTTTGTTCCGCGAACATCGGTGCCAACAGGCGGTACTGGTGGACGAAGAACACGGAGGCGTCGAGGGTTTGGTCACGCTGGAAGATGTGTTGACCGAAGTCTTTGGCGATTTTGCCGACGAGTTTAAAATTCCAGACCAAGAGCCGGAGCGGCTCGGCGACGGCCGCATTCGTGTGCCAGGCCTAACGAGAATTGACGACCTAGAAGCGCTCTTAGGCGTTTCTCTCCCGGCCCAAGCGGCTACGGTTGGCGGCTTGGTTCTGCACTTGCTCGGTCGACTGCCCGAGGTAGGCGATCGCGTCACGGTGGACGGCGTCGCCATTGAGGTGGAGCGTATATCCAAGCGAGCCGTAACTTCGGTTCTTCTAACTCCCTTGCCCGAGGCGTCCAAGCGTTCGCCGGAGGCCGAGGCGTCATGATCGAGTACCTCTTGCCGATCACGGTGATCGCCGTACTGATTGCGCTTAACGGGCTGTATGTCGCAGCCGAGTTCGCACTGGTAATGGCTCCACGCGCGGCGATTGAGCGTTTAGCCGAAAAGGGTCAGAGAGCCGCCCGCGCTCTCCATCAGATCTTGACCCGTTCCCAACATCAGGACCGCGCCATCGCAACGGCGCAACTTGGCATTACGTTAGCGAGCCTGGGCCTGGGCATGTATGGCGAGCACATACTGGCCGAGTGGATCGAACACGGGCTTAAGCGTTTGGGAACGGTAAGTTGGGTTGGCGCCCATGCCGCCGCAAGCGCCATATCCATCGCTTTGTTGACCTACTTGCACATTGTCTTGGGCGAGATGGTGCCCAAGTCCCTTGCGCTCCAGCAACCCCAAGCCATGGCGCTGTGGTTGGTGCGCCCTATACAATGGACGCAATGGATTGCGTATCCCTTAGTGGCGCTTCTGGCAGGACTAGGCGACGCCGTGTTACGGTTCATCGGCATTCGCCGCCAAGGTGTAAGTCATGAACGCCACTATACCGTCGAAGAGCTACAGTTCATTATCCGCGAAAGCCAACAAGGTGGGTTACTGCGTGCTGAATCGGGCCGCGTGCTGAACGACCTGCTCGAATTCGGCGACATCACCGCGGGCGAAGTAATGGTCCCGCGAATTAAGGCTGTGGGTGTGCCGGTAACGGCCAGCGCCGAAAAAATCAAACGGATCATTCGCGAGTCCCGCCATACACGGTATCCGGTGTATGAGGACGATCTGGACCACATCTTGGGTGTCGTCCATTTGAAGGATTTGTTTCGATTGCTGCTTGCCAATCGGCCATTATCCGCCGATGTGATTCGACCCGTTCCTCGTGTTCCGGAAGCGTTGCCTCTGGATCGGGTGCTAGAGGCAATGCGAGCGGCCCGTGCGCAAATGGTTATTGTTATGGATGAGCACGGGGGCACCGCTGGCCTGTTGACAATGGAGGATTTATTCGAAGAGATTGTCGGCGCCATTGATGAGCCGGGCGGTGTACAACTCCCTCCTGAAATCTACCGCGACGAGCAAGGCGTTTTGCACGTAGCCGGCACGATTCGGCTTCCCGAAGTCGGCGAACATCTGGGCCTCGAGCTAGAGCACGACGAGGTCGACAGCGTAAGTGGCTTGGTGCTTACGTTGCTTGGCCGCCCCGCAACCCCTGGTGACGCCGTCGAGTACAACAACATCCGTTTCGAAGTGACGGCGGTTGCGGGTCACGGCGTCGATCAATGCCGCGTCATTCCGCTCCCAGGCGCGTATGCCGAGGATGATCCCGATGACGTGTGACGCCTGCCCTGTTTTGGCCCGCTGTGTAGACTTGCCCGGCGGACATTCGCTTCGCCTTCGAACTGCGGGCCAACTGCTTCGAGCCATAAGCCGCCCGACTAGCTCCCCCCTATCGCCTGCGAGGGGTGGGTATGCCCAGCCGCCGGGAACGGTATAATAGAGGCTCCTATCACGTTTCGTTGCGGTTTCCCTACTTGGCCTCCGCTCCTGGGCCGACTCCCACTTACGGTTTCCAAGTCAACGTTTTTGTGGAGCCGCAAAATCAGCAAAGGAACTCTATGAGCAAGAAACTGTACGTGGGAAATCTCTCCTACGAAACGACGTCCGATGATCTACGGGATGCGTTCTCTGTGTACGGCCCCGTCACTTCCGCCGAAGTCATTGTGGATCGTGACACGGGGCGGTCGCGCGGATTTGGATTTGTCGAAATGGCGGAGGGGGGCGCCGAAGCGATTAAGGCTCTGGACCTGACCGAGTTGCAAGGTCGGAATATTACGGTTAATGAAGCGCGGCCGCGCGAAGAACGTGGCGGAAAACGCGGAAGCTACGGCCGCCGACGCTATTGATCATTTACCGATACCCCATGATGTAGTGGCTGAATTCGTAGGAATTCAGCCATGCGAGCGTTTCATATCGCGACGCTAAACTCCGCGCGGCGCGTCTGATCTCCCACAGCAATTACTTTCTGCGGCAGAAAGCCGCAGTAACTGCAATGCTTCTATCCGCGTCTCTCGTCGCGAAACGACGGCGGGGACCATCACTCAGGCAAGGGTTTGCCTTTAGTTTCGGGAGAGAGCCAGATGATCCCCACGCCCACCAAGTAAACCAAGCTCATAATCGAGCAGGCTGTGGGGAAATCATTCTGAAAGACCTCGCTCATTAAGTAGCCCGTCTGCAACGCAGCTACGGCGGCGAGAATTCGCCCAAAATTGAAACTGAACCCCTGCCCGGTGGCTCGCACGGTGGTGCGAAACAACTCAGGCAAGTAAAGCGGCAGCCATCCGTAGAACGAGGCGGTGATCGCGCCCGCCAACAACGCCATCACCAGGAATGGAATGCCGAAAGCAACATTGAGCTGGAAGAATGCCAACACCGAGGCGAGCGACCCCAGGCATAAAAGCACATAGGTCACGCGACGCCCCAACCAGTCGCCCATCAAAGCGGCCAAGACCGTGCCGATGATCGCGCCAATAGCCAGCGATATCTGCGTATACGAGCGGGCTTCATTCCGGGCCGCCGCGCGGGCTTCGGTCGAAGACTCGGCCATCGCGCCATCAACCAGCTTATCGGCCCACGAAGGCGCATTTTGGACTGAGGCCCACGTGCCAATCAGCGCCACGCCGCTTAGGCATGCGCCCAAGAGCATCCGGCGAATGGTCGGCCCCCAGGCATGAGCAGGGTCGGCATGCTTTTTTTCACCTTCAACCCGCTGCAGATATCGCAACACGGGGTACGTATAGCCGCCAATGGCCAACGCCAGTCCAGCGCCCGAGCCAACGATACGCACGAGCATTGAAAAATCGTTGGCCCACAGGTAAATCATCGCCAAAGGTCCGACCGAGCCAATCACCACCCCCAGCATATCGCGAACGGCCCAATGCTGCGTGGCGCCTTGTTCTTTGGCATGCAGCCAGCGTTCTGACTCGGGCACCATAATTCGGATAAAGAAAGTCAGGAGCGCCGGAGCTGCGCCGAAGATCATCAGCAATCGCCAACCCGTTGGCTCGTTGTACGAATCGATCACTAAATAGCTAACCCATGACTCGGGCAGTCCGGTGGAGGAGAGCCAACCGTGCATCAGGTGAATCACCTTGCCTAGGGCCAATCCCACAATGCCGATCGACAAGAAGCCTACGTTGGAGGCGGCCCCAATCAGTCCCGCCATTAAGGCTCGAGAACGGTTGGGCCAAATCTCCATGACAAGCGCCACGCCGAGCGACCACTCGCCTCCCATGCCCAACGACGACACAAAACGGAAGAAAAACAATTGTTCCACGGAGCTGGCGACGCCGCAAAACCCCATAAACAAGGCGTAGGTCAACACGCTCAGCGTCATTGCCCGCACCCGGCCGAGCCGGTCGCCCAACCAGCCAAACACCACTCCTCCGGTGGCCGCCCCCACAAGGAACACGGCATGCATGATGCCGATCCAGAGCCCGACCGCGTCTTTCCCGCTTTCGCCGAGTAGATCGGCAAGCGCGGGACGGGCAACCAAAGGGAACAATCCCATTTCTAACCCGTCGAACATCCACCCGAGCAGCGCAGCTGTCAGCGCTAACCACGCTCCCTTGGGAATTGCGGTGCTTTCGTCGGAAAGCGTAATCGATTGAGGCCCCGCTGCAGGGAGCGGCTGAGTGGGAGTCGTGCTCATGGGGCTAGCTGGAGAAGAGAAAGTGGAAGCGCATCGGCGCAGGTGAGAACGTGAGGATGTGGGTGAACCTACCGTAAAATCGCCCCGTTTTCCACCGCCTAGACACGTCCAAAAGTGGAAACGCCCCAAGAAATTTGGTTGAAAGCTTGACAAGGTGAGATAACCGTGTAAAACTCACCTCACAAACGCGAGACTGATTCTCAGTCTCAATTAGGACTGCGGCATTTTTCGGTTTTGTCGCATCTCGAGGCGAACACAGCCAGCCTATTGCCAGCCATGTTCGCAACTGCCTCGCCCTGAGGGCGACCGTTGTGATCCTTGGTCCCAGTTTTCTCGCAATAGGAGGCTGCTCTGATGGCTCGGCATTTTTCCCGGCCAGGTTTTACTCTTGTCGAACTCCTGGTCGTCATCGCCATTATTGGCATTCTCGTGGCGTTGCTCCTGCCTGCTGTTCAGTCAGCACGCGAATCGGCCCGCCGAGTTTCGTGCGCGAATAATCTCAAGCAGATGGGCTTGGCGTTCCACCTCTACCACGACACGAACCGCTATTTTCCTAACTCCGATCCGGGCGGTTCGATCGCCATGGCGAGCGCCTTTACCGCCATCTTGCCCTATCTGGAACAAGGAAACACTTATCAGCTTTACGACTTCACTAAGGGAAACAGCGCCCCAAAAAACCTGGCGGCGGTATCTCAGCGGATCGATGTGTATCTTTGCCCCTCGGCGCCCATTCGGCGAGCTGTGCCTACTCCCGGCTGTGACGCCAATGACCGCGCTCCCGGCACCTATGCCGTTTGCGTTGGCAGCGGCGACCCGTGGGGGACGACCGCTACTGGCAATCCTCATAACGGCGCTATCGTCAACACCAACTCAGGCACAACAGGACTTCGCGATATCCTGGACGGCGCCAGCAACACATTCCTGATTGGCGAGTCCGATTGGAGCCTCGCCGACTACATGTTCACCTCCACACCCTGCGCTGGGCAGATTCGCTGGGGGTTCACCTACTGGTCGTCACCCTATCCGCTCTCGACGGCGTTCACCACGCAGGCGCCATTCAATCCAAAGAGCGGCGGTTCGGCCGTTTTAGCTCACTTCCGAAGCGATCATCCGGGCGGCGTCGTTGGTTTTACGTTCTGCGACGGCTCCACCCGTTTCGTCAGCGACACGGTTGACCAAACTTTGCTCGACGCATTAGGCACCCGTGCAGGCGGCGAGGTCGTTGGAAGCTTCTGAACTCCTCCCTACAAGCTTCTCGTTTTCATCTCAATTCCTTGCAACTTCCAATGATGATGAACAGGTTCTCGTTTCGGATGTGGAGTCAGTGCGTTGAGATAGCGGCGCTGATTACTCTTCCGCTATTGGTGGGCTGTGGCGGCTACGATGGGCCGCAACGCGCTGCAGTCCGCGGACACGTCACCCTTGACGGGCAACCGCTGCCCGCGGGGATCATTCGCTTTATTCCGACCGGTGGTACGCAAGGCCCTGCGGCGACCGCCGTAATTTCGGCAGGCGACTACGAACTGCCCGAAGCCGAAGGCCCAATCGTGGGAAGCCACCGCGTTGAGATTGAAGCGACCGACTATTACGGGTTTGCGATCGACGACGAAGCGGCGTACCTGGTGAATATCGAAGCGCGAAAGCGGGGGATGCCGCGCAATCCGATTCCGGAAATCTACAACCGCCATTCGACATTGACGGCCGAAGTAACGAACGAAAGCTCGCAGCAGTTTGATTTCTCACTCACCACTTCAGGACAACATACCGCTCAGCGTTAGTGCGTGGCCGCTTGTAATTAGGTTCCTGTGTTGACGTCGATGACGTCGTGCGTTGACTCTTTCACTCCTCGTTTCAGGATTCCCTTTATGTTGAATTTTCGTTGGAGTTTGATCGTCTTGGTGGCGGTGTTTGTCGCGCCGCCGACGGCGTGGGCTCACTTTCTTTGGTTAGCCCGCGATGCTCGTGACTCCTCGCAAGTCAAAGTCTACTTTAGCGAGGTAGCGGAACCAGACAGCCCAGACTTGCTCGATCGGGTAAAGAAGGCTCAAGTGTGGGCGTTGACCGACCGCCGGGGCGAGCCACAATTGTTGCCGCTATCGCAGAAGGACGACGCCCTAGTCACGGCTTTGCCCGTAGAATCAGCTCGGGCCACGGTTGTGCTTCACCACACGTACGGCGTGATGACGCGCGGCGACAACACATTCCTCTTGAAATACTACAGCAAGGCATACGCGTCGCCGCTGCCGGGAACTTGGCGCCCGGTGAACGATGGCGAACGGTTGCCGTTAGAAATCACGCCCACCCAGGAAGGCGACAACGTGGTGCTGGGCGTCACCTGGAAAGGCGAGCCCGCCAAGGACGTGTTGGTGACGGTACTTGGCCCTGGCGTAAACAACGAAGAGAGCACGAACGAAAACGGCGTTGTACGTTGTCGTTGGGAGGAGGAAGGCGTTTACTCGATCCGCGCCCGCCTGATCGAAACGACACAGGGTGAATTTGAAGGTAAGGCCTACACCGAAGCCCGGCACTATTCCACGCTGGCCCTCCACTTTGCGCCCAAGCAGATCGCGCCCGTGGCCCACAACCTGCCCGACCTCCCTCAAGGAATCACCAGCTTGGGAGCGGCCATCTCGGGCGACACGCTTTACTTGTATGGCGGCAACTACGGCCAGGCTCATGAATACTCCCGAGATGGACAATCGGGCGACCTGTGGAAACTCAATGTGAAGCAGCCGACCCAATGGGAGCGGCTTCCTGGCGGTCCCAAACTCCAAGGTTTAGCCATGGTGGAGTACCAGGGCATGATCTACCGGGTAGGCGGCTTCACGGCAATGAATCAAGAAGGCGAGCCCCAGGACTTACGTTCGCAACCGGACTTTGCCCGATTCGACCCACGTAAACAAGCCTGGGAGGAACTGCCCGCGATGCCCGAACCTCGTTCTTCGCACGATGCGGCGGTGCTAGACGGTATCCTCTATGTCGTCGGCGGATGGAGCCTCCGGGGCAAAGACAGCGAAACCAAATGGCACGACACGGCACTGGCGATCGATCTTAAGTCCGATCCGCTGCAGTGGAAACCTATTGCCGCGCCCCCCTTCTATCGCCGAGCGTTGGCGGTGGCGGCCTGGAACGGCAAAATCTACTGCCTCGGAGGCATGCAGCAGAAAGGCGGCCCCACAACGGCCGTCGCCGTATATGATCCGGCAAAAGATGTCTGGAGCGAAGGCCCCGCACTCTTGGGCGGCGCCATGGACGGCTTTGGCGCCTCGGCGTTTGCCTGCGGCGGTGCGCTTTACGCCACCACCATCACCGGTTCGATTCAACGTCTTTCGGGCGAAGGTAAAGGTTGGGAGTACGTGGGCCAGTTGGAACATCCTCGCTTCTTCCATCGCCTGCTGCCTCTCGATCAAGAACGACTCGTGGCCGTGGGCGGTGGCAGTATGTCGGTTGGCAAGATTGTAGAGTTGGAAGTCATTCCGGTTGCCAAAACCAACCAACACGCCGCGCAGTAACGCCTGAGAATCGCCGCGGCGCGTCAGCGCCGATAAGGCGCTCTCGATTCCCGCCAGGAGACGGCGTTCCGGCGCCGTCTCTTACTTTTTGGGCCTCGCCGGCCAGGCTGACGCCTGAAAAGCGAAGGGATTCTCGTCTGCCCAAAACGGCGAGCGACGGGGTATATTGATGAATCCTCGCTTCTGCGACGCGCCAGAGCGAGGGCCAAATCAATTCACCCCGGACAAGGAACCATCATCGCCATGGAAGAGACGTTCGCTGTCAGCGATGAGCAACTGCGGGCGTTGGGCGCCGCGTGGGGCATCGTGGACGAGTTCTACGATATGTTCGGCAATTGCCGCCGCACCTCACGCGAAAGCTACGAAACGCTTCTCACGGCGCTGGGATGCGATCCGGTGCATCCCGTCGCTCCGCCACCGTCGCCCGTCTTGATAATGCTTCATGGTTCGACGTTGGCCACGCCGGGGCCGGGCGAATTGATTTTGGAAGATGGCGCGGTACTGCGCATCGAAAATCATTTTCCGTCGGACCTGCCAATCGGGTATCACACATTCCGCCTCCACGAGAATGATGCGCGTCGATTGCTGATTGTACGACCGCAGCAGTGCGTGCTTCCGCCGGGGCTGAAGATCTGGGGGTGGTCGGCGCAGCTATATGCGACGCGCAGCGAACGCAGTTGGGGAATTGGCGACTTAGGCGACTTGCAGAGACTTGCCCGATGGTCCAGAGAGCTTGGCGCTGGCATGGTCATGCTGAATCCTCTGTGCGCGGCCACGCCCACCATCCCACAGCAGGCTAGCCCGTACTATCCCTCCAGTCGCTGCTTCCGCAATCCGTTATATATCGACATCAGCCAGGCGCCTGGGGCTAGCGAGGCAAGTCTGGACTTGGAGCCATTGGCCGGCGCCGGTCGCGCCCTGAACGAGGCCCCCCTGATCGACCGCGACGCCGTATTCCGGCTCAAGATGGAGGCGCTTGAGAAGCTTTGGCGCCGACAGGGAGACATTTCCGAACTAGAAAGGTATCGCCGTGAGCGGGGCGACGTGCTTACCACCTTCGCCCGGTTCTGCGTTTTGGCCGAGCACCTGGGCCCCAATTGGCGAAAGTGGCCCGCAGAGTTTCGGCGGCCCGATTCCCCCGCCGTGTCACGATTCGCCGAAGAGCAAGCCGATCGCGTGCAGTTTCATGAATGGCTGCAATGGATTCTTGACCAGCAATTAGCCCGTGCAAACGTTGAATTGCCTTTGGTGAATGATTTGCCAATTGGCGTTGACCCCGGAGGAGCCGACGCCTGGGCCTGGCAAGACGTCTTAGCTCTCAACGTACGGGTCGGCGCTCCGCCCGATCATTTCAACATGTCCGGGCAGGATTGGGGCTTGCCTCCGTTTTCGCCCGTTCAGCTTCAAGCGGCCGAGTATCGCCCCTTCATTGAAATTCTTAGGACCACTTTCCAGCATGCCGGCGGCGTGCGCATTGATCATGTCATGGGGCTATTCCGGATGTACTGGATTCCCGTGGGTTGGGGCGCTGACCGTGGAACGTATGTACGTTATCCGGCTGATGAATTTCTGGCGATACTGGCGGTCGAAAGCCACCGAGCTGGCGCCTGGGTTGCAGGAGAAGATCTGGGAACCGTTGAGCCGGGAGTCCGCGAGCGGCTGGCGGCCGAATCCATCCTTTCGCATCGATTGTTATGGTTTGAATCGGCTCCACCTGCTACCTACCCATGGCGCAGCATCGCGGCGATTACCACGCACGATCTACCGACCGTGGCGGGACTTTGGTCGGGCGCCGATGTCGCGGCGCAGCGTTCGCTCGGCATGACTCCCGATGAGCAGGGATATCGACAAATCCAAAAGAACGTACAGGGGATGGCGAACCTGGGAGATGACGCACCCATGGACGAGATCATCGTCGCCGCGCATCGCCTTTTGGCGCAAGCTCCATCAGCAGTCATCGTCGGAGCGTTGACCGATGCGCTGGCGGTCGCTGAGCGTCCCAATATGCCGGGGACGATTGACACATGGCCCAACTGGTCCCAAGCGCTTCCCTTGCCGCTGGAGAAAATCGAAAACCACGAGTTGTGCCGCCGGGTCGCCGAAGCGTTGGCTCGCCCCAACTAAGTATAGGAAAGACGGCAGATCGGGTGAGCTCCATTGGCTGCTTCGCGCCTGCTGTGCGATTGTTTCACGCAGCGCAGAGCGGAATTAGGTCGATTCGCCAACTTCGAGAAATGTTATCTATCATGGCCACGTCCCCAGAACGTCCTGAAGAGCCGCAGAGGCCTATTGAGAAGCCGCATCGACCACCGGACGAAAACCCCGCTCAGCCGCCCCCTGAGAGGCCGCACCAACCGCCACGCGAACGTCCTTCAGAACCGCCATTGGAAAAGCCGGAACAGCGTCCCGACGAGGCCCCCGCTCGCCCGCCATCGCAGCCGCCCCATCCGCCAGAAACGCCGAGCACACCCCCGACGGAGATTCCTGACCAACCAACGCGCGAACAACCTTCGCTACCGCCGCGCGAGGTTCCTCACACACCTCCTCCCGAAACGCCCTCGCAACCACCAACGGAGATCCCACCGCTTTCAAACTAGCCAACGGAGCGCTGTTTCCAATACTTCAACGGCTCAGCAGAGCAGGCTCACTAGCAAGGACTCCACGCCCCCGCCTTCCATTAGACCTTGCGTTACCCCCGCGCCAACTCTCGCGGGGCGCGAATCAAGAGCCGTTTGACGCTTTGGGGAACCACCGAAGGGTAGCCCCCAAGAAGCAAAATCTCATTGCAGAGCCGGCCGCCCCGCGTAACGATCCCGCAGCTTGCCCGCGATTTTGGGATGTGTCACGGCCCATCGGGCGGTGGAGGAACAGGAGCCAGGTCCGCTC
>CAYWIS010000038.1:0-8405 GCA_964458385.1 uncultured Pirellulaceae bacterium
TATCGTCGGCCGCTACGGAACCAGTGCTCATGCCAACTCCTCAAAGCAATGGAAAGGGGGGAATCGGAAGGCGGGAAGACAGGGGGCCTGTTGTGAAAATACCTGACCCCCATGACGAAAACAAGACGCCCGCCACGCAGCGCCCACGGTCAGCCTCCGAACCGCCGCAAAGGTACGAAAGCCCTAGAGCAAATCGCGAGTCCATAGAAGGTCCAACGATGCAAGACGCGAGAAGCGCCCGTTCTTTAGCAAGGTGGATTTTGGGGGCGGTTATCTGCTGCTTGGGCGAATGTTACGCTTCGGGCGTTTGACCAGATCAGGTCGAGCTTGCTTGGAGAATCGCTCTTATGGCCATCAATTGTCCGGTTCACTTTCCTTGCAAGGTTAAAGAGCGATTCGGTGTAGAGGACCTGACGCGAAGGGTTAGGAGCCTGCGACTCGCCTACGCTGTCGCTCGCATGTTGCAGTAACGGAAAGGAGTTTCCGCCGAGGCGGCGCTCGATCATCCTTTTCACGTTGGCGTAGGCCACGCAGGCGGCGTGCGCAAGACGCACGGGATGTCGGTCTGACAAATGCTGTCCGAATCGACGCTGCTGGGGGCAATGACGCGTGTTGTCGCCATTGCCCGATCAACGGGGACGAAGCGTTCGGTTGTAACCGCTCGGTCAATTGCCCTGTTTCGGCTAGGGCCAAGCAGTAGCTTACCAAGATCGCTCAATCCGCGGGCCAAGCCGAGGGGCTGCCTGGCGTGCTTCTCAAAGATTTCTTCCGTGCTCTTTTGACGCCTACGCTACCGATTGGGAAGTCGTATGTGGATTGCTGACCCGCAATCGGTCGACGCTGCCGGCGACAATCACGATTGGTTCTGTTGTGTCCCAGGAGGATGAAAGGTCACGGTGCGCGGAACCGTGATTCCACCCGACACCACGGCTTGTAGCGTCTCGTTCAGGTCCCAGTCCAGCTCTAACACATCGCGCTCAGGCAGCATCAGCATATAGCCGGACGTGGGAATGGGCGTTGTGGGCACGTAGACACAAAGAATCGTTTCACCAGTGGTCACATCGCGGCAAGTTGACGTAACGAACGCCGGACACTTGACTCCCCGATGAGGAAAGTCCACCAACACGACCCGCTGGAAACGTCGTTGGCTCTCGGGCGTCGCGATCGCCAGCACCACGCGGCTCACCGACGTGTAGATGTTCGTGACAATCGGCGCCCGCGTGAGAATGGCGTCGATCAGGCTGTGCAGACGCGATTTGAAGAACAGTCCCGCCGCAAAGAGAAAGCAAACTAGCACCACCACGGCGACGGCCGGCGCGGCGAAGTGCTCAATCCATAACGGCAGTTCGAAGTCTTCGCGATACAACGCTCGCCCGTAGAACGCCCATAGCAGTAAGTGGGCGATCGGGTCGATGACCATGTTACGCAGGGTGGTGTACAGCCAATACAGGATCCAGAAGGTAATCGCAATCGGCAACGCGACCACGAGTCCATGCACCAGGGCGGTGCGGAACTTGCGGGCCATTCGACCGAAGAGGGTAGCGCGTTCTTCGGCGTAAGGGAGGGGAGCCTGAGTCATTGACGACCGTTGCGCGGCGGAGAAGGTGGGTTATTCGGCCGCAGCCGGCGCTCGCCAGATGCGTTCGTGCAGCGCGTACGCGACCGGGTCGTGCTCTTTCAACTCGGAACGAACGTACGGATAGAAGTCGTTGGTTCCCAGGAACGCTTCGGCCGTTTCGGCGAAATACTCCATGGGGTTGGTGGTTGCATAGGCTTTTTGGCGCCGGCCGTTGATGTGCAAGACCGTGCGATAGCGATCCGCATCCATCGCCTGACGATACGCGGCCGCCACCTCGGGGTTGTCAAAGCCTTGGTCCAGAAACTGATGATGGTACGCATGCGCTAGTTCGTGCATGACCATCCACGGCTGGGCATGCGTCCACTGGAGAAAGTTCTCGGCGTTCGCCAACTCGACGCAACGGGCCTTCTCGGGATTCATGCCGTTCTCGCGAAGCCAACCGGCGTCGGGATGGTACGCCATACACGGATGATGCGGTTCATTCTTTTCGACCCAAATGGTTACGCGCCGTAACTTCTCCAGCACCGGCGGCGTCACCACGCGCGTGATCTGGTAAAGCTGATGACGCAGCAGCGTGAGCGTGCGCTCCGCCAATTCCCGATCGTCCAGCAACTGCTGGTGAACCAACAGACGCCAGCCCTCTAACTCTTGTTCCACATATTCTGAGGTGGGCGCATAGGGGGGAGCTTGGTCTTCCTCGGCCTGCGCCGCGAACGGCGTAGCAGCTAGCAGCGTCGCGAGGATCGTTAAGGATCGCAACGTGGGGAGGTGGGCTCGTGTGTGCATGGAGCAGGCGGGGTGCGGAAATGGTGGTCGAGGGAACTTCTTATTTGTGCGGTATTGCTTGAGCCGTTGGCGTCAAACGCCTACGATCGTGCTAATGACCGTCGCCACGAACAGGACAGGCCTGTAAGGCAGGCGTTACGGTCGCCGTCCGGTCCGCCTTATCTTAACACTCGAAAGTTTCCCATGAAGATGGCGAGCAAGTGGGGAGTTGCGGTTTTTCTGCTTGCGATTGCACTGAGTGCCAACGCCGCAGAACAAGCGACTGCACCCAACCTGGTTGTGATTCTGGCCGACGATATGGGCATTGGCGATCCCGGTTGTTACAACGCGCGCTCGAAGATTCCGACTCCTCATATCGATCGTCTAGCGGCCGAAGGAATGCGGTTTACCGACGCGCATTCCGGCTCGGGCGTTTGCACTCCTACGCGATACGGCCTTCTTACAGGGCGTTATGCGTGGCGAACACGATTGAAGCAAGGCGTTCTCTGGGGGGATTCACGGTCGCTGATCGAGCCAGGGCGTTTGACAATCGCCGAAATGCTCAAGCAGCACGGATATCGCACGGCCTGCGTCGGCAAATGGCACTTGGGGTTTCAGGCGGCAGATCTCAACAGCCAGGACGCGCCCCCTGCCAATGCGACCTTGCAATCCGACCATCAACACGCGGTGGATTATAACCAGACGTTGCGTCCGGGGCCGGTAACTGAAGGGTTTGATTACTTTTTTGGCATTCCGGCTTCACTCGATATGGAGCCCTATGTGTTTGTGGAGAATGACCGCGTGACCGAGGCGCCAACGGCGCATACCGAGAGGTCGCTCCACCGCCGCCAAGGAGGGAACGGATTCTGGCGGGCCGGACCGATTGCGCCCTCGTTCAAGCACGTCGAGGTATTGCCGACCCTTGCCGACAAGGCGGTTGCGTGGCTGGAACAGCAGACGGCCGATCATCCCTTCTTTCTGTATTTTCCTCTCACCGCGCCCCATACGCCGTGGGTTCCCACCGAAGAGTATGCTGGCCGTTCTGCGGTGGGCTACTACGGCGATTTTGTCATGCAAGTTGACGCCGTGGTCGGACGGGTAATGGACACGCTGGAAAAGAAGGGGCTGGCCGAAAAGACCCTACTGATAGTGACGAGCGACAACGGTTCGCACTGGCCCCAAGCCGACGCGCGCAAATGGGGGCACGCTGCCAACCTGCACTACCGCGGACAAAAGTCGGATATCTGGGAAGGCGGGCATCGCGTGCCGTTTATTGCTCGCTGGCCGGGAGTCGTTCCCGCCAATTCCACGTGCGACCAAACCATTTGCCTTGTCGATCTAATGGCCACCGCCGCGGCGCTGGTCGGTTATGAGTTGCCGCCCGAAGCGGGCGAAGACAGCTTCAACTTGCTTCCTGCGTTACGGGGCGAGGCCGCTGCCCGACCGCTCCGACCTGCCACTGTACATCACTCGGGCAATGGCACGTTTGCTATTCGGCAAGGGCGTTGGAAGTTAGTTGTGGATAATCTTGGCTCGGGTGGTTTTACGGCGCCGCAGGTCGTTAAGCCTTCGGGCGACGACCCACAGGGGCAGCTCTATGATTTGGAACGCGATCCCGGTGAAACGGAGAACGTGTATGCGGAGTATCCCGAGGTGGTCAAGCAATTGCGCGCCGCTTTAAAAGAGATTCAGACACGTGGCCGCAGCCGCACGTAGATCTGGCGTGGTGATTTTCTTCACACGCTGCTCAAGGGGCGTTCCTCGCTCCGCCTTCTTTGGCGACGATATGGGGGCGAGACTCTTCCCTTGGCGGACCAATGGGAAGGAGGCCGTCAATGAGCGGCAACGCCCCACGGTGATGGCGAGCCTCGAAGGATCCAGAAACGGACTCCGTAATTGCGGGTTGGCCGGACAAATGGGAGGAGTTCGCGCGCCGCGGATGTGAGCCATAATTGGGGAGACGCTCGCCCCGTTCCCGTCCGAGATGCTATGACGAACGATCCCCAGTTACCGCCTTCTCCGCCTGCGGCGACGCCTGCCGGACGGACTTTGGTTACGGTCGCAACGTACAACGAGATCGAAAACCTGCCGCCGCTGGTCGAAGAAATTTTCTTCTACGCGCCGTATGCCGACTTGTTGGTGATCGACGACAATTCGCCTGACGGCACCGGGCAATGGGTCGATCGTAAGGCGGCTGAAGATCGCCGCGTGCATGTTCTGCACCGTAGCGGGAAGTTGGGGTTGGGCACGGCCACCGTGGCGGCCATGGAGTACGCCATGGAGCACGATTACGATTACATGCTCAACATGGACGCCGACTTCAGTCACCACCCGCGATATCTTCCCTATCTGATTGCGGGTATGGAGCAGGAGCCGCCCGTCGATGTGATGATCGGCTCGCGGTATGTGCGCGGCGGCGGTGTTGAAGGTTGGCCGCTGCGACGAAAACTGATGAGCCGTTGCGTCAACCTGTATGCGCGGACGTTATTGGGCTTGCAAGCACATGATTGCAGCGGAGCGTTCCGGTGTTACCGCGTGGCGTTGCTGAAAAAGCTCGACTTGGGCGCGATTCGTTCTCGCGGTTACTCCTTTCAAGAGGAAATTCTCTGGCATCTGAAACGAGCCGGCGCCCGGTTCGGCGAAACCCCCATCGTCTTTGCGGATCGCACGCGAGGGCACTCCAAGATCAACAGCCGCGAGGCGGTTGAGGCTCTGCGCATCATCGCCCGCCTGGGTGTTAAGAACTGGACAGGGCGTTAACACATAGCGGTGGGGAGTTCGCCAGGCTGTGGACGCTGGCGAACCGGCCGCCATTTTTAAGCTAACGTGTTCAACTGTTGCTCGTTCACTCGGGCGCTACACGCACTAATTGTTTTCCAAGATTCTCGCCGTGAAACAGCCCGATGAATGCACGCGGCGTGTTTTCCAAGCCGTCCACAATCGTCTCGCGATACTTGATCTTGCCGGCCTGGAGCCATTCGGCCATCTGCCGCTGAGCGGCCGGAAACTGTTCGGCAAAGTCAAAAACGAGAAGTCCTTCGGCCCGAGCACGCTTCACAATTAGATGCCATAAGAGACGCGGACCTTGCGGCGGCTCCTCTGCGTTGTACTGATCGATTTGCCCGCAAACGACAATTCGGGCACGAATATTGATGCGGGTAAAGACGGCGTCGGTCAGCGGTCCGCCGACGTTGTCGAAGTACACGTCGATTCCCTCGGGGCAAACTTCATCGAGTTTGGCCGCATAATCTTTAACCTCTTTGTAGTTGAAGGCGGCGTCGAACCCAAGTTCCTGGATCAGATGATCGACCTTTGCTGGAGAGCCGGCTGAGCCGACTACGCGGCACCCCTTGAGTTTGGCGATTTGCCCCACTACCGAGCCAACGGCGCCAGCGGCGCCAGAGACGAACACCGTTTCACCCGGTTGAGGTTTTCCAATCTCCAGGAGGCCGAAATAGGCGGTCATTCCCGGCATGCCCAATACGCCCAGGGCGGTCGACATGGGGGCAACCGAGGTATCGAACGGATAGACGCCCTCGCCGTCGGAGATGGCGTACTCTTGCCATCCCCAGTAGCCGACCGCAACATCGCCAACTTTGAAGCGAGGATGGCGCGACTCAACCACACGCCCTACGGCGCCGCCGATCATCACATCCCCTAAAGCAACGGGGTCCGCATAGGATTTCGCTTCGCTGATTCGCCCCCGCATATAGGGATCAACTGATACGTAATGCGTGCGAACCAAGAACTGACCATTGCCCAGTTCGGGAAGATCAGTTTCGACAAGCCGAAAGTTCGACTCCTGAGGTAGTCCGCGGGGACGAGACGTCAAGACAATCTGGCGATTCTTCATGGGAATGCTCCGTCAATTCGCGTTAGGTGGAAAGAAGAAACGCAAAGCCACAAGTTTCACTGGGCGGCGACCAAGATTATCCCGTTGTTTCACAAGATTGGCAGGTCGCCCCAAGTTGCTCCAGTTGCCACCAAGGTGTAACCACCCGGCGCCAAGTTGTCTTACTTCGCTTGCCTGAAGGCAACAGGCGTTCACAACGGCGGGGCGCCGGGGCACAATCCATGCGACTGCACCTCGTGTGCCGAGACGCCCCTCTCTAGAAGCACAGTAGCGGCGACTGTCTTAGAGAATGAGGAATTTGGGAGGGTTGGGGCGGTTCTTCTTGAAGCAAAATTTCTTCTGGATCGTCCGTTTTCCAAAAGTTTGCCGGTTGTGCCGTCGATAACACCCTTGCCGCTGATTTCGTCGTGGCCTGCCGCATTTGCGCACAAGGGCACGACGAAATCAGAAGGTCCGGGGGGACTGGGCGGCCGCGTTTTCGTGCTTGCGCGGACTCGCGGCAGCCTTTTATTGTCGCCCTCGACCGAGCGTTTGGCGCATCCAGACGGATCGCCGAGCATCGTCGAGGAACGTCCAACTTTGCGCATGATGCGCATTCTGTGGAACGGGAATCGATGAATCGGCAACTCCGCAGCAAGCTGGCGATTTTCCTGTCGGGTCTGGTCGTCCTGACCGGCTGCCACCCTCGGCAGCCGCTCTATCTTCGCGAGGACGGCGACCTTTCCCACTACATTGAAACCGCCACCGAGATCGAATACCCCGATGTCACCGCGAATAGTCTGGACGAAGTCAAGTTCGCCCAGGCGCCGCTCACATTGAGCAATCCCGAGCCAAAGGAGATCTGGGACTTGTCGCTCGAGGAAGCGATCGCCATCACCTTGCAAAACAGCAAGGTGCTGCGCCAGTTGGGCGGCGCGGTGGCGGTGTTCCGCGGTCAGCGGAACTCGCCCGATTCGCTGTTGCGCTTCTCCGATCAGGCGAACACCATCTACCAGCCGGCTCTCCAGGCGACGTCAACACTGAACTTTGGCGGCGCGAACGGCATTCCGGGCGCGGGGATTCCCGGTTTGGGACTGCCCGGCATACCGGGAACGCCTGGTGTAGGCGGCGGCCGGGCCGGCATTGCGGGACAAGGCGTTGAGGACGCGTTGGCCGCGCACGACGCTCACTTTAGCACCAGCTTGTTCTGGAACACCACCGACCGGCAACTCCGCCCGAATCAAATCGCTCAGCCCGTTCCCGTTCAACAGAATCAGGCCACCTTCCAGGCTCAAATCGCTAAGCGAGCCGTGACGGGTACGGAGTTCTACGCCCGGGCTCGTACGAACTATGACCGGCTGGATGTGCCGCCTACGGCGATCCCGAGCGTTTATACCCAAGAGTTGGAAATCGAAGCTCGCCACCCCTTGCTGCGAGGAAGCGGCACGTTGGTCAACCGGGTGCCAATTGTGCTTGCCCGCACGAACGAAGATATTGCTTTGGCGGACTTCGAAGTCAACGTACGCAACCTGGTGAGCGACGTGGAGAATGCGTACTGGGACCTGTACGCCTCCTATCGCGATCTGGAAGCGGCCAAGTCGGCTCGCGACGCCCTCCTGCTGCTGTGGCGTGGCGCCTATGCGGCCCTTGTCGAGAAGCGGGGCACCGTGCAGGACGAGGCTCAAGCTCGTGAGCAATATTTGAGCTTCCGTTCCCAGGTGGAGGAAAACTACGTCGTTCTGCTAACACGCGAACGCAACCTGCGGTATCTGATGGGCTTGACCACCTCGGATCACCGCCTGATTCGCCCCAAGGATGAACCGACCACTGCTCACGTGACCTTTGAGTGGGCCGAAGTGCAGGCCGAAGCTCTGGCCCGCAGCGCTGAACTGCGCCGGCAAAAGTGGCGGATCAAACAACGCGAACTGGAGCTCGTCTACTACCGCAACCAACTGCTGCCGCAATTGGATGTTGTGGGCTTGTATCGCTGGGTTGGCGTGGGGGACGAACTGGCCACGTCCGACCGTCGCGGCTTGAACTTCCCCAGTCGAGGTTCGACCGCCTTCGACGAACTGACCGAAGGCGATTATCAAGAGGCTCGGTTTGGCGTGCAGCTCTCTCCACCGCAGTTCGGCGCCCGTCGAGAGCTTTCCCGAATTCGCCATCAACAACTGTTGCTGGCCGAAGCCAAAGCGATCTTGGAAGACATGGAGCTGACGGTGCTCCACC
>CAYWIS010000038.1:8415-34693 GCA_964458385.1 uncultured Pirellulaceae bacterium
CGCGTAACGAACGCCATTGTGAATGCCGACGCCGAATACCACTTGGCGCAAACGGCGTTCAACCGATGGGTTGCTGCTCAACAGGAAGTCGCTTCGCGAGAAGCGGTGGTCCAAGGGGGCGGCGGCACCGGCCAAGGCGACCCGTTCTCCAACTTGCTCGATGCGGTGCGACGGGCCGCCGACGCGCAGCGCGAGTACTATCAGCGGCTAGTGAACTACAACAAGGCGATTGCCGACGTGCATCTGGCCAAAGGCTCGCTGTTGGAATACGACGGCGTGTACCTGGCGGAAGGACCCTGGCCGCAGAAAGCTTACTTTGACGCCTTGGGTTATGCTCGCCGCCGTGACGCAGGCACGTACCTCGACTACGGCGTGACGCGGCCCAGCGTGGTCAGCCGCGGCCCGATTCCGCAATTCATGCATGGCGCCCCTGAAGGCGGCGTGATCGAACAGGACTCCATTCTGTATGGAGTGCCGACCGAGGCCTCGCCGCTGGAAGGCGAATTGGTGCCGACGCCCGAACCATCGAGCGACAGTTTACAACAGCAGCCGATGACGCCTCCGGCGCAGCCCGAGACGCTTCCCAGTCCGTCGCTGGATGGGCCCATCTTGCTGCCGGACTTCGCCAATCGGCCGGCGGAAAGCGGATCGGCTCGCCCGAACCAGAGTCAATCGATTGGCACAGCGTCGAACGCCAAGTTCGAATGGGGCGCGGTGGGCTTGGAGCCTCCACAACCAAGCCGTGTGCGACAAGCTTCGGCCGAGATCGAAGTGACGCCGGAAAAATCGACTGGCAGCGCCTTGCAGTGGGCCGAACCCGGTCCGGGCGCGGCCTCGCCGATCTCGGCGGGAAACTGGAAATCATCAGTACGATGAAAAACGAACGAACGCAAAGTCGAGCCGAGTAACGACGAGCGGAAGCGCAATACCCCTGGCGGTCATACCTTACTAGGTCATGGCGTCAGGGGTGGGCGCATTCCGCTTGTCGCAAGCGCGGCGACGCTTTGCGGTCGAGTAGAAAAGAGTCAGGGGGGGAACCATGAAACGGCCTCAAGGACGAGCGCTGGCGTGGCTAGCGCTTTGGGCGATGGTGTTGTCGGGCTGCCAGCCGCGACATCCGTGGTATCTGACACGCAATGACGATCTGGCCACGTACATCGATGCGGCAACCGAAATTGCCTATCCCGATGTAAATCATCCCTCGCTGGACGAAACGACGCAGGCTCACGCGCCGCTTACTCTGAGTCGGCCAGAATTCACAAGCTTTTGGGACCTGACGCTGCAAGAGGCGATTAACATCGCCTTGCACAACAGCAAGGTCATTCGCACCACGGGAGCCGTGCGCTCGCCGGGAGTGCCCGACGCACTCTTGTCGCAGCCACAAGCGGTCGGGACGATCTACGACCCCGCCATTGTTGAAAGCGATCCCAACTTCGGCGTTGAGGCGGCGCTGGCGGCCTTCGACGCTCAGTTTGCTTCCAGCCTGTTCTGGAACACCACCGACCGGCCCCAGAACCGGGTTACCCAAGTGGCGATTCCCGGGGATGACGACTTTGTGTTCTTCCCGACCGTCTTGCAGCGGAACGCCGCCACGTTTACCGCCGAGATTAGCAAGCGTTCGGCCACCGGCACTCAGTTCTTCTTCCGCAACATTACCGAATACGAACGAGGCAACACCGGAGGTAGCTTCCAGGCGTTGCCCAGCTTCTATACCACCCAGTTCGAAACCGAAGTTCGGCAACCGTTGCTTCGCGACAACGGAACTCGCGTCAATCGCGTGCCGATCTTGCTGGCGCGCATTCGCACCGATATTTCGTTGGCCGAGTTTGAGGCGAATGTGCGCAACTTGGTGCAGGATGTTGAAAACGCCTACTGGGAGCTGCACTGCGCTTATCGCATCCTCGATACCGCCAAGACGGGGCGCGATGCGACCCTGGTGGCGTGGCGTGTGTTTTACTTCCAAGCGGCTGGTGGCGTGGTGGCGCGGCAAGTGGAAGCTCAGGCGCGTCAGCAGTATTACAACTTCCGCGCCCAAACCGAGACCGCGCTCAACGATCTATATAACGCGGAAACCAACCTTCGTTGGCTCATGGGCCTGACGGCCTCCGATGGCCGGCTGATTCGTCCCGTCGACGAGCCGACCACGGCGCGTATCGAGTTCGACTGGCGTATGGCAAGCGCCGAGGCGCTGGTGCGCAGCCCCGAGCTACGGCGGATCAAGTGGTTCATCAAGCAGCGAGAATTGGAGCAGATCGCCGCCCGCAACCGCCTGCTGCCTGACTTGAACGTGGTGGCCCTGTATCGGTGGGTCGGTTTGGGCGACCACTTGATCAACGCTGACCGCAACGGGTTGAACTTCCCAATGCCCGGCTCGACGGCGTTCGATGTGTTGACCGAAGGGCAGTTTGAGGAAGCGCGCATTGGGTTCGACTTCGCCTTCCCCATTGGCTTCCGCCAGGAATATGCGGCGGTGCGGAATGCACAGCTCGCCTTGGCGCGTGAGCATGCCCGGCTGGAAGACGCCGAGTTGAATGTAACGAACGCGCTGGCTCAAGCGATTCGGAACATGGACGCGCAGTACAACTTCGCCCAATCCTACTACAACGCGTTGATTGCAGGATCGGATGAAGTGGAAGCGCTTTTGGCCCTGTTCCGCGCCGGCAGCGCCACGCCCGACGTAGCCCTTCAGGCGATTCAACGGCGGGCAAACTCGGAAAGCCAGTTCTATCGCGCCCTGTGCGAATACAACAAGGCAATTGCTTTTGTGCACTTCCGCAAGAACTCGCTGCTGGAATACAACGGCGTTTACTTGGCGGAAGGGCCATGGCCGGCGAAAGCGTACTTTGATGCGGAAGCGCACGCTCGGCGCCGCGCCGCGAGCTTCTACCTGGATTACGGCCGCACCGAGCCAGCGCCAGTTTCGGCGGGGCCGGCTCCGCGGGGATCGATTATTGCCGAAGGGATGACGCCAGGCGTTACGCCTCCGCCGTCCTCGCAGCCAGGCGAGTTGATCCCGACCCCAGCGCCGTTGCCGAATCAGAACGGAGCTCCCGAAACCCCGCCTGCGCCAGAGCCTCTTGAACTGACGCCGCCTGCGCCGAGTGAACCGGCGGCGATGGGGCTACCCCGCCGCGGATTACGCACCACGGGCCCCGCGCCCACCGCCAACAGCGGCCCTAGCTTCGCCAGCACCGCCATGCCGGCTACGAGCTATCCCTCGTTCCGCAACGGTGCTTCCTCGGCCATGACGTACCGCGGTTTGGGAGTAGCGCCACTATCGGCGCCGCCGGGCGCGGTGCTCACTCCGGCTTTACCGGGGCAAACGGCTTCGCCCACGCCCGCGCCGGGTACGAGTAGCCGCCGCGAGGTGGAGCCGGCCTCCTACCTTATGCCGGTTGAGCATGAGCTTTTGGCGCCGGTGCGTCGCTTGCCGCCGATCAATATGACAAGCGAACCATAACGTTTCGCAAGGCCGCACATTACGGCGTTCTATAGAGGAAGAAAAAACGAGGCCGCCGTCGTTGCCGACGAGCGGCCTCGTGTCGTTGAAACCGGCATTTTTCGCAAACGTGGCGCTGGGGACGAAAAAAACGTGTCGTTGGCGGCGATTTCCTTCAAGGCGTTGTTTGACGGTGGGCGCCCCTGATCTTAGAGTTGCAATGCTGGTTTAACAGCCCCCGCCAAATTCGACATACCCAAGCTCTCTCACCCCCGTGCCGGGGCGAGACGCGGCCCCAACCGCTCTCGCCCCCCTTTTCTTTGCCATCCGTCCGTCGACGGAATTGTGCGGTCGTACCAATGCCTGCTGAGAGCGGCGACCGTCGCGCAATGGTGTGCGCCTGTTCATCGTTGTATAATGGTCCGGAGTTACGGAACGCAGACATCTGTGCAGACCTGTTATTTGCCAAGCGGGACGGCCAGGGATCGACGTTGACCGGTTTGGGGTGGCGACGTATAGTGGCGCCGTGCAATGGAGCGCACGACTGCCCGGGTCCGACCCAGGAGCCGGCGGCAAGGAGATTAACATGGAGGTGACGCTCCGCCGTGGCCTTTCCCGCCTTGTATGCGCCACTGGAGTCGCCGGTGATTGACCAAGACCCCTTCGACCCGAAGGAGCAGGTCCGTCAGGCCACCGATATTGTGGACCTGGTGGGCGGCTACCTCGATTTGCGCCGACAAGGGCGCGTCTACCGTGGGCTGTGTCCTTTTCATGACGACAGTCGGCCCTCGCTCCACGTTGACCCCGAACGCCAATTCTGGAAGTGTTGGGTCTGCAATGTGGGCGGCGATGTATTCAGCTTCGTCATGCATAAGGAAGGCGTCACCTTCCGCGAAGCTCTTGAGTTGTTGGCCGAGCGTGCAGGCATCCAGCTACGCCGTTCTCCGCAAGCGAAAGTCGAAAAAGGCAGCCCCCAAGATAAGCGGACACTCTACGCCGCGCTGGAGTGGGCCGCCAAGCAGTATCACCAATGCCTGCTAACATCGCCCGAGGCTGAAGCGGCGCGCAGGTACCTCGAGTCGCGACACATCACACCCGAAAGTATCGAGCGGTTTCGAATTGGTTTCGCCCCCAATCAGTGGCAATGGCTGATTGATCGCGCGCGGCAAACGCCCTTCTCGCCGGCGGTGCTCGAAGCGGCGGGGCTGGTGGGTAAGAATGAAGCTCGCGGACGGTACTACGACTTGTTCCGCGGCCGCGTCATGTTTCCCATTCGCGATCCGCAGCGGCAATGCATTGCAATGGGCGGACGCATTCTGCCCGAGTTGGCCGACGACCGCACCGGCAAATACTACAATTCGCCCGAAACCAAGCTCTTCCAGAAGAGCGAGCAGTTCTACGGGCTGGACTTGGCCCGCGAATCGGCCGAAATGCGTTCGGCCAATTCCCAGAACCGCAGCGTGATTGTGGTAGAGGGGTACACCGATGTGGTGATGGCCCACCAATGCGGCGTGCAGAACGTCATTGCGGTGCTGGGCACCGCGCTTACCGAAAAACATATTCGGATCCTCCGCCGCTTCACGGATACAATTTACCTGGTGCTTGATGGCGATACGGCGGGCCAACGGCGCACAAACGAAATCCTCGAACTGTTTGTGGCCGAGCAGGTCGATGTGCGGATCGTCACGCTGCCGGACGAACTCGACCCATGCGACTTTCTCCTTCAGCGCGGCGGCAATGCGTTCCGTGCGTTGTTGAATCACGCGGTCGATGCGCTAGAACACAAAGTGCGCAGCCTGACCGTGGGGCTTAATCCCGCCACCGACACACACCGCGCACACCAGGCAGTTGAAGACATCTTGAGCGTGCTCGCCAAGGCGCCGCGACTCCAGGCCGGGGCGGATGGCGCCATGCGGATGCGCGAACAACAGATCCTCGCCCGGCTAGCACGGCAGTTCCTGATTGACGAAAGCGAAATCCGCGCCCGATTGCAAGAGCTTCGTCAATTACATCGCCCGCACGCAAGCGAATCGGCGACAGCATCGCTGACACCGCGGGTCAAGCCGACTAAAATGGGCCCAGGCGAAACCGAGCTGCTGGAGATTATGACATTGGATCCCACGCTTGCTGAGCGTGCGGTGGAGCAAGTTTCAGCCAGCGACTTATCCACTCCGGCGGCGCGTAGTTTATTCTCTACGTTTCGCCGGTTGTACGAGCAAGGCCTGTCGTTGGACCTGATCCGGGTCATGACCGAGGTGGAAGACGCCCATCTCAAGAGCTTGCTTGTTGAGTTGGACGAAAACGCGCGCGCAAAGGAAGAAATGGCTCAGCAACCCGCGCCCGCGCGGTTGGAAACTTTGATTGGACGGTTACATCAGCGCCGCGCCGAACAGCAACGTCGTCAACTGGAGGCGGCGCTGGAGCAAGGAACCTTAAGCGACGACGAAGAATTGCGACTCTTGCTCGAACTTCACGAGCAAGATCTACGTAAACACAGCAATCTTTGACCCATGCTCTTGCGCTTGGCGTAGGAGCGGCGGCCGGTAAGGCCGCATTGTCGGGCCCAGGACGCCCAACGTCCGAAGCGTAGACGGCGACGCAGAGCGTCGTCAGTCAAGATGAAAAGACCCAAATCGGCCCTTCGGTCCGCGTTCATGGAGGGATGGCGGCGGAGGGTGCGAGTCGTTCCCGCAAGACGCACGAATGCGCAGGAGGATTAAGATGGAACTGTTGCCGCATGACCTGGACCTGCAGCAGCTCATCGCCAAGGGCAAGGAGCAAGGCTACCTGACCTACGACGAAGTCAATCAGTATCTTCCCGACGAGGACATCAATCCCGAAAAGCTGGACAACCTGATTATCGCCCTGGACGAGCAAGGCATCGAATTGGTCGATGAGCCGCCGGCCCGGTTTGAGGATGCACCGGTGACCAAGGCGCCCACGGCCGAAGATGTGCAGGCCGCGCAGGAGGAGGTCACGCTGGCTCCGTCCGCACCGCTGCCGAAGCTGAGCGACGATCCCATCCGCATGTATCTGTCGCAAATGGCGGCGATTCCGCTCCTCTCGCGCGAGGAAGAAATCGCTCTGGCCAAGAAGATCGAAGTCACACGCCGCCGCTTCCGCCGTTCGGTTTTAAGCTGCAGCTTTGCGCTCAAGACGGTTGTGGACGTGTTGGAGAAGGTCCATCGGGGCGAGTTGCCGTTTGACCGCACCATGAAGGTCTCGTTGACCGAGCGGCTGACCAAAGAGCAAATTTTGGCTCGTATGCCCCATAACCTGCGCACGTTGCGGCGATTGCTGGATCAAAACGAACGGTATTTCCGGCTGCTGGTTTCGCGTTCGGCCACGCGCGAGAAGAAGGCGGCGGCGCGGAAGGCGTTTTTGCGGAATCGGCACAAGGCCTTACAGTTGGTCGAAGAGTTGAGTGTGCGCACCCGCCGCGTGCAGCCGCTGATGAAGCAGATGGAGGAATATTCGCGGCGTATGGACTTTTTGCGGGCACGGTTGGAGGAGTTGCGCCATGATCCTGCGGCCAAGGATCAGCGGGCGAATTTCCGCCGGGAGCTGCGCGACCTGATGCTGTTGACGCAAGAAAGCCCCCGCAGTCTGCGCGAAAAGGTGCAAATGGTGCGGCGTCAGTTCCAGGATTACGAATCAGTCAAACGCGAGCTTTCCAGCGGCAACCTGCGGTTGGTGGTCTCCATCGCGAAGAAGTACCGCAACCGGGGTTTGAGCTTCCTGGATCTGATTCAAGAGGGCAACACGGGGCTTATGCGGGCCGTGGACAAGTACGAGTACCGCCGCGGATTTAAGTTCTCAACCTACGCCACCTGGTGGATTCGGCAGGCGATCACCCGCGCCATTGCGGACCAAGCGCGGACCATTCGGATCCCGGTCCACATGATTGACGTGCTCTCGAAACTCCGTAATATTCAGAAAAAGCTCCAGCAGGAGTTGCGCCGCGAGCCGTCGATGGAAGAAATCGCGATGCGGGCCGACATCGACGTGGAGGAAGTCCGCCGCGTCATGGATATTGGCCGCCATCCGGTCAGCCTCGATCGACCCGTAGGCGATAGCGAGGACAGCGCGTTTGGCGAGTTCATTGAGGACTCGACAAGCGACAACCCGGTGCGCAGCGCCAACAATGAGATTTTGCGGCAAAAGATCGAAAGCCTCCTCAAGACCCTCACTTACCGCGAACGCGAGATCATCCGTCTCCGCTACGGGCTGGGTGATGGGTACACCTACACCCTGGAGGAAGTGGGCCGCATCTTCAAGGTTACGCGAGAGCGGGTGCGGCAAATTGAGGCCAAAGCCGTTCGCAAACTTCAGCATCCGGTGCGCGCTCAGCACTTGGAAGGGTTCCTTAAAAGCGCAGCGAGTTGATCCGCGGCGCCCCTCGCTGGCTACGCAAACACCGACAACCGCCGGTCACCCGATCGGCGGTTTTTTTGTGCTCTCATTTTCCCGCTTCCGTTCAATCACACCGCAAGCACACAAGGATGGCGTCTTAGCGTTTCAAGACATAAGACCGGGAGTTGCAGGCGGCCCCCACCCTTCGGCTGTTTGGCTCCGGGTTTTCTCCTTGTTGCTGGTCTGCGGTTTAACCGTTTAGGAAGATAACCTTTTACGCGTATGGCAACAGATAAACTCACTTCCGCCGCACTGATCAAACTTCACCGCATCCATCGTCAACTCGACGATTTGCGGGGACGCTTGGAGCGCGGACCGAAACAGATCGTGGTGGGCAAAGCCAATGTCGGCAAGAAAGAGGAAGAGCTGAAGGCCGCCAAGGAGCTTCTAACCCGCGCCAAGGTCAAAGCCGACGATCTGCAATTGCAACTGCGGCAACGTGAAGGCCGCATTACGGATCTGCAATCCAAACTCAACACGGCGAATAGTAACAAAGAATACCAAGCGATCAAGGATCAGATCGCCGCCGACAAACAGGCGAACAGTGTGCTAACGGATGAGATCCTCGAAATGCTCGAGCGAATCGAAGACTTGGAGAAGAAAGCCAAAGAAGCCGAGGCCGCTCTTGCTCGTAGTCGCGACGAACTTGCAGCGCTTATCGAACGCGTTGATAACGAACGGGCCACCCTGGAATCCGAGATTCAGCGTCTCTTGGCGGAATTGCATGAGGCCGAGCGCGAGTTGCCGCCCAAATTGCAGGCGGATTATCGGCGGCTTGCGGATAGTCGTGGAGAAGACGCCCTGGCGCCCGTCGAGAATGACGTTTGCACCGGGTGCTACACCACAATCACGATCCAAATGCGGACCGAATTGATGCTCCAGCAACCGGTCTTCTGCAAGAGTTGCGGACGTTTGCTTTATCTACCCGAGTCGTAAGCCGACCTATCCGCCAGATGTTCGGCAGAGGCTCCCCTGCCAGGGCTTCACGCTGCGCTTGAGTGAGTTGCCGAATTCCCGAACGAGCCAGCGATAACAGCGAAGCTAAATCATCGTCGTCAAAGGTGGCTTCTTCGCCTGTGCCTTGAATCTCGATGAACCGGCCGCTGCCGGTCATGACGACATTCATATCCACTTCGGCCGCTACGTCGAGCGGATAATCCAGATCGAGCACCGCGCGGCCTTCAACTACGCCCGCACTGACGGCGGCGACGCTGTCGTGCAGCGGAAAACGCGTCGGGTCGGGCAGTTCCTGCTGAATGGACCGAATCGCATCAACTAGCGCAATGAAGCCGCCCGTAATGCTGGCCGTACGGGTGCCGCCGTCGGCTTCAAGCACGTCGCAGTCGACGGTGATCATCCGCTCGCCGAGCGCTTGGAGGTCAGCGACGGCCCGCAGGCTGCGGCCGATCAACCGTTGAATTTCCGTCGTGCGGCCATCTACCTTCTCGCGTTCACGACGTTTGCGCGGACTGGTGCTGCCTGGCAGCATGCCATATTCCGCCGTGATCCATCCCTTGCCTTTGCCTACTAGCCAGTCAGGCACGCGGGGCTCAATGCTGGCTGTGCAGAGCACCGTTGTACGCCCGGCTTGAATCAGAACACTGCCGGGCGCCGCCTGGGTGTAGCGGCGTTGGATTCGGAGAGGGCGAAGCTCGTTGGGGGCGCGCATCATGCCGTTACTTCTTACCAAGTTGTCGCTGGCGGCGGAAGAATTCGGTTAACACTGCGCCGCAGGGCTGCGCAAGGATACCCGAAATAACCTGAGCTTGATGATTCAGCCGGGCGTCGCTTAGCAACCGATACAGCGTATCGACCGCCCCGGCTTTGGGATCGGCTGCGGCGTAGACAACCCAAGGAATCCGTGCCTGGACAATGGCTCCGGCGCACATCGGGCAGGGCTCTAGTGTTACATAGAGCGTGCAATCCAACAATCTCCAGCTTCCCAGGGCTTCGGCCGCTTGGGTAATGGCGATCATCTCGGCGTGAGCGGTAGGGTCACGCAATTGCTCGCGCTGATTATGGGCGGAGGCCACAACTTGCGAATCATGCACAATGACCGCACCGATGGGCACTTCGCCTTCTTCGGCGGCTCGCTGCGCCTCTTGGAGCGCTAGCCGCATGTAATGTTCGTGAATTTCAAGCATCCGAGCGCAAAGAATTTCCTAGGGGGCAGGTGCTCGGTCAATCCCGAAAGCTGACCAATCAAAAGATGACGTCTCCAAGCAAGTTCATTCTGCGTTACGCTTCTCACCCGCGGACTTCAATTCCCGATAAGCGATGTTGCGCAGCGCGCCACGGGTATCGTAGGTGGCAAAGCCCAGCGGTTTGTTGAGATTAACCTCAACGCGGGTGGAAATCTCTACACCCTCCAGGGCTTGATCAATGACTTGCTCGTCGTCGATCCAACATTGAATCTTATCGTCAGTGACGCGGACGCGTAGCTTGTACCATTGGCCGTTCTTGAACTCGCGATATTGCCCCGTTGAATTCTCCGAGGCGTCACGGCCGTCGATACTCGAAAGCCCCACGACGGTGCCGCCCCATCCGCCGACAATAAAGCTGCAGTGCGATTCAGCCACCGGGAAGGTCAAGCCACAGAAGAAGTCGTTGCCTTCCACGCGCATCGCTTCCAGACGTATCTCATAATTGCTTTTAGGAAACGGTTTTTGGTAGGTAACGCCCGTCATCGAAGCGCCAAAATCAAGGATGAGCTTGCCATCCTCGATGCGAACTTCGCCTTCACCCCCGAATTCCGTTTTCTTCCAGCCTTCCAAGGATTTACCGTCGAACAAAGGCCGCCATGCGCCCGGGGCTGGCGTGGCGTTCTCGATTCCCAAGGCGCGCGAACCGCCTAACACCGCAAGAGTCAAAACAATGCACGCGGCATATCGCTGCATGGCGAAAATCCTTAAACTGGATGGAGGAGAGCAGAAAACTCGTTCGATACTACCGGTATAGTCTGCCCGGACGGCGGCTGACAACCGTCCGCCGGCGAGATTTGCCGTGGTCGGTGAACTTTCCTGTTGGCTGGGCGTACAGGGGGAAAGGCGTGACCCGCAAGCCCGGCTCTTTTCGTTGCCCCTGCGAGTTGGGGGAAAACGGGTGAGGTTGATTCTCATTTGGGGACACTGAATGTGGCACGATCACGCTGGCCTCGCCCGCTGCAGTGGGCCGCTCTCCTCCTGGTGATTTACTGGGCTGCCCTGTTCATTGGGACCCATACGCCGCAACTGCCGCGGGTTCGCCTGCCAAGCCATGCCGACAAAGTCGTGCACTTCCTCGGCTACGCGGGGTTGGCATTCCTAGCGGCGGTGGTCGTTTTTCGCCGCAGTCGATGGTCGTACCGCACCGCCTGGATGCTACTGTTGGGCCTGGGAGCTTATGCAGCAGTTGACGAGCTTCTTCAAATACCCGTCCCCGGTCGCAGCGCGGATGTATGGGACGGCGTAGCCGATATTCTTGGCGCAGCCGCAGGAATCATTATCTTTCGCTTGGTGCAAAAGGCCCTTCAAATGCGCCGCGAGGCTCGGCAACGCCTCGTTGCGCTGGAGCGTGGATAACACCGCGCAGTGATCGCTGCCTTAGGGCCAACACCGCGAAGGAGGACGGCGTGGGCCCGGACTCCCAGCGGAAGTGTGCGATCCCAAATGACACAACCGCGTTCCTTTGCTGCGAGGACTGGCTATGGTGTCGTTGCTTTCTTATTGCAATTGGCGACGCTGGGCGCCGCCGAGCCTCCTTCTGGTCGTTGCGCTCTTGGGCGCGTCCGCCCCGGCTACTGCACGCGAGCCGTTGGCATCGGCGGTGTTGAACGCGGGCACAGAAGCAGAAACCGCGTACTATGTGCAGCAAGCGAATGCGGCGGGACCGACCGTCGTGGTGATCGGTGGAATGCACGGCAACGAGCCAGCGGGCGCCTATGCGGCCGATCAAATTCGCTACTGGCCGATTCGCCGCGGAACGCTCGTCGTTGTGCCGCGTGCTAATCCGCCCGCCTTGGCGGCGAACAATCGCTACACTCCCGGAGCCGAGGAGCCAGAGAAGAACCTGAATCGCAACTTTCCGCGGGCTGGCAAAAGCGAGCCGCCGCGCGGGGCGATGGCTACCGCCTTGTGGGACCTGGTTGAAAGGTTCAAGCCCAATTGGGTCGTCGATCTCCACGAAGGCTACGACTTTCATCAGATGAATGACGACAGTGTGGGAAGCACAGTGATCGCCGCCAGCGATCCCGACTCGCGCGCCATGGCCGACCTGCTCTTGAGCCGCATCAATCCGACGATTCCCGACGACCGCAAGGATTTCGTGCGGCTGGGACCGCCGGTGGACGGGAGCCTTGCCCGTGCAGTCGCCGAACACCTGGGCTGCCGCAGTCTGATTCTCGAAACAACATCCCGCGAGCAGCCGTTGCCTTTCCGAGCGCGGCAACACCGCCTGATGATGCACACGTTGCTCGCTCACTTGGGAATGCTCGACGAGACGCTAACACCCGATTCGCTCGTCACGTCGCTGGCGCCCAACAACGTAACGCACATCGCCATCTATCAAGATGCAGGGGTTGCGGGGAATGGTGTGCCACAACTGGAAAAGCTGCTTGGCCGCCGCGAAGATGTTCAGCTGATCAAACTCTGCGGAGAGGACATTCGCGCCGGAGTGCTTGATCAGTTTGATGTGGTAATTTTCTCGGGAGGCAGCGGCAGCCGGCAAGCCGCGTCTTTGGGCGATTCAGGACGCGAAGCGGTACGCAAGTTCATCGAGCAAGGAGGTGTCTACGTCGGCATTTGTGCTGGCTCGTATCTGGCCTGCAATGGCTTTTCCTGGGGTCTGAAGGTGCTCGATGCGCGAACCGCTTCGCCCCTGTGGCGACGCGGCGCCGGGCAGGTGGCCGTAGAGCTGACCGAACGCGGACGCACCATACTCCAAGGCGAGAGCAAGCCGTTCCCTATCCGCTATGTCAACGGGCCGATCCTCGTGCCCGACCAATCGGAAGCGATCCCTGACTTTGAAACGCTTGCCTGGTTCCGCAGCGAACTGGCCGAGAACGGCACGCCACTGGGCGTGATGATTAACTCGCCCGCCATTGTAGCCGGCGAATTCGGGCAAGGCCGCGTAATCTGCTTCAGCCCCCACCCCGAACAAACCCCCGGCTGCGAGCATTTCGTGTGGAAGGCCATCGAGAAGAGCATCAGCGAGGCCCCCTAAAGCACCTTTCACGGCGATACCCGTTAACTGCCGTGACGCATATCCCGAGGAAGCCACGTCCCTGTAGCTGGCGCGCCCGTCGGCGTGCTAGTTCGAAGGCGGATGCTATAAGTGCCAAGCAATTTGCGCAAGCGAGCGCTTTCGGCGCTCGGGAGCGAATGATCGCCGGCGTTGCTTACTTGGAATCGCGCTGACGGCACCAGGCGAGAATGTCGGCGGTGTTGGTGGGAAGCGGGCCGACGGGCGATTTGGCTGCGGGAGGTGGGGAGGAAGCCTGGGCCGATCCTGATTCTTGTTGACGCGACGCCGCAACGGTCTCTGCTGGGGCCGAAGATTGCGCCGCGGTGCTGGAGACTTCGGCGGGCGCCGCGGCGGATTTCCCGGCGCGGGCTGCGGCGAGCACTTCGGCGACACTCATCTCCGAGGCGGGCTTTGCCGCTGGGGCCTCCATTTTCACTGTCGCTTTCTCTTCCGGTGAGGGGCCCGCCGTTTTTTTGGACGCGACAGAACCGCCAGCCTTTCCTGCACGAGCGGCAGCCAAAATCTCTTCAACCGACATTCCACTGGCCGGCGATTTGGCCTCCTTCGGGGCTGGCTTCGGCGAGGACTCCGCTTTGGGGGCGGCCGGGGTGGCGCCTCCTGCTTTCCCGGCGCGAGCTGCGGCTAGGATCTCCTGGACCGACATGCCGCCTGCCGCCGGCGCCTTTTCGCCTGACTTGGCGGCAGGGGCGGCCGGTGTGCTCGCGGTGCTCGCTTTATCGGCGGGAGTTGACTTGGCAGGGGCGGAGCGGGCGGGCTTCTCTTGTTGGGGAAGCGGACGGTCGACAACCTTGAGGAACTCCAGGTCGATATCGAACCAGCCGATGTTGTTCTCGAAATTCTCGAACTGCACTAAAGCGCGGCCGCTCATGTTCACCGTCTTGACCACCCCGGTGTAGCCGCGGAAACGACGCAACTCGGGACGGCTGTCATCCACCACCACGTACTTGTCGGTGAACTCTTGCTTTAGCTTTTCGATATGCGAGAAAACCATAACTGCTCCCCGTTGTGTCCCCCGCAATGTTGCCACGGGTACATCATGGTGGAAGATAGCAAAACGCGCACAGCGCCGATACCCGATTTGGGAAGGTATGGAGGGGATGCCCAAAACCCTCATGAAAAAACCCACTGAAGGTGTCAAGAGAAACCTTCAGTGGGTATGTGGTTCTGTGTTATGGCGGGGCAGGAACCATAACACAGGAAAGGGATGTTCGCAAAGCAGTCGGGGCAGAGACCGCTTCGCAAACAATGTTCACGACAGGGTGGGGCAGCTACCTTGTCGTAAACAACCTCGCGGAGGGTGGGGCAGACCGCTCCGCGATTGAGGATTATTATGACGAGTTCGAGCGAAAAGTCAAAGGGGGATGGCCAGAAAAAACAAAATGGCGCAAATGCTTATCGCTACAAACCTTAGCCCCCTTTTTGGGACATTGGGAGACGGTTTTTCGGATTCCTGATTCGCAATTCTCGCGGCCTTTATAGCCACAGGAAAAGGCGCCCATCGAGCATATCGGGAAGCGCTTTCTCTACCCAATTCTGAATCTGCCGTGTGTTGTAGCGCGTGCTGAAATGCGCCGCCACGATGCGCTCGTTGCGAAAGCGATCTCGCCGGGCCACAAAATCGTCCAGGTGCATATGCCCGTTCTTGTGGATGATGTCCTTGCGGTGGTGCGGCGCCACGAAGGTCATTTCGGCGATGAGAATCTGGGCTTCGTACATCTCGGGCGAATTATCAAGCCCTTCGGGAGCGCTATCGCCCAGGTAGGCGACCAAGGGAACTCGCACCTCGCGCGTTACGTCGACTCCCGACAAGCGGATGTCTCGAATCTGCTCGCCCGATAGTTCGGCGTACTCTGGCTTCAGCTTGCGGCGCCGCTGCCACACGATGAAGCCCAACGAAGGAACCGTATGCCGTGTCGCAACGGCTGTGACCACATGCTCGCGCGAAAGTTCGATTTCGTCACCCGGCTTTACGGGCACAAGCTCGCAAGGCATGCGACTGCGGTCAAGTCGGCCCATCAATCGCAACATTTGCCCCACCAAGTCGACCGCATGTTCGGGCAGGTAGATGACCGGCGGGTCCATCTTCATCATCCGACGCCGGGCCACGTACACCGGTAGGGCCGCCATGTGGTCCAAATGCATATGCGACACGAACCAAATGCTCGTACCCATGAAGTCCCATGGCTGCGCCCCCAGGTCGAAGCCCACTTTCAGCTCGGGAACCCGCCAGTAGGTTTGCACCGCCGCCCGTGAGTACCCTTCGACTGTCAGGCCCTGGTGTGTCAATCGTTTTACGGGCAAATTCTTAACCATCGCGACTTGGGGATGAGCGAAACGGGGGCGAGCGGTTCAGTGTAAAGGGCTTGCCCCAGCGGCGAAAGGGGCGGCGCCGTTCTTGGTTGACTCGCGGGTTACCGATACAATGAAGAAAGTCAGCACGCTTAAGGCTCCTGGCGTCAGGGGCCAGATTGGGGCATCGCAACTGGTAGCTTCCCCCCGAACGGCGCGGTAATTACATACACGTTGCTTGCCGCCCTTGCTCTCAATTAGCGATTATCTGATCCTTCCCACTTTCGACTTTTAACAAACTGCGTTTCCGAAACTCATGGACCGAGAAATTCTTGATCGCGCCGAGGCCATTCAAACTCGTCTCCTCGAACTGCGAGACAGTCTTTGACTACGCTAACAAAAAGCGACAGGTCGCCGAAATCGAGGCCCAGATGTCCCAGCCCAATTTCTGGGACAACCAGGAGCGGGCGCAGGAAACGGTTGGGCGTCTCAAGGGCCTGACAGCGATTGTGAAGCCGTTGGAAGAGTCGCTTCGCGCTGCTGAGGATCTTGGTACATTTATTGAGCTCGCGGAAGAAGACCCTTCCATTGCGGCCGATGTGGCGGCGGAAGTAGAAAAGCTAGAGAAACGCGTCGAAGAATTGGAATTGAAGGCGCTCTTGAATGGGCCATTCGACGATTCCGGCGCCATTGTGACTATCCACGCACGCGACGGCGGCACCGATGCCAGCGATTGGGCCGAAATGCTCTTGCGCATGTACTCCGCCTGGGCCCAGAAGCACGACTATACGGTGGAATTGCTCGATCGCCAGGACGATGAAACGGCGGGCATCAAAAGCGCCAGTATCGCCGTGCGCGGTCCGATGGCGTACGGATACTTGAAGGGCGAAACCGGGATGCATCGCCTGGTGCGTATTAGCCCCTTCAACTCCGAAGGCAAAAGGCAAACGAGTTTCGCCGCCGTGGATGTTTCGCCCGAGGTCTCCGAAAGCGTCGAAATTGAAATCGACGAAAAGGACGTGCGCGAGGACGTATTCCGCGCCAGCGGCGCCGGCGGGCAGCACGTCAATAAAACCTCCAGCGCCATTCGCCTGACACACTTTCCCACGGGCATTGTCGTGCAGTGTCAGAACGAACGCAGCCAGCACAAAAACCGGGCGACGGCCTGGAAGATGCTGCGGGCGCGTCTGGCCCGACTGGAGGAAGAGAAACGCGAGGCGGAACAAGCCGCCAAGTACAAGAGTCAGGCGAAGGTGGGGTTCGGCTCGCAAATTCGCAGCTATTTCCTGCATCCCGAGCAGCGCATTAAAGACGCCCGCAGTGGTTGGCAGGAAACGAATTTCCACGAAGTGCTCGACGGCAACATTGACGGTTTTCTCGATGCCTATCTTCAGTGGCGAGCCAAAGAAAACGCGGCGCCGCAGGAAGTCGAGAAGGAATAATCCTCCCTCCTACGGCAGGCGGAACGCCTGCCATGGTTCACGCAGACTCTCATGCCAGTGCCCGAAACCGCGGTGTTGGAAGCGCTGGACGCCGCGGGCAATGGCCTGCGGGCGACGTTCTTCTGGCGCGTCGATCGGTACGCACATCGGATCGAACGGATCGAGGGGGGCGTTGTGACGCCGCTACTGGAGTCGGTGGAAGGCGATAGCCTGGACCGCTGGCCTCCCAGCCCACCCTTACAACAGCTGTCGCTCGAATCGGTGGCTGATGGCCGTCCCGTGGCGCTTTTGGTCGGCATGGCGGGCGCCAATCATTGGTCACTATGCGCAGAACGCGACCCTGGCGCCGCAAGCCTGATATTCGATGTCGCTTGCCGGGTTAAAGAAGGTCGCGCTCGCCTGGGTAGTGCTTATCGATCGTTGGTTCGTCATGAGCTTGCCGAATCGAAAGCGTTCCTCCATGCCCCGGGCGGCCTGGGACAGCCGACGGCGGTGGAACTGCTCTCAACGCCTGCGGAGTCACCTACCCCGCAGATCACCGTCGATGGCCGCGGCATGGCCATTGCTGTGTTGGGCGATGTTTCGGCCAATCAGACGGTGCGCTGGAAGTACCGACTGACGATGGGGTAACGCGGGGGCATAGGTTCTCGCTTTCCGCGGTTGTTCGTGATCGTCGCCGCATCGCTGGATGCGTGGCTGCCTCCCGCCGCGTCGTAACTCGTGATTGGGGACGTAGAACGCATACGGTTGAACTCAGCAGCGTTTTCCTGCCGTTTCTTCGAATCGATGCGTTGCGCATTTGGCGAAATTACAATAGCCAAAGAGCGAAACTCTCCCTTCTCCCATGCGAGGCTTCGAATGGTGCGAAAACGAATTTTCTGGGCTGTAATTCCGTTATATGTCGTGGTTGCCGCCGTTGGGGCGGCATGGGACGCGCCGCGAACTCCCGCACGCATGGTGGAGTTTTTCGTGGAAGGGGAGCGATTCCTTCTCGATCCATTCGCCGACGGTTACCAGGCGGTGCGACTTGACGCACTGACTGAAGAGGCGCTGCGTCGCACGCCGCGAAGTTCCGACTTAGCCACGCACACCTACCGTGTGATTCGTCGCGGCGACGACTTCGTGCACTTTCGCACTATGTCGGAAGAAACCGACGTGATCGTGCCCATTGCCTCAATTCGGAGGCTTTCCTATCGCGTGGAACGCCAATTCGACTGATTGGGGACCTCTGGGCGTTGCACGCAGCGAGGTTCGACGATCATTAGTCCTGTACGTGATCTCCTGCAGTTCAGCGCCAGATCCATGCATTGGGCAGAGCGTGTTGCAGCCGTTTGACGCCGCTCTCGGTAGTTTGCGTATCGCGGAGCACAATGAACTGAAGATTGCGATAGTTGTAAAGGGTGGGCAGGCCCTGGTCGGTGATCGGCGCGCCTTCCAGGTCAATGACGGCAATCTCGTTCAAGTTCTGGAGGTTGGCCAGCTCCTGGTCGGTAATGGCCATGTTCCGCAGGTCCAGTGTGGGCCTGAGGGCGAATGGCGGTGTGACTTCACGCCATTGCAACATGCGATTAATAAACAAGAGCCAGTCCCAGGGGACCAGTTTCCACCAGCCCAGCTGCGCTCCCAAAGCCAAGACGCCAGCGGCGATGATCACAATCCAGATTAGGTGGCCGATGATCAAGTAAACAATCACGCCTAAACCGGCGGCGACCGCCACACTCAAGGCGATTAACGACTGAATGGCGTTCGGGTCGTCGCCGTCCACCAGGCGCCGCCGCAACCAGCGTTCAAAACCGACCGCCTCGCGCTCTTCGTCTTCGTCGAAATCATCCACGCGACGCTGCAAACGCTGGTGGTATCCGCAGGCGGCGCAAATCACCGTGGTGGCTGCCAGCGGCTGGCCACAGCCAGGACAGGACGCTTTTTGTTCCCGGGCCACCTTGGCTGTAACGGGCGGCGGTTGAATCTCTGGGAAGAAACGCGGTAGCTCAACGGGATCTTCTAGGCGGAATTCGTCTTCGTCCTCGAGCACTTCGGGATAATCCGCCGCCTCTGCCGACTGCGGACCAGCGACCGACGGCTCCGCCTTGGGACCCATCGCCGTCGCTTGCTCGGTGGGAGGAGAAAATGCGACGCCTGGCTGTGGCGCCTTCGTGTCGGGCGCCGTTACCATTTGGCCGCATTGCGGGCAGCGCACGCTCTTTCCGGCCCACGCCTCCTTGACTTGGAATTCGTGGTGGCAATGGATGTACTTGCCCGCTTGCGGGTCGTAACGAACGATGTTTCGACAACGCACAACAATCGACATAGCTTACCTCACGTTCAGTTTACCTGCCGTGTGGCGAGTCTTCACCAGGGCGGCGCGTTTGCGCCGGGGCCCCGGTGGAGTAGCATGGCGTTGTCTGTATGAGGGAAGACTGTATGGATCCGGAGTTGCTTTACCAGCGCTATTGCGATCTCCAGCGATATGTCGGCTGGACAGATAAGGACGTCGCACGCATCCGCCACGCTGCGAGGTATGTGGAGCCAGCCTTTCCGCAATTGATCGATGATTTTTACGCCGAGATTCAGCGGCATCCCGAGCCTGCCCGCGTCCTCACGGGCGGAGCCGAACAAATTCAACGGCTCAAGGGATCGTTGCGCGGATGGCTGGTTCAATTGTTTGCTGGCCCCTATGATCGCGACTATGTCGTGCAGCGGTGGCGCGTGGGACAACGTCACGCCAAAATCGGTTTGCAACAGATTTACACCAGCGCGGCCATGGCGCGGCTGCGTAACGGAATTCTGGACCAAGTGATCGCCCAGTGGCGGGGCGACGCATCGGAGTTGCTGGCTACGATCGGCTCGATCAATCGCTTGCTCGACCTGGACCTGATTATTATCGAAGACTCGTACCAGGCCGAGTATGTCGCCCAGCGGCAAAAAGCCGAACGCGACCGTATGAACGCCTTGTTGCACGAAGAACGCGAATTGTCTGGAGGGCTGCTGGCGAAAGCCCAAGCGGCCATTGTGGTTCTCGACCTGCAAGGGCGCGTGGTCCGGTTTAACCCATACACCGAAGCGCTTGGCGGCTATTCTTTGGAACAAGTGCAAGGCGAAGACTGGTTCGAACGATTTCTTTTGCCCGAGGACCAACCGCGCATTCGCCAGGTCTTTCGACAAACCGTGATCGAGGGCGAAACCACGGGAGTGACCTGCACGCTGGTGACCCGCAGCGGCGAGCACCGCCGGCTATCCTGGTCCAATCAAGTGCTGAAAGATGCGGCGGGCGAGTCGGTGGCTGTACTGGCGGTGGGCCACGACATTACGGAACTGGAGCAAGCTCAACAAAAGGCGCTTCAGGCGCAGCGGCTGGCGACCATTGGCCAAATGGCCGCCGCCTTAGCCCACGAGGGGCGTAACGCGTTGCAACGGATTCAAGCCAACACCGAAACCTTGGAATTGGAGTTGGAGGAGCGCCCGGGAACGCTCGAATTGGTCACACGCATTCAGCACGCCCAAGAGGACCTGCGCCGCTTGTTTGACGAGATTCGCGGGTTTGCGGCGCCGGTGAATCTCGATCGCAGCGAATGCTCCCTGGTTAGCGTGTGGCGCGAGGCATGGGACTTGCTGACGCCGCAGCGCAAGGGGCGGCGTGCAACGTTAAAGGACGACGTGGGGCCCATCGACTCGACGTGCAACATCGATCGCTTTCGCGTGGTGCAAGTCTTCCGCAATCTGCTGGAGAACTCTCTGGCGGCGTGCTCGGATCCGGTGGAGATCCATATCCAATGCGAGGCCGCCGAAATTGCGGGCGAGCCTGCCATTCGCGTAACGGTCCTTGATAATGGACCCGGCATTCCACCCGAGCACCGCCATCGGGTGTTTGAACCGTTCTTTTCGACCAAAACGAAAGGGATCGGGTTGGGAATGGCCATCGCCCGCCGCACGGTCGAAGCGCATGGCGGTACGATTGAAGTGGGCGATTCCTGCCCGACGGGAGCACGCATTATCGTGACTCTCCCCAAGTCGCCGACCTGAGTGAGTCACAAAGGGTAATACGGCCCCGCACGTTTAGCCGCATGTTCGTGGAGCGAACATTGTGGAGATGGCGCCGAATGCGAGAGAGAAGCTAAATCGCTCGATTCGCGCGGGCGGCTTCGCGAATGGCGCGAGAGGCGTTGTCGGCGAAGTTGTCAATCTGATCGAGGCCGCGCAAGAGCATGGCGTGGCCATCGACATCCACCTGGTGTACGGCGGCGTCCTGCATCTGCTTGGCCAACGCTGCGATCCGCGCCGCCTGTTCACGCAAGCGTTCCACCACGCGGCCTAAACGCCGATCGTCGTATGCTTCCTTGCGAGGAGTGCGAGAGTGGTTGGAGCCGCGCTCGGGGGTTTTCTTCTTGGCTGGCTTTGTCTTTGCGTACTTCTTCGCCATCGGCGTTCCCTCCTGGCGAAGAATGTAGCGGATTCCCGCAAAGTTGTAAAGCATTTTCAAGAAGTTTATACAATCTTCCCCGGTTCTTCGCAGCGATTGTGTCGTTACCCGGCAAGCCGAGTGATTCGGTTAACAGGTGCAAACCCCTCTTGCTCCGTGCCGCGGAAGCGATACTCCATCAAATAAGCGTCTTCAGGCGTGTCCTCGTAGAACTCTCGCAAGACCGAAATAGCTCGGAAGCCGGCGCTGCGAAAGAACACTTGAGCGGCAAGGTTCGTCTCGCGTACTTCCAGAAGGATACGGTTGCGCCGTTGGCTGGAGAGTTTGCCCACCAGCTTCTCCACCATCTGCGCGCCCACATGCCGCAGCCGGAAGTCGGGGTGGACGGCGAAGTTAAGAATGTGGAGCCGGCTCTTGTGGAGCTCGTAAATCATGAAGCCGACAACCCGGTCCTCCGCTTCGGCGACCATGCCGATGCAGTTGCGTTGCCGCAGACAGCGAATAAAGTCCTCTTCGGACCAAGGGAACTCAAAACTCTTACGTTCAATCTCAAGCACATCGGGCATATCGCGCCGGATCATCCAGCGGATATGCACCCGTAGTTCCTGTTGTTTCTTCACGGAATCCATGCCGGCCTCCTTGCAGAGTGACGCCTGGGGTGATCGCTACGACGCCCGCCAAGCCGGTCGTACAGCGTCCGTAAATTAGCAAACGGTTCGGTTTCGGGAAAGAACAAAAAACAGGCCTCGCCGGGGTGGCAAGGCCTGCAAGAGCGTGGGATGTCGCCCATGTCTTAACCGCGCTCAGCGCGGCAACGCTGTACCGAGGTTTTCACCTCCGCAGCCGGTTAGCCAAACGGATCGCTGCCTATTGATGCGTCCTTCGTCCAATCGGCGCAGCTTAATACGTGGCGCGGTAACAGTCGCGCCCGGGGCCACAGCGGCGGGCGTCAACATCTTGGCGATCGGGCCCCAGGATGTGCTGGGTCAGGTTGCACCAGCAATAGTGGCCGCCCGCTTCGTCGGGGTGTTTCGGCGTTTGCACGCCGGTTACATACATCGCCTTGCTGCGCAGGTAGATGCAAGGGGTATCAGTAACGGGCTCGCTAGAAACGCGGGTTCGTTCAAAGGCCATGAGTAGGACTCCGGGTAATCGATGGATCGCGACGAGAAAGTAACTCCCGGCGGTTAGAAGCCGCCCGTTTCCATGCCGGCCGCGAGCAAGATGGCGCGCTTCACCGCCGTTTTGGCCAACTGCACCTTGTAGCCGTTGTGCGAGAGCGGTTGGGCGCGAGACACCGCGGCTTGCCCTGCTTCTTCAGCGGTTTGCGGCGACACGGGACGGCCCACAAGCGCCGCTTCGGCCTCGTGCGAGATCCAGGGAATCGGGGCGACTTGCCCAAGCACCACCTTCGCCCGGCGAACCACGCCCCCTTGCAAGTCCAGGCTTGCGGCGGCGGCAGCCAACGGGTAATCGGCGCCTTCGCCGTGACGGACTTCATAGGTGGCGTTATGCGGCTGTTCGACCGGCGGCAGGATGAAATGGGTGACCACCTGGCCGGGCATGAGGATCGTCTCCCGCTCGCGTTCGTGCCGCGGGATGCGGTAGAAGTCGGCGACGGGAATGAACTTCTCCTCGTCCGCCTTGGGGCCAAGGATCCGCATTTCGGCGTTCAAGGCAATCAGCGCCGGCCCGATGCGCGTGCCCGAGACAAACTTTGCGGCGCCTTCATTGCCCAGAATGGCGTGATGACGGTTGTCCCCCTCTTCGACTAGGCGTCCGCCTTGCGCGAGCAGGCCATGCCCTTGGCGGAAGAACCAACAGCGTGGGCGAACGCAAATATCGCCGCCGATGGTGCCTTGGGCCTGAAGCTGCATGGAGTTCATGCCACGAATGGCCTGCACAATGGCGGGGTAGTTTTCCATGTAAGGAATGGCGAGCAATTCGTCCAAGTGGACCGTTGCGCCAATCCACAAGTTGCCGTCTTCGTCGGGGCCGAGTCGACGCAGTGACTCGACCTCCATCAGGTTAACGACCCGTTCGGGTTGGATGACCATCTTCTTCATCAAGCCGATCAGGTCGGTTCCGCCCGCCAGCAGCTCCGTGTGCCCCAGTTCTGGCGAGAGCAACGCCAACAGCTGCTCCTCGGTGCGGGGCTCCGCGTATTCGAAGTTCTTCATGGCGTAAGAGTCCCAAGAATGCGTTCGTGATTTGGCAATCGCACTAACCGCAGGCCGACGGCCTGTGGCGAATCGTTGGTTGTTGATTGACCGCTCCCTACTAGCGCGACGCGCCGGAGCCAGAATTTAGCGGCCCCGGCGACTTTTCCCGGTGGAGCCGGGCGTAAAGGCCGTGCGTCAGGCGTTTTGATTAAGAGCCGCCAGCACGCGTTCAGGGGTCAGCGGCAACACCGGTACGCGCACGCCCAGGGCGTTACACACGGCGTTGCTGATCGCGGCGCCGGGGCTAATTACTGGCGGTTCGCCCAACCCGATTACGCCGCGATTGCGCTGATCTTCCGGCTCGTACAACTCGACCACGATTTCGCCGATATCGCCGATGCGCGGCAGTTTGTAGTCGCCCAGTTCGGCGTTGATAAACCGGCCCGTCGCAGGGTCCATGAGCCGCTCTTCGAATAAGGCGTAAGCAATGCCCATGATGACCGCGCCATAGCACTGGCTTTCGGCGGTCAGGCGGTTGATGATCAAGCCCATGTCTTGCACGCACACGAACTTTTTCATCTTTACCACGCCGGTTTCTTTGTCGACCGCGACATGCGCCATCTGCACGCCGCCAACGCCCTCGCTGGTCAGCGGGGTTTGAGCGCCGCGTTCGTGGCTGACGGTGGCTTCGATAGGCTTCATGCCGATGAGGCTGCAGGCCTCTTTCCAACCCAGGCTGCGGTCGGGAGAACCGATCACTTGAATGCGGCCGCCCACGGCTTCGAGTTGATCGGCGGTGGTTTCCAGCTTGGGCGCCACCTTTTCGAGCAGTTGATTGAGGGCTGCGGTTGCAGCGCGTCGGTGCGATTCTGAGATCGCGCCGATGGTTGTACTTCCGCCCGAGGCGCCGCTGATGGGATACGTCGACACGCCAATGTTGACGTTGATATCGTCAACGTTCAGGCCCAGCGTTTCGGCAGTGACAATCGCGCAGCAGGTGCGCGTGCCAGTGCCCAATTCTTGCGTGCCGCAGAACGTGCTCACGCCGCCGTCGGGATGGATGCGCACCGTGGCGGTCGAGCTGTTGGCGACGCCGCCCCAAGTATGGATTGCCATGCCCACCCCTTCGACAATCGACCCGTTTGCCGGGCCTTTGCCGTGAGGATGCCATTTGGCCTTCCAGTCCATCAGCTTGGCGGCGATATCCATTTCGGCGGCATACACTTCGGCCAGTTGAGGCGACGAGATGTTGACCAGGTTCCTGCGGAAAATCTCCAAGCTATCGACGCCCATCACGCGGGCTAGGTCGTCATAAGCCGTCTGGCTCATGGCGCAGGCCTGCGGATGGTTCGGCGCCCGCCAGGCGCGCGAATTGACCGTATTGGTTCCAATTCCCGTGGCGACCCGGCGGAAGTTTTTAGGCTGGAATACGTAAGGAATCACGTTTTGGCTGACGCCGCCCCCGCGCGGTCCGGCGGTGCCCCAGTGTTGCGAATCCCAGACTTGGACGATGCCTTGCTCGTCGGCGCCAAGACGTACGCGAATAAAGCCCGACGGTCGGTTGCCGCCGATCTTCAACTCTTGGTCACGGTCGAGCATGAACTTGACCGGCCGGCCCGTTTTCTTGGCGATTTGGGCGGCGGCGACGCCCCAGTAATCGGGCGCAAACTTGCTGCCGAACCCACCGCCGATGTAGTTGCACGTTACCGTGACGTCGTCGGCTGTAATGCCCAACGCGCCGGCGAAACCGTCATCGGCTCCCGAGACATTCTGCGTCGAGAGGTACGCGTTCAGCTTGTCGCCCTTCCACTCGACCGTCGAGCCGTGCGGCTCCAGGCAGCAGTGGGTAATGGCGCTGATGCCGTAGTAGCCCTCGACCACATACTTGGACTCTTGGAAGAGCCGCTCCATCTCCTGTTCGATGAATTCGTCTTCATCGTCGTCGTCGCCGGGCTCCTTTTCGAGCTGGACCTTATCGCCCGCCCGAGAAACTCGGCCCGCCTTTTTGGCGGCTTCCAAGTCTTCGTCGTTGACGAACACATCGAGCGATTCGAACTTGAACGCTTCGCGCAGTTTGGCTACGCCTTCGCGGGCAGCGCCTTCCGTTTCGGCGGCCACGACGGCCAGCAACTCGCCTTCCCATTCAATTTCTTCGCCGGGCTTACGGAGCAACTCCACATGCACCACGCCCTTGACCTTTTGAGCGGGGGCGGCGTCGAGAGCGATAATTTTGCAATGCCCATGTGGGCATCCGAAACCTACGGCAATGAGCTGATTGTCGAGATTGATGTCGTAGGTGTACTTGGCTTCGCCAGTGGCCTTTTCCAGGCCATCGATACGGGCAATGCGTCCGCCAATCAGCGCCGTGCGATCGGCGGCAGGCCATTCAATCTTCGCCATAGGTCCGCCTCCTTTACTGCTTGTTGGATTTGACGACGTCCAGCGCGGCCTGGATCACTTGCGCGTAGGTGCCGCAGCGGCAAAGGTTGCCGTTGAGACCCTGGCGAATTTGCTCCTCGGTCGCATTGGGGTTTTTGTCCAAGAAGGCTCGCACCGCCACCACAAAGCCGGGCGTGCAAAAGCCGCACTGCTGCGCATCGTGCTCAACGAAGGCCGTGCAAACCGGATCGGGATGCGGCCCCCCCAAGCTCTCCACGGTGCGAATCTTTTTGCCTCGGACCGCCACCGCCAAGGTCGTGGAGGCCGTGATGGGCCGGTCGTCGACCAACACCGTGCTGCACCCACTAGAGCCGTCGAGACTTACGGGCTTGCATCCGGTCAGATCAAGTTGATAACGCAGCACTTCCATGAGTGTGGTGCGCGGCTCAACTTTAACTTGGTGATCCTGCCCATTCACGTTGAGCGTGATGGTGGT
>CAYWIS010000039.1:0-34303 GCA_964458385.1 uncultured Pirellulaceae bacterium
TTCTTCAACAAACGCCGTCAAGTTCCGCACGCCGCTACGATGACGGTTCCAATCCTCGCCGTCGCCATGTTTGAGTTGCGCCATCAGCACCGGGCGCCGCCCTTTGGACAGGAACAACAGGGCAAGAGGCGTGGCGATGTGCGGTTCGTTCTCCACTTCATTGACGCCGGTCCAGTAGCCGAGTTCGGTTTGCGTGTTGACCAGGAATTCGGCCCCTTGGCGATACCAGTCGGCTTTGCCGATGAAGCGGTTGCCGGTCATGCGGCCAACCCGCTCTAGGCCATACAAGTAATAGAACAACCAACCCCGCGCTAGCCCGCCACTGATCGAAGCGGCGCCGGGGTTGTTCTCTACCGTGAAGTGCGAGCCAAGCCATTCCAACCCGCGTTCGATCTCGGGCACGTTTTCTTGCGGACGGCAACACTGGACTTCGCCAGCGACAATAGCCGCATCGCCTGTGCTGACGCGACCCGAAGCAATCACCAGCGACGCCACGCCGGCCGAGGTCATGCTGCCGGTGCTGGCTTGGGTAGCGAAGTAGCCCCAAGAGCCATCGGGCCGTTGCTCTCGCTGCCAGTATTGCAAGGCCAGCCGCCAGGTGCGTTCGCTCACTTCAACACCCACGCGTTCGGCCTCGTACAAGGCCAGCATGGCGAACTGTGTATTGGATTTGTCTCCGCGTCCTTGCCGGTCGGAATAGGCCCAAGAGCCCTTGTTCACTTCGCCGGTGATCTGCACCCCTTGCAACCACTGGACGTTGCGTTTGATCAAGAGAAGGTCTTTCTCTGGCTCTGCGGCGCAAAAGACCATGGTTTGCAGTGCGGTGGAGTAAACCATCGAGGGCCGCCCCTGGCCACGCAGGTACTCCAGCGCCTTTTGGATGGTAGGATCGTCGGGCGGCACGCCGGCATCGAGCAGGGCCAGCGTACACAAGGCGGTAACGCCGCCAGGGTAGCCGGGGCGCTCGCGCCAGGAGCCGTTAACCTTGCTTTGCTCGTTCTTCAGATAGGCAACCGCGCGGCGGATTGCCTCGCGCACTTGCTCGGCGGTCACTTCGCCCCGCACGGTCGGCGCAAACGCGAGAAGCAGCCCGACCCCTAAAATCGCCCCTAAGATCCGTCGCAACACAATGCGGTCCTCCGCGAAAGACATACCCCCAGCGCTACCGATATCTTAGGATTCGCTATGCGGTGGAGCAACGAACGGCAATGAGCTTTCGCCAGATCATCGATCGGCAAACAGGATTCCTTGGAGGCAAACTTTCAGGCGGTTAAGGACGGGCCGTTGGAGATACCGGGAAGCTACAGACGCGACGGTACGGCTTGCGATGGCTATGCACAGAGAACCATCGGCGGCCCGCGTACCCAAAGGATAGGAATGATGCAAGACCCGCCTGCGCCGATGTACGTTGCTGGTTTTCCGCACGATCCCTAGAATTGAGGCATGAGCACGAGCGCCAAACAACGCAACCTGGGCGATATTCTCCAGGAATTTCGCCAATTCCGTCACCTTCTGCAGCAGGAATTGCAGAAGGTGATTGTGGGGCAAAACGAGGTTATCGAGCAACTCTTTGCCGCCATCTTTACCCGCGGGCATTGCCTGCTGGAGGGCGTGCCGGGGCTGGCCAAGACGCTCATGGTAAGCACGCTGGCGCAGATCCTCGATGTGAGCTTCAAACGCATCCAATTCACTCCCGACCTGATGCCTTCCGACATTACCGGCGCCAATGTGCTGGAGGAGGACGAGCATGGCCGGCGAAACTTCCGCTTTGTGGAAGGGCCGATCTTTACGAACATCTTGTTGGCCGACGAAATTAACCGCACGCCCCCGAAGACACAGGCGGCGCTCTTGCAGGCCATGCAAGAGCGCGAGATTTCGTCGGGCTTGAATACCTACACGCTGCCCGATCCGTTTTTCACCATTGCAACGCAGAATCCCATCGAGCAGGAAGGCACCTATCCGCTCCCCGAAGCTCAGCTCGACCGCTTCATGTTCAACATTAAGGTGGGGTATCCCACGGCGGAAGAAGAACGGCAGATTCTGGCCGTGACCACCCGCAACGAAAAGGTGGAGGTGCGGAAGGTGCTTTCGGCCCGGGCAATCTTGAACCTGCAAAAGCTGGTGCGGAGCGTGGCCGTGACCGAGCACGTCATCGACTACGTGGCGCGGCTGGTCCGCGCCACTCGGCCCAGCGACCCAACGGCGCCCGACTTTGTGAAAGAGTTGGTTGATTGGGGCGCCGGTCCGCGGGCGGGGCAGTTTTTGATCAACGGCGGCAAAGCCCTGGCCGCGATGGACGGCCGGTTCTCGGTGGCCATTGAAGACGTCAAGAAGATTGCGGTTCCTGTGTTGCGCCACCGCATTAGCACCAACTTCCAAGCTCAGGCTCAAGGGATGTCTACCGACGACGTCATCAAACGCCTGCTCCAAGTCATTCCTGAGCCCGCGGTGGAGAAGTACGCGTGAGGAAGAAGTGCGTCGCGTGATGTGGCGAACGAGTATTGGCGCCGTGAACATCCGGCGGCACGTTTGTCGCCGGCTATTGTCCACTCTGGTCTTTCCTTTTGCTCCCTAACCTCTCCGACCTGATTCCTCGTGTCGGTTGAAAAGTACCTTAAGCCCGAAGTGGCGCAGCAGATCAAGCGGCTGGATCTGCGCGCGCAGTTCGTGGTGAAGGGATTTTTGCAGGGGCTTCACGCCAGTCCGTATCATGGCTTCTCGGTTGAGTTCAGCGAACACCGCAAATACACGACCGGCGACGACACGAAAGACATCGACTGGCTGGTCTACGCCAAGACCGACAAGTACTACGTCAAAAAGTTTGAAGCCGAGACGAACATCACCGGCTACCTGGCGATGGATCTGAGCGGCTCGATGGACTACACCTACCAGCAACCGCTCACCAAGTTCGACTACGCCATTTGCCTGGCGGCCGCCCTGTGTTACCTGATGGTTCACCAGCAGGATCCCGTGGGGCTGATCACGTTCGACCAGAAGGTGCGCGACTGCCTGCCGCCGCGCTCCAAGCGATCGCAGTTAGGGAATGTGCTGTCGGTGTTATCGCGACTGCGGCCGACGGGGCCGACCGACGTGGCCGCCAGTCTGATCCAGATTGCCGCCATGCTGCGTCGCCGCAGCCTGGTGATGATCTTCTCGGACTTGCTGACCGAGCCCGAGCCGGTGTTCCGCGCTTTGCAGCGTTTGCGGCATGGCGGACACGATGTGATCCTGTTCCACATCTTGGACAAGTCCGAAGTCGACTTCCGTTTCGACGCGCATGACCTGGTGGAGTTGGAAGACCCCGAATCGGGCGAACGCATCCAGGTTGACGCCGCTGGTTACCGCGACGACTACCTGGCCGCGATTACCGATTTCCGCAACGCCTACCGACAAGAATGCGTTCGCAGCGGCGTCGATTACGTTCCCCTGGACACCAGCGTGCAGTTTGATAAGGCGCTGATGGAATACCTCTTGAGCCGACAAGCCCGATTTTAAGACTTATGCGGAATGGAGCCGAGGAACGATTAGGTGGTTGTCTAGCGAGGCCAAACGTGTAAGGGCTTGCCGCCGTTTTGCGTTTCGCACTTCGTACTTCGCATTTTCATGGCATTTGTTAACGCATCGGTGCTTTTCCTGGGCAGCCTGCTGGTGGCGGCGCCGATCGTGCTGCACCTCTTGATGCGGCGGCGGCCCAAACAGTTGGTTTTTCCCGCGCTGCGGTTTGTGAAAGAGCGGCGCGAGCGGAACCAACGCCGAATGCGGTTGCGGCAACTGCTGCTTTTGGCGCTGCGGTGCGCGGCGATCGTAGCTCTGGCCGCTGCGCTGGCCCGGCCGAGCGTCGATTCGACCACGGTCGGCGATTGGCTCTTGGCCGGCGCGCTTGGCGTGCTTAGCCTTTTAGCGCTGGTGGCGGCGGGGGCGGCCTTCGCCGCCGATCGTGGTCGGGCGCTAACCGGAGGACTCGCGGCGCTGGCGGCGGTGTTGATGGCGGGAACCACGTTCGTCGCCTGGTCGGCTTTGCAGGAAGGCTCGCGGTTGAACATTGGCGACGAAGAAGCGCCGGTCGCGGCCGCGATCGTGATCGACACCGCTCCTCGCATGGCCTACCGGCACGAGAACCGCACCCGGCTAGAGCAGGCTCAGGAAACGGCGCTGTGGCTGCTTCCGCAACTGCCGGCCGAAAGCGAAGTGGCGGTGCTAGATGCTCGCCCCGGTCCGGCGGTGTTCTCGGTCGATCGCGCCGCAGCCCAGAAAGCGCTGGAACGGCTCGATATAACCGCCGCCGCACGGCGGCTGACCGATGTGGTTTCCGACGCCTTGGCTTTGGTGCGGCGGAGTGATAAATCTCGCAAAGAGATTTACATTTTCACCGACCGGACCGAGGCTGCCTGGAAGGGCGGCGACGCAGCCCGCCTGAGCGAACAGCTCCAAGACGCCGACGATGTGTTGGTCTACGTGTTCGACGTGGGGGTGGCTCGTCCGCAAAACGCCTCTTTGGGCGAGCTACAACTCTCGGCCGAGCAACTCACGCCCGGCGGCCAGTTGGAAATTTCCGTCGATGTCGCAGGCGTCGGCCCGAACGACAATCGGCCGCTGGAGCTTTATTTGGAAGCTCCCGACCCCACTTTGCCGGTGATTCGCGACGGCCAACTCATCACGCCGCCCGCCATTCCCCGGCAACGAAGATCGATTGCGAGTGCTTCGCCGTCGGGCGAAGCCCCCACATCTTCGGACGACGCATTGTCCGACAGCGCCGAAATCGACCAGCTGTCAGACTTCGCCCGGCCTGCTGGAGCGATACGGGTCCGCTTTGCACCGCTGCCCAAGTTGCCGCTAGGGGTGCATCACGGTTATGTGCGTCTGATGGGCAGCGACGCCTTGCCGCTGGACGATGTGCGTTACTTTACTGTTGAGGTGCATCGTCCTTGGCCGGTGTTGGTGGTGGCGTCTCCCTCGGCCGATCCGACGTTCTTAACCGAGGCCCTGGCCCCTTACGAGTTCCGCGTAACCGGCCAAGCTCGTTTCGACTGTCAGACGATCGGACAGGACGCGTTGGCGAACGCCGATTTGAAGGCCTTTGCGGCGGTGTGCCTGCTCGATCCGCTGCCGCTCTCGGCCGCCGAGTGGAGCAAGCTGGCCGACTTTGCTCGGCAAGGCGGCGGGGTGGCGGTGTTCCTGGGACGCAACGCGCAGAATTACGCCTCGTTCAATGAACCGGCCGCTCAGGCGGTATTGCCGGGGGCGATTACTCCTCCGTTCATCTGGAATGCGCCGCACGGCGATTTGTTCCTGGCGCCCGGCGGCGCTGACCATCCGATTCTGGCGCCCTTCCGCACGCTAGCCACAGTGACGCCCTGGCGTGACTTTCCTGTGTACAAACACTGGGTGATGACCGCCGCGTCGGACGCCACCGTCATCGCCCGCTACGGCAACAACAAACCGGCAATCTTGGAGCGTTCGCTAGGCAAGGGACGCGTGCTGGCGATGACGACGCCCGTTTCCGATCCGTTGAACGTCGCTGGACGCGCCGCCTGGAACCAGTTGCCCACCGGCTTTGATCCGTGGCCGTTTGTGATCCTGATGAACGAAACGGCGCTGTACCTGGCAGGCGTCGAGGCGTCGCGCTTGAACTACTACACCGGCGAGACTGCTGAACTCCCCAACGATCCGAAAGAACATCCCGAACGGTACGAGTTGTTCCCACCAACCGGCGATCCCCGCGAGACGGCCGCCGCGGGCGAGACGCTTACGGTCCGCTTTCTTGAATCGCCCGGCGCCTACCGCTTGAAAGGCAATCGCGGCGGCCCGGTGCTGCGCGGTTTTTCGGTGAACCTGCCTGCCGAGGCGACGGACCTCACCCGCGCGGCGCCCGAACGGCTCGATGCGGCGTTGGGCGAAGACCGCTACCAGTTGGCCAAGACGCGCGACGAGTTCCGCCGCAAGATCGGCCTCGCCCGGCAAGGCCGCGAGTTTTATCCCTTCTTGCTGGTCCTCCTGGCCGTGGTGCTGGCGATGGAGCACGTACTTGCCAACCGCTTCTACAAGAATGATTAACGGTCCGGCAAAGGCGGGGCCTGCGGCCCATTCTCGGCCACAGGTATTCTGGTGCGCTGGATCTTCGGCGTTCGACCTGTCGGCGGCGCCTTGTATCGGTGTTGTTACGGGGCAGGGACGCCGCCAAGCGATTCGTCGCTAATTTCGGCTTTGCCGCCAAGCAGGTTGTCGGCCAACAGATTCTCTTTGCCGCCGCGCACTTGAAGCACGGGCAGCGTGGCCGGCTCTGTTGCATCGGGGCGGTCATCGCGAATGAGGCAATCGGACACGCGGCTAGAGAGCACATTATCCAGCCGCAACTCCACGCCCTCACAGTCCACAATATTGCAGCCGGTCATGTTCACACGCTGGCAATCTTCCAGCAGCACGCCCACGGGGCCCAAGAGGTTGTGGAAATGGTTGCCCAGGAACGCCACGTCGCGGCAGCCGCGCAGGAGCACGGCGTTGTTTGTCGGCCCGGCGTAGCCGTACGGCGGGTTGCGTTCGCACATGTTGTTGGCGATTGTCAGATGCGAGCTATCGACCACGCGCAGGTTGTATTGAAAGCCTTGCCAGATCGTGTTGCCGGTGACGGTCACACCCCGAACGCCGACCAGATCGATGTTCGTTTGCACGTCGGACAGCACGTTGTCGGCAATCGTGATGTTGCCCCAGTTGGCTTCGTGCGTTTCGTTGCCGCGGCGGCGCCAACTCTTGCCGAGCACGCGCACATTGGCGGAGTCGGGCGCGTTGTGCGCGTGTTGGATGGTGCAGCCCACAATCGCCACTTCGGCCACCGAACCGTCGGTGCAGTCCAAGAGCACGTTGGCCGTGGGGGGGCCGTTGGGGTCGTGATTGGCTTCGATGTCGCACCCGTTGATGTGGATGTTACGCACGTCGCCGCCGCGGACCACCACGCCCCCGCCGCCGCAATAACTGATATGACAGCCGACAATGTTCGATTGATGCAGGTTGACGTGGTCGTAATACACCCCCACGCCGCGGTTTTCGTAGATGTGGCAAGCGTTGATCAACACATTCCGGTTGCGATTGACCAGTTGCACGCCATGCAACAGCTTCCGCAGCACGACTTCCGAAAGCGTTAGCTGCATTGTGCCGGTGGCCTCGATGCCGACTGCTTCTTCATGTCCGCCCACAATTTCCAGCGCCGTCACGCGGGGCGTTCGCTGCCGGTCCCACACATTCGCTTGAACCGTGCGCGGATCGGCGGTTCCTTCGTGGGTTCCCACAAAGCGGAAGGCGGGCCCGGCGCCTTCCATTACCACTCGAGCCACTCCGCCGCCGTCGAGCGAGGTAAACCCGGCCTGATCGAGATTCACGGTGATCGTCTTGGTGATCCGATACACCCCGCGAGGAAACACAATGCTTCCGCCGCGGTTGGCCGCTGCTTGCAAGGCTGCGGTGTCGTCGGTTTGCCCATCGCCCCGAGCGCCCAGATCGCGGACGTTGACCGCTCGTTGATGCTGACCACTTTCGCCTTTCTCTTGGCCTGTCGCCGACACGCGCAGCACTTGCCAGACCGACAACAGCGCGACACTCACCGCAAGCACCGCCCAAACGCCACGATGACTAGCCATGATGCAAACTCTCCCACAGAAACTCGGCGCAACAAGAACAACGACTACTCTAATTCAGAAAAGGGCGGAGGGTATCGGACTTCGCCGCGAATGCGGTCCATCGCCCCGGGCGTTAACTCCAGCGCCATAAAGGCTGCGCCTGCATAGGGCGACGCCACGCGCGCTCCTAACTCGGCCGAAAATCCGAACCGGCCATAATACGCTGGCTCGCCCAGCACAAACACCCATTGGCCCCCTTGTGCTCGGCAGGCTTCTAGCCCTGCCTGGACCAATCGCGAACCGACGCCCTGGCGCTGATGCTCGGGCAGCACCGCCAACGGGGCTAGCGAAAGAGCTTCGACCGTTGAGGCGCCGTCTTTGATCTCCACCGCGTGGAATAGCACGTGACCAATGACTTCTCCTGCGGCCTCCGCCACAAGCGACACCCGCGCGTAACCACCCTCGCGCAGTGCGTTCACCAGTTCGGCTTCCGCCGTGCGGCCAAAGGCCTGTCGATGCACCCGCTCAATGGCCTCACGGTCCAACGGCGTCTCTGGGCGAATGGTTGGTTGCACATGTAGGCCGGTGGTTCAATGTCCAAGATCGAGCCGCACGCGGCTAAGTCGGAGATCGAAGCGGGGCGCCTGGGGGGCGCTTGTCAGGCCCGCTCAACGGGATTGCTTCTTTGGCGATCGGCATTTCGTGGCGGGGCTTGGCGGCTTGGGTATGGCTCCACCTGCCAGGAAGAAGCGCCCTGAGGGTAAACCCCGCTTGCAACGCCTGTCAACAAGGTTTCGCCGTGGCCGACAGGTGAGCGCTGCACGAAGTAGGCGTTCCGTGTTGGCGGCGTCGTTAGTGGGAATTCATTTGCGGTAAGGCCCGCGGGCGGCCATTTGCTCTGCCGCGGGGAACGCCCGTTCAGATATAATAAACGGTAGCGCCCCCATGCGGAGCCGCCGTCGGTAAGTCCCTCTTGGCGAGCCGGGCCGTCTTCCTTCGCGCTCGCCAACGTGGGAAGCCGCTATGTGCGACGGAGCTTCACGGCGCCTCTCGCTTGCCGATCGGATCGGCAAGGTGGGATCGGAGCCGTGGGGCGCATGCAGCCCACAGCCCCAATAGTCCCGCTTGCCCGGCGGGATCGCTCCCGAAGGATTCCACCCGTGCAATTCCAACTTGTCGCTCCGTTCCAGCCCGGCGGCGATCAGCCGCAAGCCATCGAAGCTCTCACCCGCGGCGTGTTCGAAGGCAAAAAGCACCAGGTCTTGCTCGGGGTGACCGGCTCGGGCAAGACCTTCACAATGGCCAACATCATTGCGCGGGTGCAGCGGCCGGCGCTGGTGATCTCGCACAACAAAACCCTTTGTGCGCAGCTTTACTCAGAGTTCAAAGAGTTCTTCCCGCACAACGCGGTGCATTACTTCGTTAGCTACTACGACTACTACCAGCCCGAAGCCTACATTCCCCAGCGCGACATCTACATCGAGAAAGACGCCTCGATCAACGAAGAGATTGACCGCCTGCGGTTGGCCTCGACTAGTTCGCTCGTCAGCCGCCGCGACGTGGTGATAGTGGCCAGCGTTTCGGCGATCTACGGCTTGGGGTCGCCCGACAACTACAAGCAGATGATGGTTGCAGTGCACAAGGGGCAAACGCTCGACCGCGACCGCATACTGACCAAGCTGGTTGATATTCAGTACGAACGGAACGACGTGGCCTTTGAACGCAGCCGCTTCCGCGTGCGGGGCGACTGCGTGGAGGTCTGGCCCTCGTATGAGGAGTTTGCTTACCGCATTGAGCTTTGGGGCGACGAGGTTGACCAGCTTTCGATCATCAACCCGGTGAGCGGCGAGGTGATTAGCCACGAAGACCACATCTTCATCTACCCCGCTAAGCACTTCGTAATGCCCGAAGACCGCATTCGCATGGCGGTCCAGGGAATCGAAGACGAACTTCACGAACGGTTAAAGCTCTTTCGCGAGCAAGGCAAGCTCCTGGAGGCCCAGCGGCTCAACGCCCGCACACGCTTCGACTTGGAAATGTTGATGGAAGTGGGCTACTGTCCGGGCATTGAAAACTACAGCCGGCACCTGGACGGCCGTGCGCCCGGCCAGCCGCCGCACACGCTCTACGACTACTTTCCGCAAGACTACCTGCTGTTTGTTGACGAATCGCACGTCACCATTCCGCAAGTGCGGGCCATGTGGCATGGCGACCGCAACCGCAAGATGACGCTGGTGGAGCACGGCTTCCGCCTGCCCAGCGCCTTGGACAACCGTCCGCTGACGTTCGAAGAGTGGGAGCAAAAATTCCCACAAGCCATTTACGTTTCGGCCACGCCGGGCGACTACGAACTGGAAAAGAGCGGCGGCGAGGTGGTCGAGCAGGTCATTCGTCCTACGGGCCTGTTGGACCCGATTGTCGAAGTTGTCCCCGCCCGCGGCCAGGTGCCGCATCTCTTGGAGCAAATCAAAGAGCGAGCCGCTGCGGGCGAGCGCGTGCTGGTCACGACCTTGACCAAACGGTTGGCCGAAGACCTTTCGGCCTGGCTGGCCGATAAGGGCGTGGCGTGCAAGTGGTTGCACAGCGAGCTAGACGCCTTTGAACGCGTCGAACTTTTGCGCGACCTGCGCGAAGGCCGCTTTGACTGCCTGATTGGCGTGAACCTGCTGCGCGAAGGCTTGGACCTGCCCGAGGTGTCGCTGGTGGCGATTCTCGACGCCGACAAAGAAGGCTTCCTGCGAAGCGAAACGTCGCTCATTCAGACCATCGGCCGCGCTGCCCGCAACGTGAACGCCAAGGTGATCCTCTACGCCGACAAGGTCACCGAGGCCATGCGAGCCGCCATCGACGAAACCCGCCGCCGTCGCGCTCTGCAAGAGGAATACAACGCCAAGCACGGCATTACCCCCGAGACGATCAAGAAGAACATTCGCCGCGGGATCGAAGCCGAAGCCGCCGCCCACCGCGCCGCCAACGCCGCCGTCGGCCGCGACGACGACAGCATCTACATCACCGAAGAGTACATCCAAGAGCTAGAAGCCGAAATGCTCGCCGCTGCCGAAGCCCTAGAGTTCGAACGCGCCGGTGTAATCCGCGACCGCATCATCGAGCTGAAAAAGCAAATCGGCAAAGCAATCACCGAAACCGAACTCAAGGCCGCCACCCAACAGAAAGCCAAACGCCGCGGCAAACGCGCCGCCACAAGAGTGCCCCGACCGAAGAAGTAGTGTTGTCGAATATGGCGCATTGCTACCTTGCGTCGTTGGAAATCACAAATTCTGGGCTGCATTTGCTTCGTGCGAAGAAGCACCACACGGTTTTTTGTCTTTCACTTACTGCCAGGGATGGTTGAGGCCCTTGAAAACCTTCGATGGGTCGAGGTCAGCAACCGTGATTGGCGTCCTGTGCTACGGCAGTGAGTGGGACTAGGGCAAAGCCAAGCAACACCCGACAATTCGTTAGGAGGCGCTGAGGCGTCACTTACGCTTCCTGCTCAACGTCAAATCGCTCCACTGTGTAAAATTAAGACGACCGCCAAGTAACGGAACGCAATCGATGTCTACTGCTGCGAGATCTTCGAAAAGTGAGCCGGCGCCGGAGTTACCGGACGACGTCCTCACCTTGTCCGAGGCCGCAGCCTATCTACGGCTTCCCGAAGACGCGGTCTTGGAGGCCGTGCGCCGCCAGCGCCTGCCGGCGCGTAAGGTCCGCGACGAGTGGCGCTTTTTGAAGTCGGCCATTCAGGAGTGGCTTCGCGCTCCCGAGGAACGCGACTTTTGGAGCACGCACTTTGGCGCGCTGGAGGGCGACCCTTATCTAAACGAAATGCTCGACCAGATTTATAAGGAGCGTGGCCGCCCAATGACCGAGGAGGACTAATGTTTCTCCTCGACAGCGATATCCTCTCGCTCTTGCATGCTGGCGACGAAAGGATCGGCCGGCGGATCAGTCGTGTTGATTCCACCGACGTGGCGACCACCATTATCACGAAGGTCGAAATTCTCCGCGCGGCAGGCGTTTCTCCTCAAAGCGGAAAGTGGCGAGCAACTGCTGCGGGCACAAGCCTGGCTTCTTCGCAGCGAAACACTGCTCAACCACATCGAAATTATTCCTTTTGACGAAGACGTTGCATCCGAGTTCGACTCGCTCCGTCGGCAAAAGAAGCTAAAAAAGATCGGCCGCGCCGACCTGTTGATCGCCAGCATCGCGCTCGCTCATCGAGCTACCCTCGTGACACGCATCGTCAAGCACTTTTCGCAAATTCCTAAGCTACGGCTCGAAAACTGGGCTGATTAACACCTTCTCGAAAACAAGATGGCCAAGCGAAAAAAGTACGGCCATCAGACCCAAGTTGAGCGTCGTTGACCGATGGCAGAGGTTGGCTACAAAAGGAGGACGCTCGTTGCGCTGGTAGAGAGTGGAATTCGCGTTCCTTCGTTAAGGCGTCATTTGAGAAATGAGCTTGTCTGGCGGGGCGCATGTTTAGCTTGTCGATTTAATTGCTGATGATTTAAATCCGCTTCAAAATTCGACTTGCGTCAATCCTTTCTTTCGCTATACTTTCGCAGCATTAAGCCTTCTCTTGACCCGACAACGGGAGCCTGAATCATAACGGTCGGTGATTCTGGTCCGATCCCCGGAAGGAACACCGCATGTCGGCGAATTGCGTGGCTGCGGGCTGCGGATTCGCAAGGAGAAAGGGACATGATGACAGTAACGACCGATCGCCTCACCTCGTCGACGGGCAGCCTGGCCAATTGGATGACGACCAGCGCCGCTCCCACCGTCGTGCCGACGCCCGGCAACCTGCAAATGGTTCCCAACTGCACCATGAAGCTGGAGAAGTTGGCGGACGGCATGAAGATCACCTGCCTTTGCGACGACGAAGTGTCGTGCGCTACCCTGCAACATCTTTGCAAGATGTTGTGCAGCGGCTTGTGCAGCGTGATGTGCATGAAGAACGGCGCTTGCGTCTGCCAGTGCAACATGACGATGTGCAACTGCCGTTGCGAGATCATCGAGAACGGCGTGTGCATCACCTGCACCACCGGCGACAAGACTTGCTGCGATCTGGTGCAAGCGTGCTGCGACTGCATCGCCGCCTGCCTGAAGGCCGGCTGCGTGTGCTGCGTTTGCTTCAACGGCACGCCCGTTTGTTGCTGCTGCTGCTAATTCACTTTGCCGCAGAAGAAAGCCGCCTTGTCCCCCCCGAGGCGGCTTTTGTTTTGCGCCTGCAAATCCGTGTTATTTCATGGTGTATCCGTCATTTGTGACGGCTCTGTTCCGTGTTATTTCACGGATTGATAGAAGCTCTAGCGTTTAACGGGATGATGCCGCCGCTCTACGTGCTGGCATAGATTTTGCTGATAGGGAGCCGATATTGCTCACTACCCTGATCAACAAACGACACTTCGACCTCGCGAGGATCTCATGAACCGTATTCGACGACTGTTTCGGCCCGAGACTAACCGGCTGAGCGCTGCTTTCGCCCCGGCGCCGTCGTCGTGCGGTCCGTTCGTGGCGCTTCCCTTTCCGGTCGGCTCGCAGCAGCAGAGGATTTACGCCCTGGCTGCTTACGCGGCCCAAGAGCAGGTGACGCGCCGTCGTCGCTTGCGGGCGGCTCAGGCGACCAGCGCTTTGAACAACTAATCGACACGGCGAATTGCATTTTCGCGAGTTCTTTTGCGGCGGCTTCTAGCTTTCTTGGGATTGCGCGCCCCGTTTCATGGCCGCCGCGCTGAGGTTCTCAAGAGCGTCTTTCGCTCTCCTTCTTCTTGGGATGCCTACGGGGGACGCTCGTCCCCCGGCTCCGGCAGTCGGCCTTCTTCTGGCTCGTCTGCACTCTTGTTGCATCGCCGCTCGTCATTGGTCTTCGTGCTTCGCGGGCGGATGGTTCCTCTCTCTGTCTAAGCCTGGTGCGTCAAAAGGCGTGCTGATTTCTTGGCGTCTTTCTGATGTGTGTGAGAAGTGCAGGCTTAATTGATCGTGATGGATATGCGCCGTGAATCCCTAGGGTTCCATGATTATTCACGGCTTCACTGTGTTATTTACTGGTTTTGTCCGTGTTATTTGATGGATGTCGTCGTGTTACTTTTCGGACTTGCAGCAGTTGTTGCGGTTTTGCTGCGGGATGATGTCTTTTTTCCATTCGTTGAAGATTGGCACGCATTTCGCAAATAGAGCGTGCAACAGTCAAGCAACCGGCAAGCAACTTCGCTTCAACCGGCCAGATGACTCTTGGTGGAAACGACGGCCATGCATCGATCTTTACGCCTTACGAAGTGCTGTACCGGCGCTTGTCTTAGGTAGCGTCGGGTAGGGCATTTTCGTTAGGGTGAAAGATCATGTTGTTGCGTGCGTCGCTGTCCACAACTCAATTGCACAACGGGCGATGGGCGACTTCGTCTATTCTGGCTCGTAAGAGCCGCCAAGGCGAGCGCCATCGTCAAGCAAGCCTTCACGCGGGGCGCAAGCCTCGTGGGAAGGGCCGCCCAGCCGGCTTCTCTTGGGGAGGCCGAGGTCGCGGCGGTGATTGGTTATGGTTGGCCGAACCGCGAGTTCGGCGGGTGACTCAAGTACTGAGCAGCCCTTTCTCATTCTTCTTGCGTCGCTCACTGGAATCGCACCAGAGGCACACGCGAAAACTCTGCAAGGGGTTTCGCATGTCGGTATTCCCTCTTACTTCGCCGCTCTCGTGTTGCGTGCGGCGTCTGGTCTTGGCGGTCGCGTCGTGTTGTTCGCGCGCCATGGGTAGGTAGCCCTCTGGCGTCTGACCAGATTTCTTTCGGCTGAATGTTTTCATCGCTGACGGTCCGCGCTCGCACCGTATCGTGACGCCACGAGTGCGCGCTGTTGGGACCGCGGTCATCTCACATATCCACCCAGGACGGGAACCTGAAGGGAGTAGCTATGTCCATCGCTCGCACATCGCGTCGTCCGGGATTTACCCTGGTAGAACTCTTGGTTGTCATTGCCATCATCGGCGTGTTGGTTGGCCTCTTGGTGCCGGCGGTCCAGGCCGCCCGTGAGTCGGCGCGGCGCATGCAGTGCTCCAACAATCTGCGCCAGATCGGCATTGCCACGCACAACTTCCACGACACGTTAGGCTTTTTGCCGCCGGCCTTCATTGGCGACAACTCCGACACGCCCAACGGCTTCGCCACCTGGGCCGCGCTTATCTTGCCCTATATCGAAGGGAGCAATCAGTACACCCTGTGGGACACGCGTTATCGCGTCGGCGATCAACCGCCCGAAGCGGTCGAAACGCAGATCTCCACGTATCTCTGCCCGTCGCGTCCGCTGCCGGTGCTGAGCGTGAACGATTTCAACGCTCGCGGTGGGGCGCTAGGCGACTACGCCGCCGTGTTTGGCACCGCGGCCGACTTTGCGAAGTCCAACGGGGCTATCATTCCCAACAAGCCGCAAATGGGAACCGATAGCAACGGCACGGTGATTGTGACGCGCTGGTCTGGGCAGTTGAACTTCGGCAGCATCACCGACGGTACGAGCAATACGGTGTTCTTCGGCGAGAAGCACATTCGGCCGAACTCGCTCCGCGGCAAGAACGAAGACCGCAGCATCTTCAGCGGAGTGCGCAACACGCATCGCCGCATGGCGGGCATTAACTCGAACAACGGCGACGTGCGACCGCTCTTGCCGGCGAACGCCCAATCGGCCCCCCTTGCTAACAGCAGCTTTGGCAGCGCTCACCCCGGAATCTGCCCCTTTGTCTTTGGCGATGGAAGCGTTCGCGGGCTCCGCCTGACGCTTGACCTGCAAACGTTGACCTACCTCGTCATTCGCGACGACGGTCAGGTGATTCCCGAGTCACTCTAGGATTTTATTCGTCGAAGGAACACGAAGATGCGATTGTCCACGTTGATGCTGGCGAGTCTTCTTGCCGCCGCCGGATGCGGTTCGGAAGGGCCGGTAATGCACAAGGTCCAAGGAACGGTGCAATTGGCGTCGGGAGGGCAAGAGGCGCTGGCCGGCAGCACGATCGAAGCGATGCTTGTCGATCAACCCCAGGTTCGTGCGTTCGGAACGATTCAAGACGACGGCAGCTTTGAGTTGGAGTCGCTCCACGGCGGCAACATCAAAGCCGGGGCGGTGGCTGGCAAGTACAACGCACGAATCATTCTTGCCGACGACGACGCCGAACAGCGGCGGCTTGCCGCTCAGGCGGTGAACCCTCGCTTTTTGCAGTTCGAAACCTCGGGGCTGACGTTTGACGTTCCGTCGTCGGGCGAGGTGGTCCTGTCGGTGAGCAAGTGAGACCCTTCTTTCAGAAAAGCACCCCAAGCACTTCTTCTACTGAATCGGAGAACTGAAGGTCATGAAACGGTTTTGGCATTTGGCGCTCGCCCTTGTGTTGGCGCCCGGCGTACTGAACGCCGAGGAAAAGCGCCCCAACATTGTGCTCATCTTGGCGGATGACATGGGCTACGCCGATCTGGGCGTTCAAGGCGGCAAGGACATTCCTTCGCCGCACATCGACGCTCTGGCGCATTCCGGCGTGCGGTTCACTAATGGTTATGTTTCGGGGCCCTACTGCAGCCCGACGCGTGCGGGTCTGCTGACCGGACGCTATCAGCAGCGGTTTGGTCATGAGTTCAACCCGGGACCGCCTGCCCCCGCCAACGTGGAAAGCGGCTTGCCGGTGACGGAAACCACGCTCGCCGAGCGGCTCAAGAAAGCGGGTTATCGCACGGGCCTGGTGGGCAAGTGGCACCTTGGCCACGGTGAAAAGTATCACCCGCTCAATCGCGGTTTTGAGGAGTTCTTCGGCTTTCTAGGAGGCGCCCACGCGTATCTTCCCGGCAAGGGAGACGTCACGGGGCCGAACGCCATTCGTCGCGGGCATGAAGTCGTCAACGAAACGGAATACCTGACCGACGCCTTTGCCCGCGAGGCCGTGGCCTACATCGAACGGCATAAGAATGAGCCGTTCTTCCTCTTCCTGTCGTTCAATGCGGTTCACGGCCCCCTGGAGTCCGACGACAAGTACACCGGTCCGTTTGCGAACATCGAAGATCCACGGCGCCGCACCTATGCGGCGATGCTTGCAGCGCTCGATGCGGCCGTAGGACGCGTCACGAAGAAGCTTCAAGAAGAGAACCTTGACGACCGTACACTGATCTTCTTCTTAAGCGATAACGGCGGCCCGCCCGTCAACGCATCGAACAACGGCGTGCTGCGTGGCAACAAGGCGCAAACTTGGGAAGGGGGAATTCGGGTTCCGTTTTTTGTCTCGTGGAAGGGACGCTTGCCCGCGGGCAAGACCTATGATCATCCGGTCATTCAGCTCGACATCGCTCCGACCGTGCTGGCCGCGGCCGGCGTCGAAGGGGACGCGTCGTTCGATGGCGTGAACCTGCTGCCGTATCTGCTGGGCGAAAATCAGGAGCCTCCCCACGACAAGCTGTACTGGCGGTTTGGCCCGCAACGCGCCATCCGCTGGGGCGACTGGAAGCTGGTGCAAGGGGCCGGGGTTGATGAACCCATTTTGGTGAACCTTGCCAACGATATCAGCGAGAAGGAAGACCTCTCGGCCAAGTATCCCGAGAAGCGACAAGAACTGGAAGCGGCCTGGCAAGAGTGGAACCGCCAGTTGGAAGCCCCGCGCTGGCGTCCCAACCGCAATCCCGGCGCAGGCACCGCCGGCGCCAAGAAGAAGCGGCAAGCCGCCTAGTGATTCGCCCCCTGCTTCCCACCTTCCACGGATAGCTCCCATGTCTCTGTCTTTGCGATGGATGCGAGCCTTAAGCCTCGCGGCGCTTGCTTGGCCCGCGATGGCTTCGGCTCAGGTGCAATCAACGCCCGAGGATGCGGCGAAGATTGAGTTCTTTGAAAAGAAGGTCCGCCCGATTCTCGTCAACAACTGCTACACCTGCCACTCGGCCAACACGAACGCCCGGGGCGGGTTGCGCGTCGACGACCGGAACGGCCTGCTTCACGGAGGCAACCTTGGTCCTGCCGTTGTGCCGGGCAATCCCGACGAGAGCCTGCTGATCCAGGCGGTGAAGTACGAAGGCCTGGAAATGCCTCCGCAGAAACGCCTTAGTGACGAGGAGATCGAAACGCTGTCGCGCTGGATCGAGGACGGCGCGGCCTGGCCCCAAGAGGAAGTCACGATTCCGATTGGCAAGCCGAATGAGGAGTACGAACGGCTGCGCAAAACCCATTGGTCTTGGCAGCCGCTTACGAACCCCACCCCGCCCGAAGTCCAAGATACTTCGTGGCCGCGCGATACGATCGACCGCTTCGTCTTGGCTCAGCTCGAAGCGCAAAACCTGGCCCCGGTGGCGGACGCCGACAAGATCACTTTGATTCGCCGAGTGACGTTCGATTTGACGGGCCTGCCGCCGACCCTCGAGGAAATTGACGATTTTCTGGCCGACTCCTCGCCCAAAGCCTTTGAGAAAGTGGTCGACCGGCTGCTGGCTTCCTCGGCTTACGGTGAACGTTGGGGTCGGCATTGGCTCGATGTCGCGCGGTATGGGGAATCGACGGGTTCGTCGCGCAATGTCCCCTATCCCCAGGCATGGCGGTATCGCGACTACGTGATCAACGCCTTCAACAACGACAAGCCGTACGACCAGTTCATCCGCGAGCAGATTGCCGGCGACCTGCTGCCGGCCGAGAACGAGCAGCAGCGCGAAGAGCAGCTTGTGGCGACCGGCTTTCTCGCCCTGGGCGTCAAGGACGTGAACCAGCGCTTCAAAGTGCGGTTCATCATGGACAACATTGACGAGCAGATCGACACGGTGACTCGCTCCATCTTGGGGCTTACCGTGAGCTGCGCACGCTGCCACGACCACAAGTTCGATCCGGTGCCGACCAGCGACTACTACGCTCTGGCGGGCATTTTCCACAGCACCGAGTTGTGCGCCGGGGTGCGCAACAAGATGGGCGGAAGCGGGCTCGACTATTACGACACGTCGATGCTCATTGTGCTCCAAGCGTCAAACGGTCCTGACGAGGATCTCCAAAAACGGATCGAAAAGCTCAAGGTCGAGGTGGCGGAGGCCAAGGCCAAGTTCGAGGCGCTGCGCGACAGTCCTGAAGGAGCGGAGCCGGCTCCCAATGGCCGGCCGAAGCGCCAAGTGGCCCGCAACCGGTGGAACCGTTTGCAGCAAGAGCTGAACGCGCTGACCGATCCGGCGGCCTCGGGCAATGTGATCCTTGGGGTGCGCGAGGCCAAGACGATCGGCGATACCGAAATCCGCATCCGCGGCGAAGCGGAACGGCTGGGGCCGGTGGTTCCTCGCGGATTCTTGTCGCTGATCGACGTGCCCGATGTGCCTCCGATCAGCGCCGCGCAGAGCGGCCGATTGGAGCTAGCGCAATGGCTCACAAGCCCGAAGAACCCGCTGACCTCGCGCGTGATCGCCAATCGCGTTTGGCGAAACTTGTTCGGCCGGGGGCTGGTCACTAGCGTTGACAACTTTGGCGTCACGGGCGATGCGCCCTCGCATCCTGAGTTGCTCGACCATTTGGCGAATCGCCTGATCGACAACGGCTGGTCGATCAAGTCGCTTGTGCGGCCGATCGTGTTGTCGCGCACGTATCAGCTCGACTCGACGGCCACACCCCAACACCTGGCCGTTGATCCCGAGAACCGCTGGTTGTGGCGTCACTCGCCGCGGCGGATGGACGCCGAAGAGCTGCGCGATGCGATGCTGGTGGCGTCGGGGAATCTTAATCCTTCGCGGGCGGAAGGGTCGCCGGCGCAGAAGCTGAAGGTCATGGAGATTCGTAACAATGGCCCTGAAGCGAAAGAAATCGCCGCGGCGGCGCAGGCGTCGATGCATCGCAGCGTTTACCTGCCGCTGTTGCGGGGGCTGACTCCTGCAGCGCTTGAGATTTTCGACTTCGCTGAGCAAGGCATGGTGACCGGCAAACGCGACACAACCACCGTTGCGCCGCAGGCGCTGTACCTGCTCAACAACAGCTTCGTCCGGCGCCAGGCCCTGACGCTGGCGGAACGCTTGCTGGCGCGGTCGGATCTCGACACGGAACAGCGGCTGCAATTGGCGTATCGCCGGACGCTGGGCCGAACGGCTTCGACGGCGGAAATCGAGCGAGCCAAGAACTTCCTTGCCGAGTACGCCCTGGCGGCCCAGGAGCAGTTCGTCACGCTGGTGGCGCAGGCGGATTCTCCGCAAACCCAAGCAGAGCCAACAGAGCCGGCCGAATCTGACGTGCAGGCAACGCCCGTTTTGGATCCTGACCAAGTTGTGCTGCCTGACGTGCCGGTGGCCGAGGAGGTGGTCCAGCCGCAATCGGCCGAGGCCGCCGCTTGGGCAAGCTTCTGCCAGGCTCTTATGGGCTCGGCCGAGTTTCGTTACCTACGCTAAGACGCACTTTGCCGACCGCGGCAAGCGGACCGGATTGTCCCTTGCCGCGGCCGGCTTCTCCTCCGACACAAGTAATCCGTAAGGGAGTAGCATCCATGCTTTCGACCGCATCTTCGATTTCTCGCCGACAAATGTTGCGCGGCGCAAGCGCGGGGTTTGGCTATCTGGCCTTGGCGAGTTTGCTTGCCTCTCAGTCGCCGCAACAAGCCCGCGCCGAAACCAAAGAGGGCCCGCTCGCCCCGAAGCCACCTCACTTTCCGGCTAAGGCGAAACGCATGATCTTTGTGTTCATGCAGGGGGCCATCTCTCAGTTAGATACCTGGGAGTATAAGCCCAAGCTGCAAGAGAGCGATGGTCAAGTAGGACCGGGTGGCGGCGTGCTTACTGCTTCTCGCTTCAAATTCGCGCAGCATGGCGAAACGGGCGTTTGGGTGAGCGAACTCTACCCGCATTTGGCGAAGCATGTTGACAAAATGTGCTTCTTGCGCGGGTTGCATACCGACACGCCGGCGCATCCGCAAGCGGTGATTCAGCTCCACACCGGGGCGGCGATTGCGTCGCTTACGCGTCCTTCGTTCGGCGCCTGGCTGATGTACGGCCTGGGAACCGAGAATCAGGATCTGCCCGGCTACATCACCATCAACCCGCCGCCCAACTTTGGCGGCGCCGTGAACTACGGCAGCGCCTTCCTTCCGGCCCATTACCAGGGAACGAAGATCAACGATACCGGTTACGTTCCCAACCTGAAGCCGGCTAACGCGGCTCTGCTGCAACGCAAGCAGATCGACCTGGTGCAGGCGATGAATCGCGAGTTGGCGGCAACGCCCGGCGCCCCCGATGAACTTGAGGGGATCATTCAGTCGTACGAGTTGGCCTTCCGGATGCAAGACAAAGTGCCGGAACTGCTCGATATTTCCCAAGAGCCGCAATGGGTGCGCGACGCCTACGGCGTTAAAGACGGGCCGGCCGGCAGCTTCGCCCGGCAATGCTTGATGGCGCGCCGCTTAAGCGAAGCCGGCGTGCGGTTCGTGGAAATCTGCCACCCCGGTTGGGATCACCACAACAACTTGCATAACGGGTTGATCCGCAACTGCGCAGCGACCGACCAGCCCACGGCGGCGCTGCTGGCCGACCTGGAACAGCGCGGCATGCTGGAGGACACGCTTGTCCTGTTTGGTAGCGAGTTTGGCCGCCTGCCGATGGCTCAGGGGCCCGATGGTCGGGATCACAACATCACCGGCTATCCTATGTGGCTCGTTGGCGCCGGCGTGAAGAAGGGCTTCAGCTACGGAGCAACCGACGAACTGGGCCTGCACGCGGTGGAAGGACGCATGCACACCACCGATCTGCACGCCACGTTGCTAGCGCTCATGGGGCTCGACCATGAACGCCTCACCTACCGCTACGCCGGTCGCGACTTCCGCCTAACCGACGTCGCCGGCCGCGTCGTCAAAGAGATCTTCGCCTAACACCGCCATTCCCCATCCCCCAGCGCTGCTGGGTTGGCCAGCAGCGCCTGGGTGTTGCCGTTTCGCCGGACGGCGACACTAACTCGACGCGCGAGCGAGGACGCCTCCGTTGTTCGGTTGCCGTGTCTCGATTCGCCTCGCCTCGTTTGCGCGTCGGGGTGGGGGAGGTGGTTAGTCCAATTGCTCGACCAGATCTAAGAACTCGGCAAGCATAGCTTGCTCTTCGGCGATTGCTTTGAGCGTCATGTTGGGCGCCCATGGTGATGAAGTTCTCGGCGGCAAGACGGGCGTCGCGTTTTACCGCGTCAATCATCTGGTCGTATTCGCGAGCTAGCCAATCATTCAGACTGCGAACGCCGTTCAAGAGAGATTCGCGAGCGTCGTCGAACATGGTCTGGGCCACTTGGTGGGCGTGGTTGCTAAGAATGTTGACCATGCGATCCCTCATGCCGGTTCCCTCCTGTTGCGCCGCTTGTTCGAACGCTGGCTGCATATTGGCCCGCACCTCTTGGGGGACCGATTCATAAAGTCCCCGTTGCGTGTGCTGGATTTTCCGTTCCATCTTGTTTTTGGTTTGGGCCTGAATTTCTTGAAGAATGCGGGCCGTGGTTTCCAACACGCCATCGAGACTTGCAAACAGCTCGGGCGAAATATCGGGAGCCGACTTAAGCGCTTGCCTGAGCCGGTCACGATAGCCGTCGGCGCGGCGCAGAAGGCGATCGGCCGCCTTCTCCAACGTTTTAGCTAGCCGGTCTCCAAAGAAGTCGGACCACGCGAAGGCGATGCCGTCGAGGATGGGCTTGGACAACTCGGCGGGAAAATCGTTGCGGCCGGTGGATCCCGCATATACGCCGCCGCGACGGCAGACGGCCCCAATGGTTTGCGGGTGCATACGGCGCCAACGGTTCAGCGTTTGGTCAAGATCGTGCTTGGCCCGATCGACGGCGCGATTTACCCGTTCGGCTAAAACCTCCTGGCCTGCTTCCAAAGCTTGAACTAGGTGTTCTCGGGCGTCGGCGAGTTCGTCGTCGAGAAAGTGCTGGGCGGCTTGCACAGCCGCCCGGACCTCCTGCTGGCTTCGTTCGCTAACTTCTTGTCGCGTGCGTAACGCCCCTTGCTGAGAGTGGATTTCTCGTTTGATTTCGGCAATTAGCGTATCCAGTTGATCCCGGACCGAAGCGAGATGCGCCGAAATGCCGTAGCTGGCGCAGATGGCCTGCATGTGTTCGATCAGCGCGGGAACTTCGGTCTGCTCGAGGCTTTCAAAGCCCGCAGGACGCGTATTGGCAAAGTTGGATAATCGGAGGTATTCTTGCGCTGAAACGGTGAAAATTTTGGAGGCCGTGAGACGGGCCGCTAATTGCTCAATCGCCGGCCGTTGTTCGCCTGCGCTTTGTCCAAAGAGGTACGCTAAGTCCATTAGTTGGCCATGGACTTCGCGCCGCACGGCGGCATTCCGGGCGGCTACGACTTCGGCCATTCCCGCGTCTTCGTCGAGCCCAAACTCCTCAATGCCGCTTTCCAGATGAACTTCGTCGGCGGCGGTGCCAACGAAGGTGAGCGCATTGGTGCGGCCGTCCATCACGATCTGACGCAGGAAGTTGTCGCCCTGCATGAATTCGATAAGGTCCCGCGTCAAGGCGCGCTTCATGTTGAAGACGATCCAAACGAAGCGACACGTTTTGAGGTGCTTTTTTGTTACCTCCTCGCGAGCTTCGTTCGGGTCGTTCAAGCCGGGCAGGTCGACAATCTTGGCGCCGTCGCGGAGCGGCTCGAAAGGGCCTTTGACGGAAACGGATTTGACGATGGGCCAAAACCGATGCTTGGAGTCAAGGTAGCGGGTGACTACTTTTCGAAGGTCTTTCGCATCTTGGCAAGTTACATCGATGTACCCGGCATCGAGCGCCTCACGGATTTCTGGCGGCTCGGTTAACTGGTGCAGATTGAAATCGGCACGGTTGGCGTCTTCGCTGGGGCGGTAGATGGTCCAAAGCTTATTGCGGGCTGTGCGGGTTAAATTCTCAAGAACTCTACTGGCGCCGTCTTCGCCGTCAACTGGCCGCGAAGAATCGCGCAGGTCGCCACGCAATTGCTCCACTTCCTTTTCCCAGGCGGCCCGCGGCACGAACTCGACGTGCACCTGGTAGGGCCCCTCGCCGTAACTCACTTCGCAAACCGCCGAGGTGCAAGCACGTATGACGCTTACCGGTAGGACGCGAGCGCCGATCAATGCGTTAAGCAGCGTACTTTTGCCGGCCCCGGTTCCGCCGACAAGCGAGATTGCTACTTCGGGCTCTTGTTTGGCGTTGTCGAGGATCTCTTGGAAACGGGTATGCCAATCTGGCCAAAGGGAGCGAAGACGCTCGTTGCCACTCTTTTTGAGGAAGTCTCGAACTTTGCTGTGCGCGTGGCATATACGCGCCTCTACTTCGCGTCGCGTTCTTGGCTTCGTATTTTGAGGTGCGGTTGTCGACATCTTTCTGCTCTGGGCAGTTCTCAGAGATGGGGAATTGGAGTCTTGGGTAACGGGCGTATTGGATCGTTAAGGGACCACGCCCCGATGTTGTTCGAAACCGTCGTGGCGGACCGCGTCGCCATGGAATGTGCGGCGCATTCCGGCGGCGTCAGTTGGCGGCGGATATGACACGGCCGGAATCAACCCCCGGGCGGGATATCCGCCTTGGGGACGAAGCCGGGAATGGGGGGCCTCGTTCATGGAGCGTCCTGTTGGGCGAGCAGTTGCTTCAGGTCGTAATTGACGCTCGTGGCGTTAAAATCTGGCTCGCGTTCAAAAGGGCGGCGAAGGTAGTGAAGGTTCACCGCGTCGCCATCCACCATGCCAACGGCAAGGATGAAATCATTGGGCTTGTTCAAGGCCGTGCGAATTTCGTTGCCGGTTAGGGTGATCGTGGCGGCGCCCCGCATGCAACTTTTGACCTCGATGAACCGCAGTTTTCCTGTGCCGGGAATGCTGGACTCAATGTCGTAGCCGAGCTTTTTATGGCTTACGTCGCGCGGTTCATAACCGAGATCTCGCTCGCGTTGCATGACGGCCTGCATGACGAGTTGCTCGGTGCGCCTGGTATGTTGGGTCAAGGTGGACGGTTTTTGCGACGCCGCTGGTTGGAGACGCTCCAGCAGGCCCAAGGGTACGACAAGCGCCCCGCCAACGACCACGGGCGGCTGCGGCGACAGCTTTCGCTCTTGCTCTAATTCCGCTAAGCGTTTCTGGAGCCGCGCGGCGAGGTCGTCGGCTCGCTGGCGGGCAAGCGCGGAGTTGAGCTTGGCGTTCACCTTTCCGGCCAACTCGTCTTTTTTGAGCTCTGCGGCGCGGTGATTCCAATAATGGATTTCTTTTGTAAGCCGTTCGTGGATTGCGGCCAGCGATTTATCGATTAACTCTTCTTTTCGCTGGCGAACGTCGTTCAGATGGTGTGGCACCAAGTGCAAAGCGGCGTATTCCTGGGCCTTGGCTTCCAGTTCCTCCTTGAGCCATGTGGCCAGAGGGAGGTCTTGAAGCAGGGCTTTCTCCTCTTCCTTGAGCGGGCGGTAGTCGAGATATGGCGCCGGGCCAGCGCTGGCGGCTTGCCCCTTTGCGTCAATTTCAACGAATTGCAACCGCTTGGACACAACGCGGCGATTGCCGGCGTGGTCGGTGCGACCGTCTTGGATGGAATGCTCCAAATACACAAGGACGCGCAGGTTGTCGCTGGAGTCGGCCTCGTCCACCAACACGGCTCCTTGTTTGAGTAAGTCGCGATGCCGTTCGATAATCAAGTCCAACGTTGCGTCCAGAAGCGGATGCCCCGGACAAACAAATGCAGCCGTCGGCTTTCCCGGAACGTTGATCAGATCTTTTCGAAACACGATACGTTCGTACTCGGTGAGCACGGGCGCGCGACGGCCGAGCAGTCGGTCGCGGTTGCGGATCACCGCCGGCACATACTTGACCTCGTAGCGCTGGGGCTCTCGTTCACGAATGGAGCCGCCAAGCCGTTGAAAAGCTTCCAGAAAGAACGAGGCGATAAAATGGGGCTGGAGCCGGTTGGCCTCGGCGCGTTCCATTTCCTCGCGAATCGTTCGCACGTGGGACACGTCCATGGTGTCGTGGCTGAGGGCGCGGCCTTCGATCAGTTCTCGAAGGTGGTTGTAGTCCAGCGCGTTGTCGACCACTTGCAACAGGCGGGCCTTGACTTTGGGTTGGTCGCCATAACGGATTGCCTCGACTAACAACTCTCGTAGCGGGCGGTCGTCAAACCGCAGTTGTCCGAGAACGTCAAAGACCTGGCCGCCCAGCGCTTTGCGTTCTTCGTCGAGCTTCTCCAAGAGCCGCTGGTAGACCTCGCCTTCGCGGGTTTCATAGGCGACGAGATTCCAAAGGTGGCAAACTTCCGTTTGTCCGATGCGGTGGATACGGCCGAAGCGTTGTTCCAGGCGGTTGGGGTTCCACGGCAGATCGAAATTGATCATCAGGTTCGCACGCTGAAGGTTGATGCCTTCGCCCGCAGCGTCGGTGGCGATGAGAACTTCAACTTGCGGATCGTGAAGGAACGCCTCTTGCGTCTTGCGGCGCTCCTCGCGCCCCATGCTGCCGTGAATGGTGACCACGGCTTTGGCCCGGCCGAGCAGGCCGCGAATTCGCTCGGTCAGGTAGTTCAGGGTGTCGCGATGTTCAGTGAAGATGACGAGCTTGCGCCGGCGTCCGTGCGAGTCGAACATCTCGGCGCTATTTTGCAGTAGTTGGGAGAGTTCTTCCCACTTGCGGTCGGCGCCCGATCGCCGCACCTGCAAGGCAAGCTCCTCTAAGTGGCGCAGGGTTTCGATTTCAACTTGGAGTTCGGCGATAGTGCGCGCCGCCGTGGCTTGATCGACAACTTGTTCTTCGGTGTCTTCAATTTCTGCGTCTGGCGCATCATCGAGATCGTCCAAATCATCGGCCGTAAGAGACGGCAAGTTCGACGAGAAATCAATTTTGGCTTCCGCCCCGCGCTTGACGAGTTGCTCTTCGCGCAGGCGACTCTCGAGCCGCTCTCGCCGTCGCCGGAGCGACTGGTAGATTGCCTCGGGTGAGGAGGCAAGACGCCGTTGGAGAATCATTAAAGCGAATCCGACCGTGCCTCGGCGGCCTTCATTCTCTAAATTTTCAGCCCGATTGAACTCCCCTCGAACATAACTCGTGACCGCTTGGTAGAGTGCGGCTTCGTGGTCAGATAGTGGATAAGGAACCGTGTAGGCAATACGTTCGGGGAACAACGGCGTGCCGTCAAACTTGAGCAACTCCTCTTTGACCAGGCGACGCATCAGATCGGAAGTGTCGGTCTGATGCACCCCATCTCGGAACTTGCCTTCAAAGCGGTCGCCATCCAAGAGCGACATGAAAAGTTGAAAGTCGGCTTCTTTGCCATTGTGCGGCGTTGCGGTCAGCAGCAGGAAGTGGCGGGTGAGCGTCGAGAGAAGTTGCCCCAGGCGGTAGCGTTTGGTGTACTTGATTTCGCTGCCAAGGTACGTGGCGCTAAACTTGTGGGCCTCGTCGCAAACGATGAGGTCCCAATCGGTTAGTTTCAGCTTTTCTTGAACGTCCTTATTGCGGCTGAGCTTGTCGAGTCGACAAATGGCCAAGGGGGTTTCCAGAAACCAATTGCCGGTTCGGGCGGCTTCGAGAGCCTCGTTGGTCATGATCTCGAAGGGAAGGTGGAACTTGCGATCAAGTTCGTCCTGCCACTGCTCAACAAGACTTCCAGGGCAGACGATTAGGCAACGGGCCAGATCGCCGCGGGCCATCAGCTCTTTAATCAGCAGCCCTGCCATAATCGTCTTGCCCGCACCCGGATCGTCCGCCAGGAGAAATCGTAGCGGCTGGCGGGGAAGCATCTCGCTGTAGACGGCGGTTATTTGGTGAGGGAGCGGTTCAACCAGCGACGAGTGAACCGCAAGCAAGGGATCAAAAAGGTGAGCAAGGCGAATGCGGTGAGCTTCCGACACCAGCCGAAACGTGGAGCCGTCGGCGTCGAAGCTCCAAGGTCGCCCTTCGGTGACGATTTCAAGGCTCGGCTCCCGATCCCGGTAAATTAGTTCACTGCCGAGCACCCCCGCCGCATCGCGATACGTGAGCGTGATGGCTACATCGCCGATCCATTGGACGGCAACAACGGTGACTAATCTTTTTGCCAGAACTCCTTGAACGGACGCCCCAACTGTAATGTCTTCAAGTTTAGCCATCGGCTAACAGTCCACCCTCTTTTGGTAGTCCATTTTTATAATTCACGTTAGTCAGGTTTTCTACTATTTGTGGGTGGCATTACGGCGATACTCTGACTGCCCGGTGCGATCGCAGGAGTTATAGGGTTGGTATCGCTGGAATTGCGCTGATCTGGGTGGAGTGAGAAACGCAGGGCGGGAGAGAGGCGACTTCTAAAAGGACCTCCTACTCGCAGGCCGTAGGGATGCGTGAGGAATTTCTTGTTTCTTGGGTGAGAAACGTGGAAATTATCAAGACGCCGAAAATCTTGCGGCGCAGCGGGAGCGATGTGCGAAGGCGGAAGATGGTTTGGGGGCTGGAGTTTCTGAGGAAGATCAGGGTTTGATGTTGACGTAATTTGGTGTCTTATTCGATTCAAATATCGGTTTGAACATCTGTTCGGTATAATGAAGTGATCAGAATGGGATATGTCCGGTCTTAGGATTTTTCCAAGTGAGGCGTAGGGCTTGGCGTGCCTGGGCGCCGCGGGCGGGGGAGAGAAGTTCAAAAGCGCGGGGCTGATCGGGCCAACGGTTGATGTTGTGGCGCTGGTTGGTTTTGTCCGTGGGGATTGCGCTGACGAGCGGGCGAACCTGATCTTGCAGGTTAGGGTGGTGGGGTGCGCCCCGGGCGGTTAGCGCATCCCGGTCGAGTGGGGCGCCTGGGAGAAGTGGTGGAAAAAATGCTTGATTTTTCGGGGTGAGTAGTATACAAATGTATATGTTCCCGGTCCCTTGCTGTCGGAGGAAGCGTATGAACATTCGGTATACCAGCACGAGTGGTCAGCTTGTATTTGAGGCGGATGTGGCTAACCCCAAGGAGGCGGTCGAATGGCTGGCGACGGTCCAGGAGTTGTTTGAAGAAACGGCCTGTGGTCTGTGCGGGCAGAGCCATCTTGCGTATGAAGTGCGAGAGTTCGACGGCAATAACTACTACAAGTTGGTCTGCCGCGATTGCCACGCAACGCTCGATTTCGGCCAACGGCGCGACGGCACGAACCTGTTCATCAAACGCAAGGACGCCGAAGGCAATCCGCTTCCCAACCGCGGTTGGTACCGGTATCAGGGGAACGCTCCGAAGCAGGCTCCTGGGCCGCAGCCTACGCGTCGTCAGGAGGCGCCGCGCCGGCAAGGCGGCGGGGCTCGTCGCAGCGAACCCGTGCCATTTTAACTTCAGGGGGAAGTCGCCCGGCTGGTTCGACGCACCGTCCGGGAAAGAGGGAACGGAGCTTCGTTCTTTAGCGCCGGTGGCGGACGGGTGAATTCGTCTTCCTCTGGCTAGGAAGCGTCTTTCATGGAGTTGACGGGCATGATTACCAAGTCGTGAACGCGCCAGTCCAAGTCGATGCACGCCTGCGAGGCGTTGTACAGCTTCTCGGTCAGTTTATTCTCGTCGGAAACCACCACAAACGCCTCGCCAAAGTACACGTGGCCGTCTTCACGCATGCGTACGGCGGCGTCTTTAACCCAGGGGAACGACAGCAACCGCTGGCGCACTTGTTCGGGGATTGGGTCGGGTTGAGCCCGGTCGACGGTGCGCGGAGCTTCGTCCATCAGGTCATAAGTCACCTGCCGAAGGTTCTTGAATCCATCGTGAAGAATGTCCAGCGAAATCAAAGCGGCGGCCGCTGCGTCGCTCCACCAGTACCCAAGACCTACGCCGATCACGCCCACCATCGCCGCCACGGCGGTCATCCAGTCGGCCTTGTTCATGACGGCGTCGGTGTGCAGAACCTTATCGTGAATTTTCCCGGCCACGGGTGCTTTCCTTCGGCCGAGAATGACCGACGGCGCCGCGCTCCAGGCGAGCGCCGGGAGCATCAGCCACCCCAGCCAGAACGTGTAGCCGAACAAGGTCACACCGCCAATGGTTGGATGATGGCGCAGGGCCAGCTTCACCAGCGCGTCGCCCAATAGCCAAACTCCCATGGCGAACAGCGCTAGTGAGGCACACAAAAATGCGATCGACACCACGCGGTGGAAGCCATAAGGAAAACGTTTGCTTGGCGGCCACGTGGCGATGTGCGAAGCGATCAGAAACACCGCAGGCGGAATCAGGCTCAGAACGTCTTCGATCCAGGCAGTCTTCATGGCCTGCGACGATCCCATAGCCAGGTACATTACCACCGTGACCGAAAGTAGATAACCGATGGTGATCCACTCCAGCCGCCGCGCTTGGCGATAGGTCGCTTGTTGCTCGGGCGGGAACTCAAACGCGGGAGAGGTTTTCACGGCCCGACCTCCTGGCGATACAACTCCCTCGCTGCGCCGCGGTGCGATTGTAAGAAGCGGTCCAACTCCAGCAGCCAACGGTTTTCCCCTTGCTGCGTGGCCATCACATGCTTCTGACCTTGGATTTCAAGATAAGGCTGCGTCAGTCCCACCTTGTTCGACCAGGGGGTGGCGTCCGTCAGGCCGCCAATCACCACCTCCAACCCGCCTCCTTGTAATGTTTGAAAGAGTTGGCTTTCAGAATCGTGCGACCAAGCAATGCGAGCGTGCAACTGCTGGGCGAACTGCTCCAAGAGTTCGACTTCAATTCCCGCGGGGCGACCCTTCTCAAAACGGGTCCACGGTTCATTCGCAGTGACGCCCACCCGCATCGTTCCGCTGCGTACGCGCCCGTAGGCGCCTTCGGGATCGCGCGGCACATCGCAACTTAGGCTCGTCAGAAAGAGGACGGCCCATGGCAGCCCGTTACGTGGCCGGCGCGCAGAGAGAAGGGAAGTTAGTTTATGGACGCCCTTCACTGGGCCGATCATGCTGAGAAAACCCCAACGAAGCCAGGCCGGCGCTCTTGCGCGCAACCCAGCGGTGCACAAATCCGCCTAACGACTGCCTTATCAAGAAACAAGGAGCAGCAAGAACTGTGCCGCGTCTTGGCTTCCCGGTTCGACCTGCGAACGCTCAGCAAGATGTGGCGGGTTAGGGGACGGTGGATTCCAACGTCTGGGGATTGATCCAGGCTCCCCACTTGGACGCCAACGCATCGTGGAGCGAAAGTCGCAACTTGTCTTCGTTCTTAGCGATTTGCCGGTTGAGCTTGGAAGCGAGCTTGTCGCGGTCCTCTTCGAGCTTGTCTTCCAGCACGCGGCGCATACTTCGGCCGATCTCTTCGGCCAGCGAGCCATCAATTTTGCTAATGCGGTCGATGCGGAATTCATTCAGGTGCAAGTTGGCGGCCGTCACCTGCGGCGAGAGCACCAAGTCGGGCGGCAAACGGCGTGGGTCAAGCCGCATGGCCATCTCGCAATGCAGCGTAAGTCGCACTCCCGCCACGCCCTCGGCGCTAAGGCTAAGTAGCTGCACGTCGCGCCGCCATTCGGCGATTCGTCCCAGGATGGCCAGGCGGGCGTCGGCATGGAGTACAAAGGCCACGCGGCCGTTCTCTTGCGGACGGATATTCTCGACTGTCAGCCGAAACTGTTCCGCGGGATCGATCAACCGCACCCGGTACATTTTCCAGGTTCCATGTTTGACCTCTTTCCACCGCCGCTTGGTTTTGATTTGCAGGCCGTCGGTGCGAATGTGCAGCCCATCCCAGACGCGTTTGGCGCCGCCCCAGTCACGCAGGTCTTCATATGTGTGCGGCAAGAGGTCGCGCACCAGGGCGGTAATTAGCCGGCTAGCGGCCTCTTCGTCGATCGTCAGAGAGGCGGCTGCGTCGGGCGATACTTCGGCGGCCGGTGGGGCAAGCGGCGGAGGCTCCGTGGTTTGCCCTCCGCTTTGGCCAGTCAGCAAGAGCCCCACGATGGGGCCGGTAAGTAGACGTTTCATGCTTGATCGCTTTCGGATGGCGCGCACGAGGTCCGCAAACGACGCTTGGTTGGCAAGCCGGTGTTTCGGCTCCTCTGTTCAGGGTACGCCGCCCTTCGCGTTCCAAGAAGAGCGATTTCCGGGCAAGCCTTGCACAAGGCGGCAACGACCAAAGCAGCGGCCAACTTTCCACGGCAAGTTACGAGGCCACCGTTCCTGCAAGAGCGCCACAAGCCGGCGATGGACGGCCCAAAAGCGATGGGGCTGCTGGTGCCGGGGGTTAAGGATCGGGGGAGTTCTGGGCGTCGGCGATTTCCTTTTGCACGCGCCGGAGATCGGCGTCGACCATCATGGTCACCAGCTCGGGGAAAGACACTTCGGGACGCCAGCCCAGCTCTTGGCGGGCCCGCGTCGCGTCGCCACAGAGCGTGTGGACGTCGGCCGGCCGGAACAGCGCCGGGTCGATCTCAACGTAGTCCTGCCAGTTCAACCCCACGTGCTGAAACGCCAACTCTACGAATTGCCGCACGGAATGCTTCTCGCCGGTCGCCACTACATAGTCTTTGGGCGTGTCTTGCTGAAGCATCAGCCACATGGCTTTGACGTAGTCGCCGGCAAAGCCCCAATCGCGCTGAGCGTCGAGATTGCCCAAGTAGAGTTTGTCTTGTACGCCAAGCTTGATCCGTGCGACGGCGTCGGTAATCTTGCGGGTCACAAACTCTTTACCCCGCAGGGGCGACTCGTGATTGAACAAGATGCCGCTGCAGGCGAAGATTCCGTGGCTCTCGCGGTAGTTGACCGTAATCCAATGGCCATAGACCTTGGCCACGCCGTAGGGGCTGCGAGGATAGAACGGCGTGTCTTCGTTTTGCGGCTCTTCACGCACCGCGCCGAACATCTCGCTGCTGCTGGCCTGGTAGAAGCGAATGGTGGGATCGACTTGCCGAATCGCCTCCAACACCCGCGTAACCCCCAGGGCGGTGAACTCGCCGGTCAGCAGCGGCTGATCAAAGCTGGTGGGCACAAAGCTCATGGCCGCCAAGTTGTACAACTCGTGCGGACGCACCTTGTCGATCAACCGCACCAGCGAAAGTTGGTCCAGCAAGTCGGCCTGGTGCAACGCCACGTGGTCGCGCAGGTGGGCGATTCGCTCGAAGTTTTCGGTGCTGGCCCGGCGGACCATGCCGTGGACTTCGTACCCTTTGGAAAGCAGGAACGATGCCAGGTAGGATCCGTCCTGGCCGGTTACTCCGGTAATTAACGCGCGTCGAGTCATGCAAGCCCCTGGCGAAGGCAAGAACCATCGAGCGTCATCATACGCCCCAAGGCCACTCCCTTCCAGCCTATCCCCACCTTCCCCGGCCATGCGCGTTGTGAACCCGCCAAGAATGCCGCCATGTCGGAAAGTGACGAATGCAACGCGCTCAGGAATGGCTCGCCCCAGGGCTTGCGGCGCTGTTGAGGGTTTGGCCGGAAGCCCCCTCGACTGTTTTTCTGGTTTGCCCTGGGGTATGCTTTTCTTCTCCCCCTCTAGACGAGCGAGGTTGCCATGCAATGGAGCCGGATGATTCTTGCCGCCTTGACCCTGCTCGCTGGAACTCCCACCCTGCGGGCCGAGGGTGAGTGGGAAATAACCGAGGCCAGCCAACAAGCGCTGGAGCGCGGCCTGGAATGGTTGGCCCGCAACCAAGGCAGCCAAGGCAACTGGGAGTCGAACGACCTGGGGTTGGTCGGCTTGGGAGCGCTGGCCTTTATGGCCGCCGGGCACGCGCCGGGAAGAGGCCGTTACGGACAGAACGTACAAAAGGCGCTCGACTACGTGATCGAAAACGCCAAGCCGTCGGGCCTATTGAACATCTCCAACGCCCAGCGCGACATGTACAACCACGGGCTGGCCACGTTCGTGCTGGGGCAAGGCCATGGCATGTCGACGTTCCCCGACCGCCGCTATAACGACACGCTCGACCGTGCGCTGCGGTTGATCGCCAACACGCAATGCGAAGACGGCGGCTGGGACTATCAGGCTCGGCGTCAGCCCCACGGCCACGACTTGAGCCTCGCGGTGATGCAGGCCAAGGCTTTACGAAGCGCCGTCGATAGCGGCCTGGACGTGCCGCCCGAAGTGATCAACTTGGCTATCAAGAGCGTGCGCGAACATTACTCGCCCAAAGACGGACGCCGCGACGCGCCCGAAAGCGAACAGCAACGCCAACCCGGCCAGTTCACTTATACCAAAGGAGGCGGCGGAGGAACCGTGGCCATGGCTGCCGCGGGGGTGGTCTGCTTGCAGGAGTTCGGCCAGTACGACGACTGGCGCATTCCTAAGAACATGGATTTCATTACCGCGCAGATCAAGCTCTTGCAAAAGCCTCACCACCGCGATGGCGTCATGCCCTTTGACGCCTACACCTTGTACTACGTGGGGCAGGCGCTTTATCAGGTGGGGGGCGAAGACTGGAAGACCTACTATCCGCCCCTGCGCGATTATCTGGTCAACTCGCAGATTATCGACGCCGGCAATCCCCAACGCCACGGTCAATGGCGCGACGAAGGCGCCAAGATCGCCGGCTCGGGCGGCGGCAGTCGCGTGGGGGGGAAGCCCGGTGAGTTATTTGGCACTTCGGTTGCGTGTTTTATTCTGGCGATTCCCAACCGCTACCTGCCGATCCTGCAAGAAGGCCGCATCGAAAGCTTGAAAGAACGATTTGAGTAACGCGATGTGCGAAGAGTGGACCACCGATCCTACCACCGCCGACCACCACAAGCCGATCGCGCCCCATGACTAGCCTGCTTTCTTTCTTCACCAGTCCGTGGTTTTTTGTGGCGGGGGCGATTTGCGCCTTGGGGCCCATCGTTATACACCTGCTGAATC
>CAYWIS010000040.1:0-2805 GCA_964458385.1 uncultured Pirellulaceae bacterium
CGATGCTGCTCGCGCCATCACCGCCTGGGTTGAGAAAACCAAAGGGCTTTAGAGACGCCGAAGTTCCGGTCGTGGAAAACGGCCCGGCGCCCGGAACTCTCAACACCTCAGACGGAAGCCTCAAACGCCCGATCTCATCTCTTTCCGCGTTACGCTACGTCGCGTGACCGACGTGGCTGCTGGCTTCCTCTTGCGTCACACGTAATCTTGCAGAGTCGGCTTGATGATCAGCTCGGGAACATGGGCGCGCGGAGGGAGCTTAATGACCGCTAGGACCATGGACGCGACATCTTCGGGCTGGAGAATCGAGGTTTTGTGCTCCTCGCTGACCGGAACCGGGCGATGGTCCAAGATGGGCGTGTTCACTTCGCCGGGGTAAATGTTCGTTACGCGAATATTGTTCTTGGCCTCTTCCAGCCAGGCCGACATGCCCAAGGCCGACATCGCGAACTTCGAAGCGTTATACGCCACCCCGCCGAGCGGCGCAGCGCGTTTGCCCGCGATCGACGAAATGTTGATAATAATTCCCGACTGCCGGGCCCGCATTTGCGGCAAGACCGCGTACATACAATTGAACGCCCCGGTGGCGTTAACCGCCAGCACGCGGTCCCATTCTTCGGGCTTCATCTGCGCCAGGGTGCGGTCGCGCACATTCATTCCGGCCGAGTTCACCAGAATGTCGATTGGGCCCAGCGCCTTTTCGGCCCATTGGAACAGCCGGTTAACGCTCTCACGATCCGCCACGTCGACCGGGTGAAATCGCATCGGCGGATCGCCGCGATAGGCTTCGACCGCGTCTTGCAGCGTTTCTTCGCGGCGTCCTGCAATAGCGACTTGGCATCCCTCTTGCGCAAGCGCCCGGGCGATAGCCAAGCCAATTCCTGTTCCTCCGCCGGTGACGACGGCCGTTTTCTGTTGCAACGACATAAGCGTGATGGCCCTTGGTTGGGGGGAGCGTGGGGGGCTCGAACGCAACCAGGCGGCCAGCGAAGACACCCAGCCCGCGGACGCCATGGCTCAAGCGGCCAGATTATCCAGCGCCCAACCAAGGCCTGTCAATTCGTCCCCACGACGGTGCGGGCCAAGGCGTTGAACCGCGCCGAACTTCAGGAGGTGGCGGCCACGGGCGAGGGCTGCTTTTTGACGACGGTCGCCAACACGCGGAGCAGTTCGTTCAGGTTGATGGGTTTCGTAATGTAGCTGTCCATGCCGCTGGCCAGGCAGGATTCACGGAATCCTTCCACGGCGTGAGCCGTCATGGCGACAATGGGCGTGTGCTCTCCGGTTTCGCTCTCGTAGGCCCGAATGCGGCGTGTGGCTTCCAATCCGTCCATGCCGGGCATTTCCAAATCCATCAGCACCAGATCGAAGTTCCCATGCAGGAATGCCTCGACCGCCTCGTGGCCATTGTTGGCGATTTCGAAGGTATGCCCAAACATCTCCAACAACCCCGCGGCGAATTCCTGATTCACGGGCCCGTCTTCCGCCAGAAGGATATGAAGGCCGGTGTGCTCTTGCGGCGTTGGGGTGGCGGGCTTGTCGGCCGACTCTTCGCCGCCCAACGTGGTTACTTTCAGAATTGTTTTGATTAACTCGGCATGCGCCGCGGGCCGGGTTAGAATCCATTCGGCGCGCGGCCCCAGATTGTCGGGAAGCAAGTTCGACTTGGCGGCAGGCAAGAGCAACACGAAAGGAACGCCGCAGGGCGGGTGTTCGCTACGTAATGCCTCGAGCAACGCAACCGCCTCGGATGAACTTTCGGCCAAGTCAACAACGACGGCGTCGTAGTGGGGGCCATGGGGAGAACGCTCCTCGAGGACGCGCTGTGCTTCGCTCCAGAACGAGGTTACCTTGACCGTTGCGCCGCTGCTCTCGAGTTGCTCACTGATAACGCGCCGACTAGTGGCGTGCTCGCTGTAGCACAGCAGGTGCAAACCGCGGAGCGGGGATGGCGCGGGCTCCGAGACCGTGGCGGCCGGGGTGTGAAGCGGCGTGACCACATGGAAGGTGCTGCCTTGCCCCAGTTCGCTTTCGGCCCACATCCGCCCGCCCATCAGAGCCGCTAACTGCGACGAGATGGCCAACCCCAGCCCGGTTCCTCCATAGCGGCGCGTCGTGGAGCTATCGGCTTGCTGGAACGAGGTGAAGATGGACTCCAGCTTGTCGGGCGGAATTCCGATGCCCGTATCTTGCACGGTCAGATGCAATTGCCGGCCGTTCTCGGTCGGTTCAACCTGCATTTGAACAAACACTTCCCCTTGTTCGGTAAACTTGATCGCATTGCCGACCAGGTTCACCAGAATCTGACGCATGCGAATGGGGTCGCCCAAGATGGTTGAGGGCGTTTCGGGAGCGATGCGACAGACCAGGTCGACGCCTTTTTGCGAGGCGTTGACGGCCAGCAAACGTACGGCTCCTTCCACGGTGTCGCGCAGATCGAAGGGAATGAACTCCAGGTCCATCCGGCCCGCTTCGATCTTGGACAGGTCGAGAATGTCGTTCAGCAAGGTTAAGAGCGTATCGCCCGATTTCTTCACCAGCTCCAGGTAGTTCCGCTGTTGAGCCGTCAGCGGCGTCTTGAGCGTCAATTCGGTCATGCCCAGAATGCCGTTCATGGGCGTGCGAATCTCATGGCTCATGGTGGTCAGGAAGTGCGTCTTGGCGCGATTGGCCGACTCGGCCGCGTGAATCGCGACACGCAACTGCTCCTCGGTGTGGCGCAATTCCTGGGCCACGCGCTCGAGCTCTTGATTCGAGCGGGCCAGTTCGTGTGCGCGGGCCTCGGCGGCGGCGGTGCGTTCGGCC
>CAYWIS010000040.1:2815-34242 GCA_964458385.1 uncultured Pirellulaceae bacterium
AAGTAGTTGCTGTAGCTGATCATGCAGCAGCTCCGCCAGACGTCGCCGCTCGCGCTGTTCGGTACTGGTCAGTTCTGAGGCAAGGACACGCAACTGTGTGGCCCGCTGTTCAGCGACGGCGGTGCGTTCGGCCACACGCTGCTCCAGGGTTTCGTTCAGGGCCTGAAGTTGTTGGAACCCTTCGGCGTTCTCGAGCGCCGCGCCGGCCAACGTGGCGATGAAGTCCGCCAGTCGCTCCTCGTCGGGCCCGAACAGGCCGCGGACTTGCTGGTGCGTCACAAGCAGGCAGGCGGCCACCCGACCACGCACGTGGATGGGCACGGCCAGCGCCGAGCCTTCGGGCAAAGTCGTCTGCTCAAAACTTTCGGCTTGGGAATCGTCGGTAAGCGTTACAGCGCGACCTGCTTGCACTGCACGCTCGACCAAGCACATTTCGGCTTCCGAGAGCGGCTGACGCATGCTCGCCGACGGAGCGCTGTCTGCGGGCTGCGGCTCCAATTCGAGCATGCGGCAATGTTCACCCCGGAGGATGCGCAGCGCCGCCGAGAGCGCTTCGTCGTAAATCGCGGGCTTCGTAAGCGCCGACGCGATTCTCCGGCCGGCGTTGACGACCGCCTCGAACCGATCGGCCAGTGAGAGGGTAACAGGCTCCTCGCGCGGCAGAAGCGCGTCGGGCCAGAGGCTTGGACCGGGGAGCGTGTCCATGAGCAGCCGTTCGGCTTCGGCGGCGCGCCGTTCGGCATCGGCGCTTCCCAGCTCTTGCTCGATGCGGGCCAGAGCCGCGAGCGTTTGAGCGTACTCATAGCGAGCGTGCAATTCTTCCGCCACCGCCAGGCTTTTGTGGAACATGCGCAACGCCTTGCGCGACTCGCCGCGCAGCGCGCAGATCAGCCCGTACTCGCGGTACGCCTGCGGCAAGTCATTGCGGCAGATGCGGGCGGCGCGGATCGCTCGCCGCACGGTGCGTTCGGCGCGGCGCAAGAGTTCTTTGCGGTGCTGGTGCTGGTAGGGATCCGTCGCCTCGGCCTGCCGGCGCAGGGCCGTAACCAGCCAGGTCTGGGCGGGCAACGTATAGGCGTTGTTCACACCGGCGCGCTTCGCGACGTCGATGGCGTTTTGCAGCGTCTTAACCGCGGCTTCGAACTCTCCGGCGCCGATGCAGCGCACGCCTTCGGCCAGCAGCACTTGCGACGTGCCTTGGGGATCCTGACGTTCGCGCTGGAGCTCGGCCTGAAGGATCTTCGTCGAAATCTCGCCCCCAGCCGCCCGCGCCCACACGTCGAGGTTAATGCCCGAGGCCTGTTCGTCTCCGAGCTCTAACCCCGACTTGTGATTCGCGCGCGCCGCCTCGATGGCGCCGCGCAGATCTCCCAGGTGATATAACGACGCCGCCAGTTGGTAGCGGGCGATGTGCACTAACCAGTAATCGCCCATCCGCTCCAAAAGCCGAATGGCTTCGCGGCACGTCTCGATGCATTCCTGATAGCGGCTGGAGTAATACAGGACGCAACCATAGAAAGTGAGCGATTGGCCTTGCCCCCACAAATCGCCGAATTGCTCGCGAATCTTCAGCGAACGCAACGAATAGGCGCAAGCTCGGCGGAACATCGGGATCAACGAGATCACCGGCGCGTGTTCCGAATAGGCGTTAGCCAGCTCCAAGGTTGGGCGGTAGCGTTCGCCCAGGTTCATACCCCGGAGGTGAGCCCAGAGCGTTTGGGTCTTGCCGCGGGTGAACCAATAGCCGTGCGTCAGGTGGCTAAACAGACGCAGTTGCAACCGCACCTCGGGCGACGGTTCCGATCGCCGCAGGGGCGTCAGCCAAGGGCCGAACACAGTATGCATGATCTGGACGAAGGTCTCCCAGACCAACAGCACGGCGAACACCGGTAACGACCGGGGAACAAACCGGCCCAAACACCGCAGCGTGGCTTCAAACTCGCGGGTGGCTGTTTCTTTATCGCCGCGTTTAAACGCCAGTTCGGCGATCTTCTCGCGAATACTGGCTTTGGCGAACGTGTCTTGCGCAAGTTGCGCGGCCTGTTGGAACAGTTCGGCGGCGTCATCGTACCGTCCACGAAGCATCACCACATCGCCCAGGCCTTCGGCAATGCGAAATTGCGTGGCGGCGTCGGCGGCTGAGGCGCTTCGCAGGGCGATTCGATACTGCTGCTCGGCAACTTCCAACGCATGCTGCGCACGCGACTTTTCGGCGGCCTCGAGCGCATACCGCAGCGCGTTGCAACGGGCGCCTGCCGCATCGAAGTGGTAGGCCAAGTCGGAAACGCGTTCGGGCGCCTCGTGCTGAAGCCGCAACGCCGCGCGAAGATGCAACTGGCGACGCTCGCTTGGCGCCAAACGCTCCAGAAGCGCGGCGCGAATCTTGTCGTGGACAAAGACAAAGCGGCCGCCATCGGGCCGCGCCCACACCAATTGCCGTTTCCGGGCCGCATCGACCGCTTCGATGGCTTGCGAAGGATGCTGAGACGCCAGGTGGGCTGCGGCGTCCAGATCGAACTCTTTGCCTAGAATGGCGCCGACCGACAGCAAGGCAATGGTCGCTTCGGGCAGCAAGTCGATACGCTGGGCCAGCACCGATGCGGCGCGGCTGGATGACTGCTGGGTGGCCATAGCCAGCGGCTCGACTCGCCAGCCGTCGGCGGTCGCCACCAGCGCCCCGGACTCGACCAATCCACGCAACACCGCCGAAGCCATGAAGGGGCTGCCTTCGGCCAAGCGCGTCACCACGTCCAAGGCTTCGTCCGGAAGTGCGCCGGCCATCGACACCGCCAGCCGCCGTACATCGGCCGGCTCCAGCGGCTCCAGACGCACGTGCGGCGCGCCGGGGATCTTGCGAAGCAAATGATCGGGGCCGACTTCCTCTGAGCGAAATGCGGCCACCATCGCCACGTAACGCACCGGAGCCAGGGGATCGTCTTCGGGGTTGTGCCATCGGGCAATGAGCTTGCACATCAGCTCGTCGGCCCATTGGCAGTCGTCCAGGATGAGCAAGAGAGGGCGGTGGGCCTCGCCGAGGATCTCCAGCAGTTCATGCAAGGCGCGAAGCGTGCGCGTTTCGCCGAAGGCTTCCGGCCCTGACTCGTGCGGCACGGCGGCCGAGAATATCTCGCGAAGCTGCGGTAGGGCTGCACAAACCGCGTCCAAGTGAGGGCCCAGACGGTGCCGGATCGTCTCGGCCAGACGCACGTCGGCGCGGCAGGCCGCCAGCAGCCGCTCCACCACATCTTCCAACAGGCGAAAGGGGCGTTTGCCCGCTTCGGTGGTTGTTTGTCCGCGCAGCACCCAGAAGCCATCGCGCGCGGCCCGTTGCGCCAGTTCGGCAAGCAGGCGACTTTTGCCGGTTCCGGACGGGCCTTCGCACAGGATCAGGCCGCCTCGCCCGAGCTTGGCTCGCCCTACCTGTTCGTCCAGAATTTTCAGTTCCCGCGTGCGGGCGACGAACGCCGGCTCGGCCAGCGTGCCGCGACGATCACGGGCGCCGATCGCCAGGTTAGGCTCGCGCTCTCCGGTTTCTAACGCTCGTTGCAGCGTTTCCCAATCTTCCAGCACCGCCTCGGCTAATTGGTAACGGTCGCTGGGGTCCTTACGGAGCAAGCGTTGAATGATTTCGTCTAAGGCCCGTGGAACCTCCAGGCCGAGGCTCCGCAGCTCGGGAACCGGCGCGGTCATGTGCTCAAAGAGCACGGCCCCAATGTTCTCGCCTTGAAATGGCGGGCGGCCAGAAAGGCAGTGGTAAAGTATCGCTCCGGCCGAATAGAGGTCGGACGGCTCGGCCACATCGCGGTCGATCAAGCCGGCCTGTTCGGGCGAAATATACCACACCGTTTCGACTCGCTCTCGGTGCGAGGCGTCGGTGCGAATGTTGTCGGGCACGCCATAATCCACCAGCACCATTCGGGTTGCGCCGGGGCCCAAGAGCACAAGGTTTCGCGGCCGGAGATCGCGATGGAGAACGCGCTGTTGATGCAAGTCGCGCAGCGCCGAGAACAGGCACCGCCCCACCGCCAGCGTTTCTGTAAGCGTCAACGGCCCCTGGGCCAGTCGCGCGGCGAGCGTTTCGCCTTCAATGTAGCGCGAGAAAAAGAACCACAAATCATTTTCACACGCCAGGCCCAAGAACGAGGCCAGCCACTCGCTCCGAACTCGGCAGCGCAGTCCGGCCTCGTAATCCAAACGCATCTTGGCGCCGGGCGATAAGTCGCGCACGGCGATTGCGGCGACCGATACCGCTTCGCCGCTGGAAATATCGACCGCTCGCCAGCGGGCTCCGGGACCGCCTGCTTCCAGTCGATCGATGATCCGATACCGATCGCCAACGATGCGTCCCATCAAGTTATTCAAAGCTGCATGATGGTCGGGCGCGCCGTTCCTTCGATCCCGGGGGAGCGAGTCCGTCATACCGCCTCTTTTCTGAGCTGGGTCTGCGTCATGGTAAGCGACTCAAGGGCGGCGGTTGGGGGCAAGGACTGCCAGCGTACGAGCCGACGCTTGCGACCGGCAGGATTCGGGGGAATCGTGACAACGCCAAATGCCGAGCCTCGGCGCAACCGCCTGTGAAAATCTAGCTTGCGGTTAGCGATTGGGTTTTGCGGGGTGTCGGGAACACAAGACGCGATTTTCTTCAAAAAAATTTTAAAGCCCCCCGCATGTTCGCTCTTCCAGATACACCTTGCCTGGCGCGCCCAGCTTTCGCCGAAGTTTCTGGCTTTTGGCGGGGTTCGGTGGCCTCATCGGTAAGGCCACGCGGCCCGCAAGAATTCCGCCAACAGCACAGGTTAAAACGCAAATCAATGTTTCTTGATGCGTTGTTGGGGGGCGTTGGGTGCGGTGTTTGACAGGACTCCGGATGAGGCGCAATACTTCTCACCGTTGTCGCATTGGGGCATTGAACCATCGCGACGAGCGGGCGTCGCGCAAACCTAACCGCGCTTAACGGCCAAGAGCAAAATCTCCTGTGCTGACGAAGCGAGTGCGGCCGTATCTTTCTTTTCTTACTTTATTTCGATGAGGTTGCGTATGTTGACCCGAGTTGAAACGTTCTTTTCCCGAGATGTTGCTGATTTTCGCGCTCGTCTTTCGCAACTAGACGCTTCGTTGGACACGTCGCTCCCCGCCACGCGGAACCAAACGTACCGCGACCTGGCCGAGGCGATGCACGCCATAGAGGCCGCCTGCCGACGTCTGGAGTCGACCATTGGCGCAAACCCGGACCTTCTTGCCGAAACTCAACAGCGCTTTCAGGCCGAGACGGCCGAATTCTTCGACAAGAGCTGGATCGGTTCTCGCGCCCGCACCAAGCCTCGCGGCTATCCGGGCGATTACCTGCTGTTGAATACGATCTACGATGAACAGCCCAAGTCGCCGGGGCTGGGCGGCTACATTGACCTGTACATCATGGACATGGTGCTGGCTCATTCGGTCCGCGCTCGTTGGCAGGCGATCCGCCAGTTTTTGAGCGACGAGTTAGCCCGGCGCCGAGAGAACGTTTCGATCTTGAACGTTGCGTGCGGACCGTGCCGCGAGTATGTGGCGGGCATTAACGACGTGGGCGCCTCGAACGTTCGCATTACGTGCTTGGATAACGATCCCGAGGCCTTGGACTTCGTGCAAACGAAGATCGCTCCCACGGCGCCCGGCATTAGCGAATTGAAGTGCACCCGCTACAACGCGCTGCGGATGAAGTCGGCCGACGCCACGATTCGCAACTTCGGCCGCAGCGACATCATCTACAGCATCGGATTGTGCGACTACATTGAAGATCGCTACATGATCGAGATGCTTGCGGGCTGGCGTGAATCGTTGTCGGACGACGGCGTGCTGTTCGTCGCTTTCAAAGACGCTCGCCGCTACGACAAGACGCCTTACCAGTGGCTCTTGGACTGGCATTTCTATCAACGCACCGAAGAGGACTGCCGACGCTTGTTCGAGCAGGCAGGCTTCAACATGGATGGGCTGGAGACCACACGCGACGCTACAGGCGTGATTATCAACTTCGTGTCTCGCACGCGGGTCGCCACGCCGGTGCGTGTCGATACGGCCGAAACCATCGGCGCGCCGCACATTACGCCGGCGGGCGAGCGGGCGCAGCGTGACGCGGGAGTGGCAACGAACTCGACCTCGTCAGAAACGCCGTAGAAAACTGAAGAAGAACCAGTGCGCCGTGGTGTGGTGTCGGGCCTGATCAAAGTCTCCACCCACAAAGTCGCTCGACGCCACATCCCGGGGCCGGTCGAAGCTGTATTGATACGCCAGGTCGATGGCGTAACACTCATTCTGCCAGCCATACCCGATCGAAGGCGAGTGTTCGAGCGTGGTTTGGATGAACGGGGCGAGCGTACCGTCGGGAATCGGATTGCGATGATAAATGTACCCGGCGCGCACGACCTGGCGTTCGGTCAGAAAGTGTTCGTAGCCGACACGGACCGAAACCGTGTCGCGCCACGCAAGCGGCATCGTCTCTTGAATCTGCGGTCCCAAAACTTGCGCAAAGACGGGGTTCGAAGCGTCGCTTAAGTTGACCCGAAAGTTGTCAAAGGCGCGGGACCAGTTGTACCAGTACACGTCGGCCGACAAGACGCCCTGTAGGCCTACCTCTTGCCGCACGCCCAGTCCCAGCGATCGCGGCCAAGCCATGCGGAAGTCGGCGTCAAAGGCGCTTTGTCCCAAGCCGGGCACAGTGACGCGCGCCGTTCCGTCTAATCGCATTCGCGTCTCTTCGTAATACGCGAGCCCCACGGTGGTGGTGGGGGTAAGCAACACTTGAAGGCCCACGGCTCCTGTGGGCGAGGCGCCCGTCGCTTGCAAGTCCAAGAGTGTGGGTGCGCCGCGCCAAGGCCCGGGAGACTGCAAATAATAGGGGCCTTCCAGTTCCATGTGCGACGCCGCCACGCCCAACGACGCTCCCACCGAGAGCCAATCGGTTACCTGGTACGCCACGGCCGGCAGTATTCGGGCGAGCGTTCCGATGCTCTTATAGCGTTGGCGACCCGGAAAGGCCGCGGGGCCTTGCATATCGTAGGTGGCGCAAAAGCCGGCGGTCGAGTAAACGCCCACACCGTAGGACCAACCGCCAGGGGCGTGGCGGATGATGGTGGTTTGCGCTAAGGGGAAGGGGTTGTCGGAGGCGTCGACGTGAGGATTGTCGGCGTCGGCGTACTCCAGGTCGGTTACCAACAGGTCGAAGTTCACGTCGACCAGGCCTTCGCCTGCAACGGCCGTCAAGGCGCCGGGATTATCGTGCAGCACGGCGCCGTTATCGGCAAACGCCAGGTTGGCGCCGCCACGTCCGGCCGAACGCGCGCCCAAGGCGTCGCGCATGGCGCCGTCGCCGCGGGCATCATTCGCCAGCCCCCACAGTACGAGGGCGCATACGCAAATGATCGACGTTCGAACCACACGCGCATCCTTGAACTAGAGCGTCGATCGTCAGGACGACGCATGCCCAACCAAGACGGTGAAAACGGCGCTGACCAAACGCAACGTGCAGGCCGGCACAACGTCACCGCGGCTGCTTCCATCAAGAAAACCATACGCTTCAGGGAATCGTTGGCCGTACGGCCTGCGCACTTTCCCAGGGTTGCAAATTCCCTATCGACGCAAGAAACCGCATATCATGAACCGTTTTTGACGGCGCGGCTGGCGATCACAAGACTCGGCAGACAGGGCTGACTTTACGGCGTGGTGGCCACGGTGGACCTTTGGAAAGTCCCCGTAGCCCCTTTCCACTAAGCCCCTCTTAGACCTAGAGGTCTGCCGGTTGTCGGGGTGGTGTCGCCGGCGGTTGGTTCTAGGTCGCTCAGATTGAGGGGCGCTGAACAACGAGGCTCAACCGCCGGTTCGGAAGCGGCATGCCAGAACCGAGAACGTACGCGTTGGCATAACGCTAATGGGGTTGGCCGACAGCGGTGACCGGAGCGGCTGCTAGCGAATCGTTGGGCGGCGCTGCACAGTCCTGAACCATACTCACCCAGCCTAAGTTGGCGGGAGGTTGGCATGCGGGAATAGTTTCGAGCGAGGCGTTTAACAGCGCGGTGTGCGATGCACACGCGGCGTCGTCAAACGCGTTCTTCACGGCGATGAAGTCCTGTTCGCGAAGCAAGAAGGCGTCGACCACTTCCGGGTCGAACTGGGTGCCGCGACCTTCCAGAATGATGGTGCGCGCCTTCTCATGGCTAAAGGCGGGTTTATAAACACGCTTGGTGGTGAGCGCGTCGTACACGTCGGCTAAGGCGACAATTCGACCACAAAGCGGAATGTCTTCGCCGGCCAAACCGCGCGGATAGCCTGCACCGTCGTAGCGCTCGTGATGGCTCCAGGCGATATCGCGGGCCAGACGGAGATAATCGGCATGCGGCTGCGCTTGTAAGGCGGCGTCGAGAGTCTGACCGCCGATTACGGTATGCAGCTTCATCAGCTCGAATTCCTCCTCGGTCAGTCGGCCTGGTTTGAGCAGCACGTGGTCGGGCACGCCCACTTTGCCGATGTCGTGGAGGGGGCTGGTCTGATAAACCGTACGCACGTAGTCGGCGTCGATTTGGTCGCGATACTTCCCGTGTCGCCATAGCTGGTCGGCCAAAATGCGCGAGTACTCGCGCATACGCTCCAAATGAGCGCCGGTTTCCGGGTCGCGCGATTCGGCAAGTTTCGCCAGGGCGAAAACCAGAAGATCGCGGTTTTCCAAGGTGACAATCCGCTCGGCCGCCCGTAGCCGGGTGCGGAGCTCGTCAGGACTGAAGGGCTTGGTCAGGAAGTCGTCGGCGCCGGCGTTGAGGCCGGCGACTAGATTATCCTCGCCCCCGTGGCAGGTCAGCAGAATCACGTACACGTAGGGGCCAAACGGCCGCTGACGGATTCGGCGGCACAACTGGATGCCGCTCATTTCCGGCATTTCCCAGTCCGAGATGACGATCCGACAGTCGTTGTCGCACAGCAGTTCGAACGCTTCGCGCCCGTTAGACGCCACCACGACGTCGTACCCTAATTCGCGCAGAAAGCACAGAAGTGTTTCTGCACAGATCACATCATCTTCAACAATCAGGATTCGCACGCGATGGCCCCTTGTTTGGGAAAGTCGTGTCTCTTGGGTATCAATGGGCGCCTAACTAGATCAAGTCGTCCTGGGTGGCGGCGGTTTGCGAAAATTGCAGCCAGTCGTCACGCAGGCGGGGAAGAACTTCACTCAGCAATTCGGGGCGCCGCTGTCGCGCTGCTTCTTCTACTTCGCTCGCCAGCGAGTGCAACCCCGGAGCGGCAATGTTTGCGGCGGCGCCTTTCATACGGTGGGCGGTGCAAGTCAGGCTGTCCCAATCGCCCGCGTCCCATGCTTGCTCAAGGCTTTCCAGGTCTTGGGAGAAATGGGTAAGGAACTTTTGAATGACCCGCTCCGCGAAATCGAGTCGTCCTGCGCACCGCGCCAACAACTCGTCAAAGCAAAGCACTGATTCCGCACACCGCCGGTCGGTCGCCGTCATAAACTGGCTCTTTTGGTTGCTGCGATTGCCTGCTTCACCGAGGCGTAATCTGCCACATTGGAAGCCTAGGTTGGAAAGCCATGTCGTCAAGCTTGCAGGTATTGCGCCTTACCCCAAACCCGCCTTTCGGTCCGAGGGGGGCTTGCCAGCGCGGGGCCTTCAGCAGGGCACAGCGTACGTTAGGGCTTACATGGCCTTGCGATGTCTGCTCCAATCGCGAAAGGCGATGCAGCTGATCGCTCCGCAATTCTCGGCATTTTGCGCGCAGCTCCTACGATGCCCCTCGAATTCTCCTGTGGACAATGCGGCAGGCAGCTTCGTGTCCCTGACGACGCGGCTGGCAAAATGACGCGCTGTCCGGCGTGCGGCAACATCCAACGAGCGCCAACACCCGATGTTGGCTCCGCTCCTGCGCCGCCATCCGCCGAACCCATAAACCCGTTTGCGGAGCGTTCTTCGCTGGAAAGGAGCGAATCGCCTCTTGGCCCCACGTCGTCGAAACCTTTTGCCGATCAGACGACGCAACACAATCCGTACGCCGCGCCCAGCTACCCCGGCAATTACGGTCAGCCCTATGTGGTCGACGAAGCCTATGCGCGAGCTAAGGTACAAGGCCCCGCCATGGCGCTCATGATCCTATTTGGCTTGGAATTGGCCTTCATGGTGTTTGCCGGAGCCATACGCCTGATCGCGTCGGCGACGGGCCACGCCGACGCATGGGACGCGCTCGCACAATTTCTCTTTTTCATCCCCCTATTCGCCTTGATTGTTCACGGGGCGTACAAAATGTACCGGTTAGAGAACTACAACTTGGCCATCGCGGCCGCCATCTTCGCCATGCTCCCTTGCTCGGGCTGCTGCATACTCGGCGTGCCGATCGGAATCTGGGCCCTCATTGTCTTACAAGACCCACGCGTAAGAGCGGCATTTCACTAAGCACGCACTTCCTTTCCCCCGCCATCGCCAAGGTCTACAAGCGGGGATGCACTATTTTGGGGAGTGCCGGAAAACTGAGGATGACATAGAACCTGCCTTCGTTTCCTGGTGCGGCCATCCACCGTTTGGCGCACCGTTCGGCAAGAAAATGCCAAGCCATGCTAACTTGCCCGAAACGCCAGGCATTTCCCAAGAAAGAAATGCTCCAACTGTTCGGCATTCGATGCTGAACAATCGAACACCCCGCTTGCGATTGCCTTCACAAACGGCGTGGGGAGGCTCGTCCCCCCCAATAGTTCGCTTTCGTTATCGCGAACCGTAGGGGGACGGCCGCTGATGACGGAGGGCCGTCTGGAGTGTTTGCGGTCGAGCAGCCTCATTTCTTGGGCTGCGGGGGGGCACGGTTGTTGGAGGATTATTGGAAGCGGAAAGTGGCGCAGAGGGTGCGCCAGGCGCGTTGGGCTAGGGTTTGGTGACCGGCGTGGATCCGGGCTTGGCCGGTAGCGCCGGGAACGATGAGACCTTCAGGATCGTCCAGGGGGGCGCTGGCTTGATAGGTGACTGAAAGTGGGCGCAGCCGGCCTTCTTGGTCGGGCGCCGTGGGAAGGGAGCCGCCGGTCTGGCTGGCGAGGGCCCGCGGCGCGCTTTGCATTTCGGCTTGGGAAATATGCTCTAAACGTGTGATGGATTTGACGGTTCGTAACGGCTCCAGCACCACGTCGACTTGTTGCCCAGGGCGCAGGAACTCAATCTGCGCCTGGTCGACCGCCAGCATCACTTCCAGCCGTCTCGGGTCGCCGACTTGAGCCAGCAGTACGCCATCGTTCAGAAAGGCGCCTAGGTTTTCGGGCTTTAAGGGAATGCCGGACCAGGTGGGGAGTCGCTCGTCGTTTTGCGGCGGCGTCACTTCGGGCGGAGCGATCAGGGCGCCCGCCGTGGGAGCGACGATGGTTAGCCGCTCGAAGTCGCGCTCGCGGCGGGCGACTTGTTCTTCGATTGCTTCCAGGGCTTTTTCCACCTCGGCGATTTCTTGCGCGGCTTGCTCGTTCTCGAAGGCGGCGCGGCGCAGGCCAGTCAATCGCACCAGCAGTTCGGCGCGGCGTCCGGCAAGCTGCTCCAATTGCAATTGCAGCTCGACGTTTTCTAACGTCGCCAGAGGCTGACCCGCCGCCACGTAGTCGCCCGGCGCGGCGTGAATGGCGACGAGCCGGCCAGGCGACTCGACGTACACAAACGCCGCGTCGCGCGGCTGCACCGTGACCTGGCAAGTGATGTAATGCGGCAGCGGCGCATAGAGCACGGCCGCAACCACGGCCGCCGCCAGCGCCACGGCGGTCGCTAAGCGTAGTTTCTTCACCGCGTCCCATCTCCCTGGCGAGCGCAGAAATCCGACCGCGCGCGCCGTTGGTTGAACGATCATGCCCGCCACCGCCAGGCTTGCCATCGTTTGCCCGACTGCTTGCAGGCCGTACGGTTCAAGCACCTTCCACAAGAACCACAGGATGGAGAACGTAATCACCCAGCGATAGAGCGTGGCGGCAACGGCGTACGCCGCGAACCATCCCCGGCGCCGCTGCGGCAGGAACGGATCGGGGGCAGGCCGCAACCCCAGCACCAACGATGCGAGCGTGCGGCTGACCACCGCCGACGCCTTCTGCCGCAGGTTGGGAATCTCTAGCAAGTCCGAGAGGATGTAGTAGCCATCGTACCGCATCAAGGGATTGGCGTTGAACGCCAACGTGCTGACGGAGCAGACGAACATCACATTCAGGCAGAGCGAGTTCAGCAGGCCAGGATGAGAGAACCACCACAGGAAAGTGGCGGCCGCAGCCAGCGCAAGCTCCACGTACATGCCTGCCGCCGCCACCGCCGCGCGGCGCCAACGGCTTGAGAGCATCCAGGAGTCCGTCACGTTGCAATACAGGCAGGGCGTAAACACCAACAGCATTACGCCCATCTCATGGCATTCGCCGCCAAACCGCTTGCAGGCCAACCCGTGGCCGAACTCGTGCAGCACCTTGGTTCCCGCGAGCGTCAGGGCGATCAACAGCCAGTTCTCGGCGGCGAAGAATTGCTGGAAGGTCGGCAGCTTGGCCTGGAACTCGTCGAAGTGCGTGAACACCAGCGCCGCCGCGGCCAGGGCGAATAGGCAGGTGGCCACAACCGCCGGCGTTGAGAACATCCAGCCCGCAACCGCGTTGAGTCGCGTCAGCAGGCGGTCGGGATCGACCCCCTTAAATCGCAACGCTAAAAGGTTGGTCCATTTCGCCAGACGTTCCTGGCGGCGTTTTTCATCGCCACGGCGTTTGAGCGCCTGTCCCTGCCCGGGCGCGTCGGAGATTACCAGCCCGCTGCGATGGAGCATCGCCAGGAAGTGATGCAGCTCGGTTGTCGAAAGCCGCTGGGGGCTGAACCGCTGCTCGAACTCGCGCTGCATCTGTTCGAGGCTGGTCGCTCCGTCGAGCATTTCCAGCAGGGCGAACTCCTCTTCCTCAAAGCAATAGTACCGCAGCGCCAGCGGATCTTTGACAATCCAGTATCGCCGTCCTTGCCGCCATTGCCGCCGCGCTTCCAGGTCGGGACGCTTACGCAGCGCCACCGGGCGGCGAGTGCTCGGGATGAAAGACGCGGCCAGCGACATTTCAGATTCCGTCCAGAGTCAGGGGCCAGCGCCCAAGCGAGGAGTCAAGCGGCGCGCCCATCCAGGGGAATCAGGGGAGCTAGGGCGCCGCGATGCTTCGCCGCTGGCCTCCCGTTCGCTTCCTTTGAGAAATGAACCATGGAAAGCGGCCGTCGGCTTGGGCTACTTCACGGCGATGGTCATGTCGACGCTCATGCCAGGTCGAAGGAGCCATTCGCCTTGTTCCTGGCGGTTTTGCACCTCGGCCCGCACGCGATGCTTGTTGCCGGCTTGCACTTCGGGGTTGATGAAGACGATCTGTCCCGGCAGCTCCACGCGGCGGCCGCCCGCCAACGTGAATGAAACCCGTACGGGCCGGCCGGCTACGTCGGCGGGGTTATATCGCGAACCGTCCAGGAATCCTTCCACGCGTAGCGTGTCGACGCGCACCAGCCGGAACACCGGGTCGCCGGCGTTCACCCACTCGCCTTTCTGCTTGTACACGTCGGCTACCATCGCATCGAGCGGCGCCACGATCCGGCGGCGGCGCATGCTGGCTTCGGCCGCTTTCACTTCGGCGTCTTTCACTTCGGCCGTCAGCATGGCGACCCGTTGCTCCAGGCGGCTGCGATCGATTTGTAGTTCGGCGCGATGCTTCTCTAGGCGTTGGCGATTGATTTCGGCTTCGGAAATCGTTTGCTGTCCGGCGCGGCGGTTGATGTCGAGCGAACGCTGCAACTCAGCCGCCGAAACCTCTTGGGCCGCCTGGGCGTAGCGGATGGCGATGTCGTCTTCGGCTTGCGCCAGCGCCGCCCGCAACTCGCGCTCGGCGGCGTACCGCTGTAATTGCGCCTGCTCGTCGTCGATACGGGCCAGAAGCGTGCCGGCCTGCACATAGGCGCCTTCGCGGACAAGTACTTCCACCAGGGGGCCCGATTCCAGGGCGGGCGCCTTCACATCGGCCGCTAACGACACCAGGCAGGAAGAGATGACCGCCTCACGCCCGCTGCTTTCGGCGGGCGGCGGCAACGGACCCGATAAGGCGAGCAGCGGCAACGCGAGTAAGAACGAGAGCGACATGGCCATAATGCGGAAGGAGTCGGAAGGTCTTGGGTCAAGGGGCCGGAGCCCGCAATCAGTCGGAGAACCGGGCGGGGCGTGGTTCGCCCTTCGCTTACAGCCAAAACACAATCTTGGATTGAATGGTTTCAATCACCTCATGGAACCACACGTAACCCAGGGGACGTTGCCCACATAGGACGCGCGCGTTGACCGTGGCCCCCGGACGCAGGTCGGGCAGTGCGTCACGGTCGACCGCTACGCGCACCAGCACCGTGTTTCCTTCGTCGCCGCGCACGTCGGCGGTCTGATGCACTTCGGTTACCCGGCCATGAAACTCCTGGCCGGGGTGAGTGGCCAGGTAAAACGACACGGGTAAATCCTTACCCAAGGCGTGTTGGGCGCGGAGCAGGTGCCCAACGCGCCGCTCCGGCATACGCAACTCTAGCTCCCAGGGGCCGGACGGGTCGACCACCGTCACTAAAGTTTGGCCGCGCTCGATCGGCCGGTGCATGAGTTTGTCGCGCACCCGCCACGTCACGATTTGCCCGGCCAGCGGGCTGCGCACAATCAATTGCTCCTCTTTTTGCCGAAGCAACGCCAGTTGCCGGTCCAAACCAGCAATGGTTTCCTGGAGTTCCAGTAGCCGGCCCGAGAGACGCTCGCGCTCGTCGGGCGAGAGCCGCGGGTTGTCAAGTAACGTACGTTGGATCGAGAGAATTTGTTCCTGGGTGGTCGTGCGCTGGCCGATCAACGATGCGATTTCCACTTCCAGGTCGGTGTTCCGCAACCGCACAAGCTCTTGCCCGGCCTCCACTTGCTGACCGTGCTCCACCAACGTCGCGGTGACAACCCCGTCGACATGGGCGAACACGTGCCGCCGCTCAACCGGCTGGAGCGCTCCTCGGGCGGCTAGAGAAAAATCTTTGGGAGTCAAAACAAGCGCCGCGACGGCGCCCGCCAGCAGGGCGGCCACGAACAGGGTTTTGGGAAGCGTGCGGGCTTCGAGCACCCACTTCACCCGTCCCAGCGCCTTCCACAGCGGCAAGAGGAACAACCGCGAATGTTCGTGCGCCTTAGCCAGCGCCAGCGCACTGTGCTGCACGACGGTGTTGATCCTCTGCTGCGTCGGCTCCTCGAAGGTGCGCTGGTGAAACTGCTCGACCACCAGCGCCCCCAGCGGCCGCGGGCGACGCCGGCGCGTGGTTTCTTCGCGCGTGTCGCCAAGGTCCGGCGTAAGCGGAATGACCGCCAGCGACTTGGCGTGGGCGCGGTCGATGTAATCGTGCAGGGCGCGTTCCAGTTGCGGCGCCAGGTGCGAGTCGTCGCCGGTGTAATAGAGTGGTTCGTTGGCCGCGACCGCCGCGGTCGCTAGTTTTCCCAGTGCGCGAACTTCGCTAGCGCGACGGTCGATCGAGTCCAGCCCGCTAACCGCTTCGATGACGCACCGCCGCCCGCGCAGGAAGGCGACGCTAACCCGGTCGCAGCCGATCAGTCGGCGTCCTTCGTTGGCGACGACTAAGGCGGTTTCGCGCGGGTCGAGACTGGCGTGGGCCGCTCGGGTGAATTGTTCCAGTTGTTCCCAGAGGGCTTGTCGGTCGTGCAAATGCCGCAGCCGCCGCCGCTTAAGGTAGTCGGCCGCTAAGTCGCACATTTGCACCAGGAATCGCAGGTACCCGCGGTGCGTTGTGGGGCCGCCGCCGGGCCGTTGGAAGATTTCGACAACCGCTTCGACATCCTGCTCGGGGCGAACCATCCCGATGACCAGCAGTTGCGGCGTAGGATTGCTGGCCTCGTCGGTTTCGCCTCCCGAGTGCGGTGGAACCAGCGTTGGCTGCCCGCTGGCTACAATCTTGTCCAAGAGCAGGCTATGCCGAAGCTGCCCTTCTTCGCTTTCGGCCAGTCCGGTGCGGGCGAGGTTCACTTGGTGTTGCAGCCGCAACCGGCGTTCGGCGTCGACCAGCCAGATGGCGCCGCCCACGCCCGCCAAGGCGGAAATGACCCGCGTTAGAAATCCCTCGTAGAACTCCTCCAGCGAAACGTTGGACTGGGAAAGCTGCGTAATTTCTTGGATGATCGCCCGGATCTCGCGCCGGGTTTCCTCCACCAACTGCGGATCGACGGCGCTGGGCGCGCCGCGGGGGGCGGTCGACGCGGAAGCCGGGTCGATACGTTGGGCGATCGTCATGCCAGCCGCAGGGGGTTGGAAAAATTCGATGGCTGCACTTCCCAGAGGAGTTCAGCCCGCAGGCGCCGACTCGATTCGAGGGCGCCGGGGGAACAACCATACCAATTGCCGCCCCGCGCGTCACGACCGATCTTCTGCACGAAACGCGGGAGTCCGCAATCGGTGCGAACGTTTGGCTCTTGCTTTACGTTGGCCGGTGGAAGACTGGCTGCCTTTGTCCTGACGTTTTTCTGGTGCGTCCCAGCGAGAAGGGAAAAAGCCTTAGAATGGGCGGGAATTACTTTTTCTCGCCTTCCATTTTGCACCGCCATGTCGTTTCGGCCTGAAGATCTTTGCCCGACTCCCGCCGCTTCGCCATTTCCTAACAATCCGCTGGCGCCTCCCCTTTATGCCGCTTCGGTCTATCGTTGTGCTTCGCCGGCAGAGGCCGACCGGATGCTGGCCGGTGAGGTGGAGGGCTACGTTTATCAGCGCGACGGCCACCCGAACGCGGCCATGCTGGCGGAAAAATGCCGCCAACTGCATTGCGCTGATCGGGCCGCTGTGGCGACGTCGGGCATGGGCGCCTTGGCGCTGGCGACGCTGGCCTTGCTCAAGCCGGGCGACCATGTCGTGGTCAGCCGGCTGCTATATGGCAAAAGTCGCTTCCTATTAACGGATGAGGCGGCGCGGTGGGGCGTGACCAGCACCTTGGTCGATCCCTGCGATCTTGATGCGGTAGCTGCGGCGATGACGCCTGCAACGCGCCTGGTGGTGGTTGAGACGCTGGCGAATCCTTTGCTCCAGGTGGCCGATTTGGCGGCCCTGGCCGACGTGGCCCACTGCGGCGGAGCGCGGCTACTGGTGGACAATACCTTTGCCTCGCCGGTGCTTGTTCGACCGCTAGAGTTAGGCGCCGATCTGGTGTTGGAAAGCCTGACCAAGGTGATGAACGGGCATAGCGATGTTGTGCTGGGCCTGTTATGCGGCCGCGAGGAAGCGTGGCAGCGCGTGCCGGGCGTGCTGGCGGCCTGGGGGCTGACGGCCAGCCCGTTCGACTGCTGGCTCGCCCTGCGCGGGTTGGCCACGTTGCATGTGCGTCTGGAGCGGGCATGCGCTAACGCGCTGCGGGCGGCGCAGTTCTTGGAGGAGCAACCTGAAGTGGAACAGGTGTACTATCCGGGCCTGCCGTCGCATCCGGGACACGAGCTTGCTACGCAGCAATTGGGCGGGCGCTATGGATCGATGGTGGCGTTTCGCCTGCGCTGCGGGCGGCCCGCTGCGGATGCGTTCATTGCCGCGGTGCGCCACATCCCCTTTTGTCCATCGCTTGGCGAAGTGTCCACCACCCTCAGCCACCCGGAGACGACCAGCCACCGCGGCCTGTCGCCCGAGGAACGCCAACAACTAGGCATCGACGGCGGAGTGATTCGGCTTTCGGTCGGGATCGAATCGCCCGAGTGGATCCAAGAAGCGCTGCGGCAAGGCTTGACGGCGTAAGGCGCCTTGGAGCTTCGCGGCGAGGGCGGTGAGAATCCGCTGGGCGAATGGCGGCATCCGGGCGAATGTTTCGGCGGCTGGTTCTTCCGTCCAAGAACCGGCTGTATCCCAATGTCGCGAGTCGTGATGAAAGGCGCCCACCGCGGAAGCCTTTTGCCGTATGGGATGTTCAGGAGTATGGGCTGCTCCCGCGCCCTCCAGAACAAAGCGAGCCAGTACCCGGCATGCCTCTCAAGCAAGAGCAACGCTCCATGAAGAACGCGGCGGGGCTCCTTGTTTTCTCGGCCGGCGTACGGTTACCGATAACAACCGGGAGGGAACAGCGTCAGATTCTCGAACGCGTTATTCTGATCGTTCTCAGGCTGATCTTTTTGGTGCTCCGACGGACAAAGCATGGATCGCCCCACGTGCCGCAACAGGGGTTGGCAGGCTTCGCTGGGTTGTTCGGGAATGTGTTTTTTCAGTGCGGCGATTACGCTATGCTTACGGAATGTATCAGCGTTCTTTGATCGACGTTGTCTTTTGCGGAGCCCGGTATGATGTACGCCGTGCGGGCCGTTCTTCTTGGCTTGCTGCTGTCTGCAGGAGCAGCGTGCGGCGACGAGATTAACTACGCCAACGATATCAAGCCGATCCTGGCGACGAAGTGTTTTGCTTGTCATGGCGCTCTGAAGCAGGAGGCGGGCTTGCGGCTCGATGCCGCGCAGTTGATCCGCGCGGGCGGAGATAGCGGGCCGGCAATTACGCCCGGCAGTTCGCAAGACAGCCTGTTAATCGCCCGCGTCGCCGCCGAGAACATTTCGGAACGCATGCCTCCCGAGGGCGAAGGCGAAGCGCTCTCTGCCGAACAACTAGCCAAGCTGCGGTTATGGATCGACCAGGGCGCGCCGGCCCCCGAAGAACCGATCCCGCCCGATCCACGTCAACACTGGGCATATCAGCCTCCCACGCGAGCCAACACGCCGCCGTCGATCGACGCGTTCCTAGCGGTTCGCCACGCCGAGGCGGGGCTGACCCCCGCGCCGTTCGCATCGAAAGAAGTGTTGCTGCGCCGGGTGTATCTGGACCTGATCGGCTTGCCGCCGTCGCGCGAGGAAGTCCAGGCGTTCATGGCTGACGACTCGCCCCAGGCTTACGAGCGGGTGGTGGATCGTTTGTTGGAAAGTCCGCAGTACGGCGAGCGCTGGGCGCGGCACTGGATGGACGTGTGGCGATACAGCGATTGGGCCGGGTTCGGCAACGAGATTCGCTACAGCCAGCGGCACATCTGGCGGTGGCGAGACTGGATTGTGGAGTCGCTCAACGCCGACAAGGGCTACGACCAGATGATTCTGGAAATGCTCGCGGCCGATGAACTGGCCCCCGGCGACGAAGACGCGCTGCGGGCCACTGGCTACCTTGCCCGCAACTGGTATAAGTTCGACCGCAATAGCTGGCTGGATGATGTAGTGGATCACACCAGCAAGGCGTTTTTGGGAATCACCGCCAAATGCGCCCGGTGCCACGATCATAAGTACGATCCCATTTCGCAGCGCGAGTTCTACGCCCTGCGAGCGATCTTCGAACCGTACGACGTACGCACGGACCCGGCGCCAGGCGAACCTGATCTGGAGAAAGACGGTCTACCGCGCGTCTACGACGCCAAGCCCGACGCAGCCACCTATTTGTTCACGCGGGGCGACCCCAAGCGGCCCGTGAAGGATCAACCCATAGCGCCTGGCGTTCCGGCGGTTGTTTCTGGTCCCGACTTCGAAGTGGCGGCGGTTACGCTTCCGCTGGAAAGCTATTATCCGGCTTTGCGTGAATACGCTGTTCAAGACATGATCGCCCAGGCGCAAGCGGCGGTCACCGCGGCCGACGCCGAACTTGCCCAAAGCCGCAACGAGTTGACGAACCTGAAAGTCCGGCTGGCCAATGCTTCTCCAGCGGCGCCATCTTCGGGAGCGGTGTTTGTGGATGACGAATTCTCCGCGCCGCGCCCGGATACTTGGAAAGTCGTGCGCGGCGAATGGGAGTACACCGAAGGCCGGTTGGTGCAAAAGCAGGTTGTCTCCGGCTTCTCGCCGCTGGTGACCATCGGTGAGCATCCTCGCGATTTTGTGGCTCGGTTGACGTTCACGCCGACCGGCGGCAACGTCTACCGTTCCGTGGGGCTTAGCTTTGACTGGGTCGAAGACCGCGACTTTCAAGCGGTTTATTTAAGCGCCAAAGACGGCGGCTCGACCGTGAGCGCGTTTCATCGCCGCAACGGCGCCGATGTCTACCCTGGCGACGCCATTGCGCCGCAGCCGATCAAGGTCGGACAGAAAACCGAGTTGGAAGTGCAGGTGCGGGGCGATGTGCTCAACGTACGGGTCGACGGCCGGTTGAAGTTGGCGTATCGCTTGCCGGTGGCTCGTCAGGCGGGCAAGTTCGCGCTGTGGACATACGACGCTTCCGCCGAGTTTCATCAGGTGCACGTGGCCGAGTTGCCGGTCGACGTCACGTTAACCCCGCCCACCGCCAAGCTCACGGTCGATGCGTCTGCCGATCCGGCTTTGCAACGCATGCAAGCCGAGCACAACGTCGCACTGGCGGAAAAGAAGCGGCTGGCGGCGCAAGCGAAGTTGGCGGCCGTACAGGCCCGCGTTGCCGCCGAACGCGCCAAACACACAATCGCCGTCGAGGACGCTACTTCACCTGCGCCTGACGAGCAGGAATCGCTCGCGCTGGCCGCGGGACGCGCCGAACGGCAAGCCGCCTTGGCCGAAGCCGAAGTCAACCTTCTGGCCGCTCAGCAGGAAGCCGAGCGCGCTCGCGCTGAGGCCAAGCCCGATGACGAGGCCTCGCAAAAACGCGTTACCGACGCCGTCGCCAAGGTGCAGGCGGCCGAGAAGACGCTCCAAGAAGCGCGCACCGCCGCCGAGCAACCTTCGGCCAACTATCAGCCGCTTGGCCCCCAATATCCCAAAACCAGCACGGGACGCCGGTTGGCGTTGGCTCGCTGGATCGCCGATCGACGCAATCCTCTGACGGCGCGGGTTGCCGTCAATCATGTGTGGCTGCGTCACTTCGGCCAGCCGCTTGTGGAGCATGTTGACGACTTCGGCTTACGCAGTCCTCGCCCGCCGCTGGCCGGTTTGTTGGATTACCTGGCCCTGGAGCTGATGGATCATGGCTGGAGCTTAAAACACGTGCACCGCTTGATCGTCACTTCCGATGCGTACCAGCGATCATCGAGTGCGCCTTCTATTTCTTCCGATTCGCAATCGGAAGGCCGCAATTCACAAGCGATTGATCCCGATAATCATCTTTTGTGGCGGGCCAATATCCGGCGGATGGAGGCCGAGGTGGTGCGCGATTCGCTCTTGGCGGCGTCGGGAGAACTGGACCTGACGATGGGCGGGCCCGATTTGGATCATACCCAAGGGATGACCTCGCGGCGCCGCAGCATTTATTTTCGCCATGCGCGCGAAAGGCAGATGGAGTTCCTGCTTATGTTTGACGCGGCCAACCCTGAAGAGTGCTACCGCCGCCGCGATTCGATTCGCCCGCAGCAGACGTTGGCGCTGATGAATAGCTCGTTGGCGTTGGCGCAGTCGCGGCGGTTGGCGGCGCGGCTTGCGGCGCCGGCAAGCTCGGGCGAAGGGCCCGACGATGCGAGTTTCATCGTTGCTGCGTTTGAAACGATCCTGAACCGACGGCCGAGCGAGGTCGAAATTTCTGAGTGTCGCCAATTCCTCGATCGTCAGGCGGCGCTTCTGGCCGAGCCGGCGAAGCTGGAACTGCTCGACAATACGGCCAACGCCGTGCCCCCCTCGTCCGACCCGCGGCAGCGGGCGCGGGAGAACCTGGTGCTGGTGCTATTCAACCACAATGACTTTGTCACGATTCGCTGAGACGTAGAGACGAGAGTTGACAAAGCCATCATGAAGATTGTGCGTCTGATCTCCAATTGCAATCTAGGGACGCTTCCATGAATCGTTCTTGCGCCTATAACTCGTCGCGAGGGTTGGCTTCTGCGGGTCTTTCCCGCCGCACCTTTCTGGCTGACTTGGGCATGGGCTTTACGGGCCTGGCGCTGGGGAGCCTTCTGGCCCAAGAGGGCGTTGCAGGCGAAGCGGCGCCAACCGGACAACCGCACCATCCGCCGAAGGCGAAAAGTGTGATCTGGTTGTTCATGGCGGGTGGGGTCAGCCACATGGAAAGCTTCGACCCCAAGCCGGGGCTTAACCGGTACGCCGGCAAGTCGCTTTCCGAAACGCCGTACAAAGACGCGTTTGAGTCGCCGTTTGTGAAAGAGAACTTTCGGCCCTTTGTCGCCGGGAATTCTCGCACCTTCCGCGAGAAGATCTTCCCGATGCAAGTTGGCTATCGGAAGCGCGGTCAAAGTGGAATTGAAGTGAGCGATTGGTGGCCGCACGTTGGCGAGTGCATTGATGATATCGCCGTGGTGCGCTCCTTCTGGACTACCGATAACGACCACGGCGCCCAGTTGCAGTTCCACACCGGGCGGCACATCAGCGACGGGTTCTTTCCCACCATTGGCGCTTGGGTCCATTACGGCCTGGGCACGCTCAACGAAAACTTGCCGCAATTCGTGGTCATGGGCAACCTGATCGGCGATTGTTGCGGCGGCATGCAAGTCCACATGGCGAACTATTTGGGCGCCGAGCACGACGGCATCTGGCTCAACGAGGCGAACCCGTTGCCGTTTGGCCGCCCCGAGGGACGCGTCTATCGCCAAGAGCAAGAGGCGAACTTTGAACTGTTGCGGCGGCTCAATGGGTTGGCGACGATCGAGTATCCCCAAGACGCAGCGCTGCGAGCGCGGATCAAGTCGTACGAGTTGGCGTTTCGCATGCAAATGTCGGCGCCTGAAATCTTCGACATGCGCGATGAATCGGCCAAGACGCTCGAGGAGTATGGCGCCGGCTTTGGGCGGCAATTACTTGCGGCGCGGCGGTTCGTGGAGCGGGGCGTGCGTTTTGTGCAGGTGTACCACGGTGGAGGCGGCGCGGGCGCCTGGGACGCTCACAGTGGCCTCAAGAAGAACCACGCCGCGAACTGCGCCGCGGTCGATAAGCCGATTGCCACGCTCTTGAAAGACCTGAAACAACGGGGGCTGCTCGACGAAACGATCGTTGTCTGGGGCACCGAGTTCGGCCGCACGCCTGGCGCCGAAGGCGCCGATGGCCGCGATCACCACCCCTTCGGCTTCTCGTGCTGGTTGGCGGGCGGCGGAATCAAGGGAGGGACCGTTCACGGCGCCACCGACGAACTGGGCCTCTTGGCGGTGGAGAACCGTCATTACGTAACGGACTTGCACGCGACCGTGCTGCACCTGTTGGGCCTGGATTCTCGCAAGCTGGAAATCCCTGGCCGCAAACGGTTAGAAATCGAACACGGCCGGCCAATCCAAGAGATTCTTGCATAAGGGACAAACGCCGCCTCGGCTCTTGGCGGCAAAGGTGGCGTTGCGGCTGAGATCGCAGGTTGACTAGTGCGACGCAGTGAGGGAGAGCGGCGAGGCGTAAGCCGGTGGACCGCCAAAGGGCCGCTGGGAGGTATTGCGAAGCAGGCGTTCCGCTTTCCCCTGCAAGGTTGACCATCGCAGAGGGGGCAAGATATGATGAAACTTCCCTCCGCAAGGCAAATCTCCATTCTGGCGCCTATCGCTCACCCATGCCCCACCGCAGCCACTTTCGAACGAGACACGCCGGCGTAAGCCGGTGGGCGCTGGTGCTGCGGTGTCTGCTGCTGTTGGCCGCGTGGCAGGGGCCTGTGCCTTGGGTCCATTGTCACGGCACCTTGGCCGCATCGTCAGACGGTGTGTCGTCTTGGCTGGCAAAGCATTTGCAAGCGTACCATCCCACGACGGCTCCCTTTTCCGACGCTTGTTTTGGCTGGCATGTGCATTACGGTTTTCCGGGGGCGCCTAGCGATGATTCCGACGAACCGTCGCCGAATGACCGGGATTGTTTGCCGGTAAGCGTCTCTGCCCAGGGACTTTCAGCTTCTTGGCTGCGTGCAACGGTGGAGACGCCCGCCTTGGCGGCCCTGCCGTTGGACCTCCATCAAGACGGCGTGGGGCTGTTGGTCGGCTCGCCAACGCGCCACTTAACGTCGCATTTCTTTGACGCCTTTGCGCCGTCGCTTCCGCTGCCTCTGCGGTTCTGTGTTCTGCGGACTTAATCCGTAGTCGCCTGAGCATTTGGCGTTGGTCGCCAGGTTTCTTTCGCGCTGCCCGCGAACGCTGCGTCTTGCGGGTCCCCCCTTGCCTGCTCACGTGACTTTCTGGAGAGTTCCCATGAACCTTACTTGGACACGGTCCCCGGTCCGCCGAAGCGTCGCGCTTATGATCTTGGGGCTTGCCGCTATGCTGGGGATCGGCGGATGCCTGGTGCGCTCCCCAGACTTGGAGCAATCGCACACCGCGCCGCCCGCGGAAGCCGTAGCGAATCCGCCCGCAGCTGCGCAGGACGAGGACGGTCCTGTGACTCTGGACTTCCCGCGCGAGTCGTGGGAGCCGGCGTCGTTGGAAATGCGCCCCGCCGAGCGTAGCTCGCTCGTTCAGACCGTGGAGCTGACTGGCAAGATCGCCCTGAACGAGGACCGGGTGGCTCATGTCTTTCCGCTGGTGGAAGGACGCGTCGATGACGTTAAGATCCAGCTTGGCGACAAGGTCCGCAAAGGAGACTTGCTGGTCGTAGTGCAAAGCAAAGAGGTTGGCCAGGCAATGCTCCAACTCTACCAGGATCGGCTACAGCGCGACTTCGCCGTAACCAAGGATCGTTGGACCCAGACCGTGGCCGAAAACACCCTGGCGATGATCCAACTGATGCGCGACGGCGCGCCAATCGAAGAGATTGAGAAGCAGCTTACGAACCGGCCGATGGGCGAGTACCGCGACCGGCTTATGACGGCGTACATTAGCCACTTCAAATCGCAAAGGATTTTGGACCGTCTGACCCCACTCTCGTCGGGAGGCGCCGTGGCAGGCAAGCAGTTGCTCGAAGCCGAAGCGGAATGGAACGCTGCCCGTTCAACCTTGCAGTCGCTGTTGGAGCAGATTCAACAAGATGCGCTGCAAGCGGCCAAGTTCTCTGAGCAGGCCGTCAAAGAGTACCAAACGCGCGTGGCGGTGGACGAAACCAACCTGAAGATTCTTGGGTTTGACGACGCCGCGCTCGCCGCGATCGATCCGACCAAGCAAGGCGAGGCCATTTCGCACTACCCCATTTACTCGCCGTTTGACGGCACGATTATCTCGAAAGATGTGGTTCTGCTGGAGCGCGTGGGGCCAGAAAGCCAGATCCTCAGCATTGCCGACCTTTCGACGGTATGGGTTACGACCGACATCTACGAGGAGCATCTGCCGCTGCTGGAGAAGTTGGGCAACCAGAAGGTTCGTTTCCGCAGCAACGCCTGGCCGGGCAAAACCTTTGAAGCCCAAGTCTTCTACACGGGCGATGTGGTCGACGAGTCGACGCGCACGCTCGCCATGCGGGCGGTTGCCGACAACGCGGAGGGGTTGCTCAAGCCGGGCATGTTTGTCAATGTCGAACTGCCTCGCGTCGCCCAAGACGACGTGCTGCAAGTTCCCGAAGCGGCCCTACAAGAGTACGAGGGGAAGACCTTCGTCTTTGTCCATCTCCACGACGAGACGTTTGAACGCCGTGACGTGACGCCGGGGCGCCGCGCCGCGCAATCGGTGGAGATCCTCTCTGGATTGAAACCCGGCGAGATGGTGGTCACTCGCGGCGGTTTTGCGCTCAAGTCACGCATGCTGGCCGATCTGCTTAGCGACGACTGATCGGCGCCGACGGAACCCAGCCCTTGTGGCTTTCGGCTCTGCCCAAGATCGCACGATCGGCAAGTCTTCGCTTTGCCATAAGGGACGCTGGCTTTCCGTTTCCCTTGTTCCCGGGCTTGGCTTGGGAGCCGAGCGTTAGCCGGCTTTCGCCGTTGTCCTGCATTGCCAAACTCCCGCCTTCAAGGATCCTTGCGGTGGTTAATCACATCATTGAATGGTCGCTCAACAATCGCTTTCTGGTCATGCTGTTGGCGATTGTGGTGTTGGGCATGGGCCTGGCGTCGGCCTCGTCGCTGCCGCTGGACGCCGTGCCCGACCTGACCAACGTTCAAGTTCAGGTGCTCACCACCTCGCCGGCGCTGGGCCCGGTGGAAGTCGAGCAGTTCATCACTTTCCCCGTAGAGAACGCGATGAGCGGTCTGCCGCGGGTTAGCGAGATTCGCTCGATCAGCCGCTTTGGGCTTTCCGCCGTGACAGTGGCTTTTGAAGATGGAACCGATATTTATTGGGCCAGGAATCTGGTTAACGAGCGGCTCCAGCAAGCCCGCGAAAACATTCCTCCGGGAATGGGCGACCCGCAGATGGGGCCAATCGCCACCGGCATGAGCGAAATCTACCAGTTCGAAGTGCGCGCCAAGCCGGGATACGATTACAGCCTGATGGACCTGCGCACCATCTTGGATTGGCAAATCGCTTACCAACTGCGTAGTGTCCCTGGGGTGATTGAGGTCAACACCTTTGGCGGTGAGCTGAAAACGTACGAGGTGCAGGTCGATCCCGACAAGCTGCTGAACTACGGAATTTCGCTCAGCCAGGTGTTTCGGGCCTTGGAGGAAAACAACGCCAACGCCGGCGGCGGCTACATTCAGCATAGCGCCGAACAGCGCCTTATTCGCGGCGAAGGCCTGGTCAGCTCGCTAGACGACATTCGGAACATCGTACTGGATAACCGCCGCGATGGCGTTCCGATCCGAGTGTCGGATATTGGCCAGGTGCGGTTTGCGCCGATGCTTCGGCAGGGGGCCGTCACGCGCGACGGCGACCGCGAAGCCGTAACAGGCATGGTGATGATGATCATGGGAGGCAACTCCCGGCAGGTGGTGGAGGACGTCAAACGCAAGATCAAAGACATCGAAGCCACGCTTCCCGAGGGTGTTTACATCGACACCTTCTATGACCGCACTGAGCTGGTGGAGAAAACGATCCACACCATCGCCGAGAACATCGGCATAGGGGTTGTGCTGGTGATCATCATGCTCTTTCTGCTGCTGGGCAACGTGCGTGCGGGCCTGATCGTCGCGGCGGCGATTCCGCTCTCGGCCATGTGCGCCCTGATTGCGATGCGCGTAGCGGGCGTTTCGGCCAACCTGATGAGTCTGGGCGCGGTCGACTTTGGGGTGATTGTCGACGGGGCCGTGGTGATGGTGGAGAACGCCGTCCGCGCGGCCAGCGCTTACCAACGAAATAAAGGAACGGGGGTCGTTCCCCGGTCCGTTTTCCAAGAGTCCGCTAAAGAAGTTGGTACGCCCATCTTGTTTGCGGGGCTTATTGTGATCATCGTTTTCCTGCCGATCCTCAGCCTGGAAGGGGTCGAAGGGAAGATGTTCCGCCCTATGGCGTTTACCTTCATGTCGGCTTTGACCGCAGCATTGATCTTGTCGGTTACGGTCATGCCCGTAATGGCGTCGCTGTTCCTTGCACGGCGGGTCAGCGCGAAAGAGACATTCCTGATTCGCCAATTGAAGCGAGGTTATGAGCCGCTGCTCCATTTTGCCATGGGCCGCCCGGCGATGATGCTCTTGGCGGCGGGCGTTGTGTTCGCCATCAGCTTGGGGGTGGCGTCGCGGTTCGGTTTGGAGTTTGTACCCAAGCTCGACGAAGGCGACATTGCCATTCAAGCTGTGCGGCTGCCCAGCGTTTCGTTGGAAACCTCGTTGGAAATGACTCGGGCCATGGAACGCACGCTCTTGCGATTCCCCCAGGTGGAAAGCGTCGTTTCCAAAACGGGCCGACCCGAGATCGCCAACGATCCAATGGGGGTTCATCAAACCGATATCTTGGTGCGTCTCAAGCCCGAGGAGGAATGGCCCGAGCCAATCGACAAGGCCGACTTGGTTCAAGCTATGCAAGAGGCCCTGGAGCGAGAAGTGCCCAGCAATTCCTATGGATTTACCCAGCCTATTGAACTGCGTGTGCAAGAGTTGGTTGCTGGCGTTCGCTCCGATGTGGGCTTGAGTCTGTATGGCGACGATCTGGACGTGCTCAAGGTCGAAGGCGATAAGATTGCGCGGGTGCTGAGCCAGGTTCCCGGCGCCGCCGATGTGCAGGCCCAGCATATTGCCGGCCTTCCCTACCTGCGCGTCAAGGTGCGGCGAGACGCCATCGCCCGGTACGGCATCAACTCCAGCGACGTGCTCAACGCCGTGAGTGCGGTGGGCGGCGTCACGGTGGGAGAAGTCTTTGAAGGGCAACGCCGCTTTCCCCTGCAAGTACGAATTGCTCCCGACTGGCGGTACAACGTCGAGAAGCTGCACCAGATCAAAATCTCCGACCCACATGGGCGGCAGATTCCTATTTCACAACTGGCCGACCTGGTGATTGAAGAAGGGCCTTCCGAGATCAGCCGAGACTCCATTCGGCGGCGCTTGCTGATTCAGTGCAATGTGCGCGGCCGTGATCTGGCGGGGTTTGTGGCCGACGCACAAAAGGCCGTCGCCGAGCAGGTCAAGCTGCCGCCCGGCTACTCGTTGGCGTGGGGCGGTCAGTTTGAAAACTTGCAGCAGGCCAGCCGGCGATTGATGATTGCCGTGCCGGTGGCGTTGTTCTTGATCTTCTCTTTGCTGTACATCACCTTTAGCTCGGTGAAGCTGACCTTGCTGATCTACCTGAACGTACCCATCGCGGCCACGGGGGGAATTTTCGCCTTGTGGCTGCGAGACATGCCGTTCTCCATTTCGGCGGGCGTGGGGTTCATCGCGCTCTTTGGCATTGCGGTGATGAATGGCGTGGTGCTGATCGAGCACATTCGCCACCTTCGTCACTTGGGCCATGACCAGCGGACCGCCGTGGTCCAGGGCTCGCTTGACCGTTTGCGCCCCGTGTTTATGACCGCCACTTGCGGCGCCCTGGGGTTTATTCCTATGGCGGTTTCGGGTAGCGCGGGCGCCGAAGTTCAGCGCCCTTTGGCGACGGTGGTTATTGGCGGTCTGATTACCTGCACCATTTTGACGCTGCTGGTGCTGCCGGCGATTTATCGCTGGTTCGAACCGGCCGAGGCTCCCAAGCACGTAGCGCTTTAACGGCTGGCAAGAGATGGGCGAAGGACCAAGGCCGCGGCACGAACAATCTGCGCGCGTCTTGCTTTGGGAAGTGCTTCCGACGCTTCGCGCATGCGTGGAGGCCAGACGCAGGGCGACGCTTCAATCAGCGTCACGCTACGTCTGGCTTCCACGGCTTCCCGCCCAAGTCAGGCAAAGCCCGACTTATGTTGAAGTCCCCAGGCGCTTGTATTACACGCGGCCCCAGTTCACGCGGCCTGAGTAGGCGAAGAGCTGAGCTGGGGTGACGGTCACCAGACCATCGCTGGTGTTGCCGTCGTTGCCGGCGCCGTCAAAGCCCCACGGGTTCCGCAACACGATGCCGGTGATCGTGCCAGCCGAGTTGCGAATGAACGACATTACCGTGTACATGTGGCTCATGATCAGCGGAGCGGCGCCGGTGTAGCCGGGCCGCACGCCCAGGAACCCGATGGTGACCGCTTGGTAGTTCAGCCAGCGGCTGTACATGTCGTTGGCCAGGGCCGTGGCGCTGCTGTAGCTTTCGATCGACTTCTCGCCCGCCGAAGTCGAGCCGAACGCGCGGTTGATCTCCACCGCCCAACCGCCTTCGATCGAGGCGTAGCTGTTGGCGCCGGTGCGATAGTGCGCGAAGGCCTTCTCGACCACGGCCACCCACATGCTGTTCTCGGCGCCGAGCTTGGCGTAAGCGGGGGTTGTGCCGCCGATGTTCACTGGCAGGTCGGCGTCGACGCGGTAGAAGTTGTTGCCGAGTCGGACCCCGTAGGTGCCGTCGTTGAAGTCCACCACGTTCTGCCGTATGGCGTGCGGATTGTCCAGGGCGATGGCGCCGAGACCGGCCAACGCGTAGCAGTCGCCCAGGCCGCCTTGGCGGATGTCGTTGGGCCGCGGGCCTGCGGAGCTGAACAACGGGTTGTTGCTGAAGCGGCGATAGGTCTGGCCGCTCTTGACGGTGGGATCGGCAATGTTGTCGCCATTCAAGGTGCGGTCGGCGCCGTTGGCGAAGCCGCTCACGTTCTGGATCTTGTCGACCGACTCGGCCGCATTCACCTGGTCGGTGAACAACCAGGTCTGATCGCGCCAAATGATGTCGCGGCCGGCGTCGCCTTGGATCCAGTCGCTTGTGGCGTTGTCGATCGCAATGATCACATCGTCGCCGTTGCCGCCCCACATCTTGTCGGCTCCTTCGCCGCCGTTGAGATGATCGTTGCCGTCGTCGCCGATCAGTTGATCGTTGCCGTTGCCGCCCAGCAGCACGTCGTTGCCGTAGCCGCCCCAGATTTTGTCGTGGCCGTCGCCGCCGTCGAGCTGGTCGTTGCCAGCATCGCCGATCAGTTGGTCATCGCCCGCCATGCCGCGAATGATGTCGTTGCCATTACCGCCCCACATGCTATCGTTGCCGCCGTAACCGACGAGGGTGTCGTCGCCATCGCCGCCTACCAAGGTGTCGTTGCCGTTGTAGCCTTCCAGGTAGTCGTTGCCGCCATTGCCAAAGGCGCGCACCGGCAAGCTGTAAACGTAATTGACAAAGCGGTCGTTACCGGCCCCGCCCTGGAACTCCACTTGGCCGACCGAGCTGGCCGCATAACTCCAAGAGCGATTGGTGGTCAGATCGCGGATCATCACGTTGCTGCCCGACGACTCCACCGTGACATTGGTCGAAGCGTTGTCGGTGCGGACCACCAACATGTTGCCGCTGAACCACAGCGCCGACACGGCCATCAGCTCGCGCTTTTCCAACGATTCGACCGCCCGGAGCTTGTTGACGCTGCGACGCGGAGCGGGACGGGTACGCTTCTTGGTGGCGTTTTGAACGAGGCTGCGCATGGTCGAGAACATATCGTGTTGATCCTTTTGAGAGACGTGTAGGAAGAAGGCGCCGCCGCGACGGCTAAGAAAATCGCGGAGTCGTCGTGGAGGGCTGGGGGGCCGTTGTTCCGCCGACTACTTACCCAAGCGCAACATCCCGCACCGTGTTACCGCCTCGGAGAAAATTTTTGGACCGCCGTGGGAGACGCTCATTTGCACGCTGCGTCATTGGTGGGCGAAGTGCTTGACCGGCTTGCCGCGCGCGAGACGGGCTACTACCGTACGGAAGACAATTACGCCAACGGCGCGGAAGATGGGCCGGTTGTTTCGGCCAGAGCTTCATTGCTTGGGAGCACGCAGCATGTCAGACACTTCCCTTACACGTCGCAGCTTCTTGACCGGCGCCGCAGGGGCGGCGGTCGTCGCCTCGGCCACGCCTTTGCGCCTGGAAGGGGCTGAGAAGGAAGCGGACTTTTGCAGTCGCTGGGAGGTTGTGCCCGACCGTGTCTGGCCTGGGCCCGAGTTCTGGACCAATCCGCTTCAAGATTGGCGAGTCGCCCAAGGGCGGCTGGAATGCGTCAAAGCGGCGCCCGGACGGAATGTGCACGTTTTGACCCGCGCTGCAAGCGATCGCTCTGGCGAACTTCGCATGACGGTGCAGCTTGGCGTTCTGGACGGCGGACCGCTCCAGGAATCGAAGGGCTCGGCTGGTTTCGCCCTTGGGGTGCGCGGACCGCTGAACGAGTATCGCAAT
>CAYWIS010000041.1:0-34130 GCA_964458385.1 uncultured Pirellulaceae bacterium
GCGTGAACACAATGAACGCTGAGAAACCACTTCCCGATATGGCCAAGAGCGAATGGGTGCTCATGGAAGCGCTCTGGGCTCGCGGCCAGGCTACCGCTACGGAGTTGCAGCGGGATCTGGAATCGCAGCAAGGCTGGGCGTATAGCACCGTCAAAACGATGTTGGATCGTCTGACGGAAAAAGGCTATGTCACGTGGCGTCGCCGGGGAAATATTTACGAATATTCGCCGCGCGTGCGCCGTAAGACTGTGGTCCAAAGGGTGCTGGACGACGTAGTCGATCGCGTGTTGGAGGGGGCCGCAGCGCCGTTCATCCAGCGGTTGGTGGAACGTCGCCGCCTTACCCGCGACGAAGCCCAGGAGTTGCGGAAAATTCTCGACGCCTACGCGCGCGGCGAACTTCCTGCAGAGTCGCGCGATTCGAACGCTGATGACGATCCGGTGGAAATCGATCCCCGGGATACGCACGAGTACCCGACATGAGACGGTCGGCGCTGGCGATTGTCGAGCGATTCGCCGAGTATTGGTCCGCCTGGATGATCGAGATGAGCATTCAGGTGGTCGTGCTGGCGGCGGCGGTCGCCGTCTTGGCATGGATTTTTCGGCGCCGCTCGGCTTCGCTGCGTTACACACTTTGGCTCATTGTGCTTGTGCGCCTCGTTACGCCGCCCGATCTGGCGGCGCCTACTGGTTGGGGCTGGTGGTTGCGTGAGGGCGCACGAACGAGTGTCGCCACAATTCCGCATCGCTCCGAACGTGCGCGGCCTATTGAAAGTCCGTCGAACCATCTTGCGCCAGTCACTGTGACACCGACGGGCGAATCCCGCTTACCAACAGGAACGGATTCCGTGGAGAAATCGGCCCTAAGGCCCTCGCCAATCGACGAGCCTGAGCCCACGTGGGCTGCACTGTTGATGCTGGGTTGGGCCGGGGTGTCGCTCACCTTGTTGGCGTACTTGGTTGCCGGCGCGGCGCGTACACGAAGGTGGGTGCGTCAAGCGTCGCCGGAGATCGACCCGAATGTGCGGAGGTTATTTGGCCGCTGCCGCTGGCGTTTGGAGATAACGCAGAAGATCGAATTGCGTGACTCCCAAGACTGCACCACGCCTTTGGTGGTCGGTTGGTGGCGGCCGGTAATTCTGCTCCCCTCTCGTGTATTGCGAGAGTTAACCGACGAGGAATTGGAGGCGGTGCTGCTGCATGAACTAAATCACATTGCTCGTCGCGATGCGCTCGTGAATCTGATGCAGGCGGTGCTAGGGTCGCTCTACTTTTTCCATCCGGCCGTCTGGTGGGCAAACCGCGAGTTGCGGCGCCTGCGAGAAGACGCGTGCGACGAAATGACGGTCGGCGCCTTGGAAGGGCGGCGGCACGCATATGGCTCAGCGTTGATCAAGGTTTCCGAGATCCTTGGTTATGATGGTCCGCCGTTGGCGCTGGGAATCATGGAAACAAGCCACCCAGCAAAACGCCGACTGGGGCGTATTTTGGACCCTCACTTGCCGCTTAGCAATCGCGGGGGAGGCTTAGCTGCGACGCTGGTGGGTATGTTGGCGGTGATCTTCCTCCCGGGCGCGCCGCAACCGGTAGGCGACAAGCCGGGCAATGCTGACGATACCGGTGTAACGGCAAATACCGCCATCGCGCCAACGCTCCCGCAAGCGTCGGCGCCTGCTCGTCACCAACCGTCCGGCGATGACCAACGGCCCAACGTGACGCCTCCGCAGTTGCGTTACCGCTGGACGCAAGGGGCATCGGTTGGCTACTCAGTCCAAATCGAAGCGCAGGACGAGAACGGCGTCGAAACGCATCAAGGTCACGTCCACTATACCATTCGCAATGTTCAAGAAGGACGGGCAACGTTGGCGGTCCAGGGGTGGATGCACGGATTCCGTCGCGTACATCCGGGCGCCGCACCACCGTTGGGGCGTCCGTCGGTGGAGTTCTACTCGCCGTTTGAGCAGGACGCACCAAGTGGCTTCTTCGCAGAGCGGACGCTCACGGTCAACGACATCGGCGGCGTCGAAACTTCGCGCGGCCACACTCCCTTGCCTTGGGCGCTGGGAGATTTGGGACGATTGCCTCTTGTGCCCTTGCCTGCCGATGCTGCTGCCGTCTGGGAAGTTTCTGGCCCGACAACGGTCACATGGAATGACGCGAAGTATCGTTTTCCGCGGCCGACATTTCTGCGGCCGGAGCTGGAAACGCTGTCGGCGCAGGAGACCAATGGTTACCGCATTGCTGGGCTGCGCGGTTCTGGCGAGGCGACCATCGAACGGCAAGTGGAGATAACGACGACGCAGCTCGTCAACGGCGAACCTCGGCTGGCAATTCAGGGCGGCGGCGAAGCTGTATTTGATCGACAGTCGGGAAGTGTACGTTCGCTGGAATGGCGGCTAACGTTGACCGTCCGGGAGGAGTTCGCCGTGCGAGTAGCAAAGATCACCGTCGTCTGTCAAAGACAAGAGGCAGTTCCCAACAAGGATGATCCCTCGCGTAAGGTCGACCTTGATCAGGCTGTCGCCGAGTTAGACGCGTCGGAGACGGATCGTGTGCTTACCGCTTTGCGCGTATTCCAACAGGCAACGCCGAATGAGAATCGTCGCGCAGTTACTGCCCGCTTGGCGTTACTTCTTGACGATCCTGACCCCACGGTACGGATTGCCGGTGCGCAGGCCTACGCTCATTGGGCCAATGGGGAGGAGGTGGAAAGGTTGCTGCAACTCTTGGACGACCCTGAAACTCCGGTTCGCTGGGCGGCGATCGATGCGTTAGGCCGGCTTGCCAAGCCGGCAGCGGCAACGGCCTTGGCAGGACGTTTGGAGGTCGGAATCGACCGCGTGGCCGCCAGCCGCGCCTTACGGCGACTTGGCGCCGCGGCGGAGGAGGCGGTGCTTCCTTGGGTTGTGAATGAAGATCCGGCAGTGCAGTTGGCGGCCATCCATATTTTACGTGATATTGGCGGCCCCTTAAGCCTACCGCCGCTTCAGGCAATTGCCGAAACCGATCCACAAGACGCGACGCGTCGTTGGGCGAAGCACACCATTACGGCCATCGAGAAACGTATTGCGTCAGACCGTTAGCCCAAGGTTGGCGTGGCGATTTGCGCTTGCTTCTCAGACCGGTGTGCGGCGCGTAATTGTTGCTCTTGAGCAGCCAGAATCTCACGCCGCAAGCGTTGCCGGTCTTCCATTAACTGGGCAATGACGTGGTTCTCTCGTTGTAATTGCGCCACAAGCTTCGCAATTCGCCGCTGATCGAAATCGATCGTTGACGTTTGTGATTGCTCGCCCCGAACGACGTTCTCTTGCATTGGCATAGTGCTTGCCTCGCATTACGAAGTGACGGCGGGTACCCCAGGAAGACTAGCTTACAAATTGTCCACGTAGGGAAAGACAAAGATTCAGATACCCTTCAAAACCCGTCTATTCTGAGCGAACTCGAAGGATATACTCCAGACGGTCAATCTTTATGGCTTATACCGGTTGGCCGTTTCCTGGAAGTCGGCCCCAATGGAGGGCGATTCGTGACGTCGCTGTGCGAGAAACTGGGAAGCGGGCGGGATAACAAACTCGCATCGCAAAGCGAGGCAGTTCGTAAGCTCGGCGTCTTCCACGGTGGTGCGCCAAGTTAGGCGCCGTCTCCTTTTGCAAGGGCTGATGGAAATTTTCAAAGGCGGCCCTTGCGGATTGGCCCGGTTGCAAGTGCGGCCATGGCCAAGAGCTTTTACTTACTTGACGTGGTGAACGATGCGGCGTTGATTCCGAGGCTGAGACTGCATTTTTCTTGGGAGCGGAGTTGCTGTACGCATCCCGACAAGAGACGATTAAAGGGTGGCGGCGTCAACCGTGCGCTGTAAGGGCATGGGGCAATCCTCGCGGGCCGCGTTGATTCAGCGACGGTATAACGCGCCATGTACGATCGTCGACGAAACGCCCAACTCGCGGCGCGGCGTGATGTCAATGAACCCGACGGGCCCAGATCAACTCGGCGGCAGTTCCGCAGCATTGGTTTTCTTCCATTTCGGACGTCTCATGCGTTGCACGTCAGTTGCATTGCTCGTGGTTGGAGGATGGCTCTCTTTTGCGACACTTGCGGCGGCCGACGATAAGGGGGAGTTGTTCACGTCGCGCGTGCAGCCGGTTTTTGAACGCCGGTGTATTAGTTGCCACAATCAGCAAGAGCAGAAGGGGAATTTCTCGCTGGAGACGGCCGCCGATGTGGAGTCCAGCGGGTTTGTGGTTCCGGGCGATCCCGAAGCCAGTCATCTGCTGGAAGTCGTTACCTCGCATGCAGGCAAACGTCCTGCAATGCCCAAAGACGCCGATCCCTTGACCGATGGCGAAGTGGAAGCGATTCGACGATGGATCGCAAGCGGCGCGCCGTGGCCGGCGGGACTTGTGTTAAAGGAAGCTCGGGTAAAGGATCGCAACTGGTGGTCTTGGCGTCCTTTAGTGCGACCTGCGGTTCCTGAAGTTTCGCCGCAAAACAAGTCGTGGGTTCGCACGCCGATTGACGCTTTTATCGTAGCGCAGCTTCAGGAACAAGGCCTTCATCCTTCGCCCGAAGCAGACCGACGCACGTTAATTCGACGACTTTACTTTGACTTGATCGGCCTGCCGCCTTCACCCGCCGAGGTCGAAGAGTTCGTTAATGATCCTGATCCCCGCGCGTATGAACGTTTAGTGGATCGGCTGCTTGCGTCGCCGCGCTACGGCGAACGCTGGGCACGGCATTGGCTCGACGTGGTGCATTACGGCGATACCCATGGTTATGACAAAGATCAACCGCGTCCCCATGCTTGGCCGTATCGCGACTATGTGATCCGCGCGTTCAACCAAGACAAACCTTATTCGCGCTTTGTGCAAGAACAGTTAGCGGGCGATGTCTTGTGGCCGGATACCACCGATGGTGTTGTGGCCACCGGGTTCATTGCGGCGGGCCCATGGGACCTGATTGGCCATGCAGAAGTGCCTGAATCCAAGTTCGACGGTAAGGTCGCTCGAAATTTGGATCGGGATGACATGGTCACTAACACCTTGAACACCTTCTGTAGTTTGACCGTCCAATGCGCGCGTTGCCATCACCATAAGTTGGACGCGGTGACGATGGAGGATTACTACCGCCTGCAGGCGGTGTTTGCGGCAATAGATCGGGCCGATCGGCCGTACGATCCTGACCCGGAGATCGCTCGCCGCCGCGCGGAATTAACGCGGCGTCAACATCAGCTACAAGCCGAAAAAGCGAAGTTAGAAAAGCAGATCGCAGAAAAGAAAACAGCAGAACTGGTCGAGGTCGAAAACGCCCTTGCTCAACTGCAAGCAGAAAGCGTCGCCACCCAGCCAGCAACGGGGCCTCGTTCGCCCGCCTATGGCTACCATAGCCAGGTCGCGACGCGGCAGGATGAAAGAAAGTGGGTTCAAGTTGACCTTGGGCAGGCGATAAGGATCGACCATATCTTTCTGTTCGGCGCCGACGAATACGGTTGGGCCGATTTCGGATTTCCTCACCGGTTTTTGGTAACGGTCGGCAGCGACGAAAATCTCGCCGATGCCACTGTGGTGGCCGATCATCGCGAGAGGGATTTTCCTCGCCCCGGCGCGCAAGCCGTCCATATTGCTGGCCAGGGAATCAAGGCGCGGTATGTCCGCGTTACAGGGACGAAGCTCTGGAATCGGCGGCAAAAGGACGCCGCACTTACGAACGATTGGATCTTTGCACTTGGTGAACTTATCGTCGTATCGGAAGGGCGAGCCGCTAAGGTGCATGCTGTAACGGCCAAGGATTCCATCGAGGCGCTTCCTCGCTGGGGACGCAACAATCTGGTGGATGGCGTCGGTGGCCGGGCGTTAATCACCGCCGACACACAGCAATTGCTGGCCTTAGCTGAACCTTCCCATACCGAGCTGCGGCGCAAGACGCTCATCGAGAAGTTGGAAGCGCTGGAGCTTGTAGCGATAGGCGCGGAACTATTGACGGCGCGACAACAGTTAACCGCGGCATTGGCGGATATTGAACAACAACTTGCGGCCCTTCCTCCGCCGCAACGGGTTTATGCGGGAACGGTCCACCAGGGGAGCGGCAACTTTCGGGGACGCTACGGATTGGGACCCCGAGAAATTCGAGTGCTGCATCGTGGCGATGTGAACAATCCGCGCCAAGTGGTTCAGCCTGGCGCCGTGCCGCTGGCGCCAGGCATGCCGGCCGAGTTTGATCTTCCGCCCGATGCGGATGAGGGGCAGCGACGCGTCGCTCTAGCTGAATGGATCACGCATCGCGACCATCCTCTGACCTGGCGATCGATCGTCAACCGCGTTTGGCTTTATCATTTTGGCCGAGGCATCGTCGATACGCCCAACGACTTCGGCCGAGGCGGTCAACTTCCTACCCATCCTGACCTCCTTGACTGGCTTGCGGTTGAGTTTCGCGACGGCGGCCAATCGCTCAAAACGCTCCATCGTTTGATTTGCACGAGCGCTGTGTATCGACAAACGGCCGAAAGCCGACGTGATACCTCCATTGACTCGGCCCCCGATCCGCGATTGGTTGACGCGGACAACCAATGGCTTTGGCGGATGAACCGCCGTCGTTTGACAGCCGAGGAAATCCGCGACACCGTGCTATCGGTTGCGGGAATTCTCGATTTGACGATGGGCGGTCCGGGGTTCCAGGACTTTGTGATCGAACGTCCCGAGCATTCGCCTCATTACGAATACCACAAGTACGATCCCGAGGATCCACGGACGCACCGCCGGGCGGTGTACCGCTTCTTAGTGCGTTCTCAGCCGCAGCCGTTCATGGACACGCTCGATTGCGCGGATCCGTCCATGTCTGTTCCCAAACGAGAAGAGACGCTGACATCGCTCCAGGCGTTGACAATGCTGAACAATCGGTTCATGGTCGCCATGGCGAAGCACTTTGCATCTCGCCTAATGCGGGAGCGGGCGACGTTAGAAGAACAACTTTCGTTAGGGTTTCAGTTGATCACGGGACGCATACCGACCGACGATGAACTGCGCGACCTGTTGGCCTATGCTCAGGAGTTTGGGTTGCCTAATGCGTGCCGGGTGATGTTGAACCTGAACGAGTTTGTGTTTGTGGACTGATGCAACGTACTGTCAAACAAACAAGGAACTACGCGAAAATCCATGACAACGCGGATACAAAGTGTGGTTGTGCGCGGGGAAACCAATGATGATGGGCGGGAATGGTTCGCGGCGAGAATTCTTGTGGCGCGCGGGGGGAGGATTAGGCGGAATTGCACTGGCGGCGCTCTTGCACCAGGACGGGTGGCTTGCGGCGTCTGATTCGCTGGGCGAGGGCGCGGCGCTGCCGGCTTTGCATCATCCTCCGAAAGCCAAACGAGTCGTGCAAATGTTCATGGCGGGCGCGGCCAGCCATATCGACTTGTTTGATTACAAGCCCGAGCTAAAGAAACGTCATGGGCAACCGTCCGACTATGGCGAGCCGGTGGAGGCGTTCCAAGATGGGCTGGGGCCGTGGATGGCGTCTCCTTTTAACTTCCGCCCCTACGGCCAGTGCGGCAAAATGCTTAGCGAAGTGGTCGCTCCCCTGGGCGCATGCGTCGATGAGATAGCGTTCGTGCATAATATGGTGGGAACGACCGGTGTCCATAGCCAGGCCACCTATTTGCAAGCGACGGGGTTTTCACAGCCCGGTTTTCCAGGAATGGGCGCTTGGATCAGCTACGCTCTGGGGAGCGAAAATGCCAATCTGCCAGCGTTCGTGGTGCTCCCCGACCACCGCGGCTATGCATCGAACGGACCCAAGAACTGGCATGCGGCGTTCTTGCCAGCACAACATCAGGGAACCGTCATCCGGCCGGGCGCCGAAAACCCCATCGCCGATCTTTTTCCCGATGGCGGGGATTTCATTTCGGCCTCGTCCGAAAAGGCTGGCGGTGAGTTGCTACAACGCCTCAATCGTAAACACCACATACAGCGCGACGATGACCCTCGCCTGGAGGCTCGCATTCGCTCTTATGAACTAGCCGCGCGAATGCAACTGGCCGCGCCGGAAGCACTGGATATTTCTAATGAGCCGCAATACATCCTTAAGATGTATGGCTTGGACCACGGCAAGACTGTATTCGACAAAGAAATCAATGAGGTGGAGGAAACCGATTACTTCGGCCGCAAGTGCCTGATTGCACGGCGGCTCTTGGAGCGAGGCGTGCGATTTGTGCAAATCTGGTCGGGCAACGACAACGGTTTCCCACGCCGCAACTGGGACTCGCACGAGGATCTGGCTCGGGACCACCGCCCGCTGGCGTTGGGCATGGCGCGGGGAGCAGCCGCATTGATTCAGGATTTGCGGCAGCGCGGGATGCTCGACGATACCATCATCTTGTGGACGACCGAGTTCGGCCGTCTTCCCTCAACGCAAGGGCAGAAGGGACGCGACCACAATCCCTACGTGTTTACCAATTGGTTGTGCGGCGGCGGAATTCGGGGGGGCGTAAGCTATGGCCCCTCAGACATTTGGGGGTATAAGCCCTTGGACCGCGAGAACCCAACGCGCGTTTACGACATTCATGCGACCATTCTTCATCTCCTAGGTATTGACCACACTCGTCTTACGGTCAAACATAACGGAATCGACCGACGCCTGACCGACGTGCATGGCCGTGTCATCCATGACATCTGCCTTTGAACGTTGTTGGGTGACGTTCGATCCCGCGTTGCGTTGTTGTTTGCCATTGAGCGCGTCACGGGTGTTGCCGCTGGCTTATCCTTATCTTGTATAGTTGGCCGGGTTCTCCCGACTGCTTTTATCTCTTCTTGAGTAGGCGTGTTTATGTCCAAGTGCTTTGGGTTTTCTTGCCGTTATGTTGGGATCGTTGCGTTGCTTGGCGCAACTTTCGTGTGGGGGTGTGGCGGCGACAAATTGCCGACCGTTAAGGGCAAGGTGACGCTGGATGGTCAACCGTTGGAGAACGGCGCCATCTCGTTTGTCCCGGCCGACGGGGCCACCGCTACCGCAGGAGGTGTGATTACGAACGGCGAGTATTCGATCGAAGTTCCACCCGGCCCGAAAAAAGTGGAAATTACTGCTTCCAAGGTTGTGGGGCAGCGGCCCGCTTACGAAGGCGACCCCAACAGCCCGATGATCGACATCACCGAATCGATTATCCCGCCGCGGTACAACACGCAAACCGAATTGACGCGGGAAGTTCAGCCAGGCGAGAACACGTTCGACTTTGACTTAACCTCATCATGAGGTCATGAACGGTGCGCTGCCTGACAGTTGAACGGGGTTGGCTCGGCGTCCACGATTCGCGAAAATACTCGGATTGCTCTGCTCTCACAGAGACGATGGTGGGGAAATGCTAACCAACAAACCCTCGATACGCACCGCGTGAATGTTGGATGGTCGTCCCCGCTTGCGGTGTGCGCGAGAGCCAACCTGTTCTGAGCCCGCCGGGGCAAGCCGTTTCTACGTTGAGGACAAAGTCACGGATGAGTGAGCCAATAATCAGTGTTTCGGGGTTGCGCGGCGTTGTCGGACGTAGCTTAACGCCGGAAGTCGCCCTCCGATATGCGTGTGCTTTAGCCACGGGGCTGCCCGATGGGCCCATCGTGGTGACTCGCGATGGCCGGGCTACCGGCCGTATGCTTGCCGATGTCGTACGCGGCGCGCTGTGCGCCGCGGGGCGCACGGTCATCGACGCCGGGGTTGCGGCCACTCCCACAACGGGCGTGCTGGTTCGCAGCTACAATGCGGCCGGCGGCGTTCAAATTTCGGCCAGTCATAATCCTGCGGAATACAACGGTTTAAAACTCTTCTCGGCGCGCGGGCGCGTTTTGGACGCCTCCGCGGGAGAACAGGTCTTACGCCGGTATCGTGCTGGCGATATCGGCTGGGTTGACCATCGAATGGTGGGCGAGGTTCGGGAATGCCCCAATTCGACCGAGGATCACTTGCGTTTGGTGCTCAAAACCGTCAATTCCGATGCGATCCGTGAGCGCCGTTTCCGCGTTCTTCTCGACTCGAATCATGGCGCTGGAAGCGTCATGGGACGGCAACTGTTGGAAGCCTTGGGGTGCGAGGTCATCGTGCTGGGCGGTAAACCCGACGGCTTGTTTGAGCATCCGCCCGAGCCAATTGCCGAAAATCTACAAGACGTCGCTCGGCGTGTGGCCGAATTGAAGGTCGATGTCGGGTTTTGTCAGGATCCCGACGCGGATCGTCTGGCAATCATTGATTCATCGGGCCGTTATTTGGGCGAAGAGTACACGTTGGCCATCTGCCTGGACCACGTGCTGCGACGTCGGCCGGGCCCCGTGGTGGTGAATTGCGCTACCAGCCGCATGAATGAAGACATCGCCCAGAAATATGGTGTCCCCTTCTTCCGCACCCCCGTGGGCGAAGCCAACGTGGTCGAAGTCATGCTAGCGCAAACCGCTGCGTTTGGCGGCGAGGGAAATGGAGGTCCAATCGATCCTCTGGTGGGTTACGTGCGCGATAGTTTCGTAGGCATGGCGAACGTGCTCGATGCCATGGCGGCCCGCGACGCGAGCGTCGCCGAGTTGGCTGACGAACTGCCGCGATACGAAATTCACAAGACCAAAATGGCGGTTGATCGCGAGAAGATCGATCGTGTTCTGAGCGAACTGGCGAAACGCTTCTCGAATGCCCAAGCGGACTACCGGGACGGTTTACGTTTGGATTTTGGCGACCGGTGGCTGCTCGTTCGCGCAAGCAATACCGAACCGATTATTCGGGCTATTGCCGAAGCTAGCGCGCACGACGACGCGGTGCAACTATGCGCCGAAGCCGCCGAGGTTGTTTCCAGCGCTTGACCAATCGGCCGCCGCGCCTTCGACGTCGCCGACGCAATAAATCATGGGGGCGGCTTGCCGGACTCACCCCTGCTCTTGAGCACTCGGCGCCGGCGTCAGTTCTTGAACGCCCTCAAGTTCGGGCGACGCTTCCATCGCCAGAGCCGGCTGCCCCATGCGCGCATAGATTGCCGCCACCGAGGTTAAGATCAGGGCCATGGAAACAAACATCGTGGGATAGGCGGGCAAGCCCACCGCGCGCGACAACTCCAACATTCCTCCGACGGCGGGTTGTCCGACCAGGTTGCCCAGATCAAACATGGCGAACATCAACGTCGCTCCCAGACCGCGGAAGCGCGTGGGAAAACTGATGCTACCGCCGCCGATCACCGCCGGGAACAGCAGCGCATGTGCGAATCCTGCTACTCCCGCGGGAATGGCCAACGTCCACTCGTTCATCGCCAGGGGATAGAGCAGCATGCTAGCCGCCAGGCAGCCTAGGCCTAGCAGCACCATCGTCCGAATTCCGTGCGTCTCGGCCATGCGGCGCGTCAACAAGCGTACGGAAAACGCCATGGCGGCGTATGCCACAAAGAAGAAGCGGATGCGGTCGATGTTCAGCTCCGCAGCGTAGGTGCGCAGAAACGTGTGCGGCATCCCGACCCCAAAGCCCATCGCGACGGCCACCAGAAGCATCGGGCCGGGGTGGTACTGCTTTAATAAACTCCATACCGGAGGGCGCGGTTGCGCAAGGGGGCGAGCTGCGCCGCGCGTGGCGAAAAACGCGCAAATAAGAGCAATGCCGGCGGTTCCGGCCGCCGCCAAGAACATGTTGTTCACCGCACCGCGGGTTAGTTCTCCTTGAAACAAGTAATCACCCAGGATCGGCCCTAAGCATGTGCCCAGGAATCCCGACGTGCCGAGGGTGCCCACCAACTCGGGCACGCGATGCTTCGGCGCCAGGAGGGAAATATAGGTAATCGACGCACCAAACGCGCCGGCAATGCTCGTGTTCATCAACACGCGCACCAAGTAAATGGCAGGGCTGTCGATGCTTGTGATCGCCAGGTGGCAAAGCAGACTGGCAATGAACAGAGCGACCGACGCCAACCACACCCGCCGCGGTCCATATTGGTCGATCCCTACACCTTGAACCATGCGCATCGTCAGCGCGCCTACCATGCCAACGCCAACGATCAGCCCTAGTTGAAACTCCGACCCGCCCAGATAGGTTACGAAGTCCGCATAGCGGAACAGAATGCTCACGGCCACCATCATTGCGGCGTTGGCCACGTAGGTGAACCAAAACGGCGCGCCATAAACGCTCGCCTGAGGGCGCGGCGAATCTGCATCAAGCGAGGCCAAAGAGGGTGAGTGGCGGCCTCTGCCGTCGATACGGGGGGCTGTCATGGTGTGTCGGCAGGTGAGAACGCGCCTCCCAAACGCCTAAGGGGGCGCATGCGCCAAAAGCGCGGGCCTAAACCTGATTATATCCCGTGGCAGCGGCGGCGTCAGGGACGTCTTTTTCGCTGTCTCTTGATTCGCCTGGAGCTTCTCACCGCAATTACGACGCGTCGCGTACGTGAAGCGCCGCAGGACCATCCGGCCCTTTCCACTTGCGACGGTGAAGTCTTCAGCATTGAGGACGGTTTGTCTGGCGTTGGCCGTGCGATTCTGGTATTGAGAAGACCGGAAACGTGTCCAGGGAACGTCCCGCAGGAGTGGGGGATGAAGATTCGGCATCCGTGGTTAGTTTGCGCAACAGCTTGGATCGGAGCGATTCTGGTCAAGCTACTGCTGGCGTCGCTTCGACGGCGTGTGGCGTCTGCTGATCTCCAGCAACATCCGACGGACCCCGCGCAGGGACGCTTCATTTACGTCTTTTGGCATGAGTCGCTGCTGGCTCCGGCGTCGCGGCCGGGCAAAGTGAATGTGCTCATCAGTTTGCACTCCGACGGCGAGATCATCACGCGCATTTGCCGCTTTCTTGGTTTCAATGTCGTGCGCGGCTCGACTTCGCGGCGCGGCGGCGCTGCCTTGCTCGAATTGCTGCAGCGGAGCCGTGACGCACACTTGGCGATAACTCCCGATGGACCGCGTGGCCCCCGTCGTCAGATGCAAATGGGGGCGATTTATTTAGCGTCCCGCACGGGCTTGCCTATTGTGCCGATTGGCATTGGGTTCTCTCGGGCCTGGCGCGCCAAAAGCTGGGACCGCTTCGCCATTCCGCGACCGTTTAGCCGAATTCACGGCGTGACGGGGACCCCGATTTCTGTGCCAGCCGACTTAGACCGGGAGGGGCTGGAGGAATATCGGCGATTGGTGGAGTCGCGGCTTGCAGAGGTCACCCGAATGGCCGAAGCCTGGGCTGAGGCCCCCGATGCGCCGCCGTTGCTGGAGGCCGTCTAACGACTTGATCTTGCCGCTAATGGCAATTTCGGTATCATCCTCCCGTTTCGCCAGCGCGGCGAAGTGGGGTTCCTATCCGACTATTGCATGGAGGCTCGCCTTCAATGGATCGCAATCAGCTTCGCCAGACGTTGCTGGCTATTCTTGAAGAAGAAACTTGGGAAAAGTACGAAACGCTCACCGACGAGACGGACCTGCGCGAGGGATTAAATCTCGATTCGATCGACCTGGCGAGCGTGGTGCTGGAAATTCAGCATCGGCTTGACGTAGAGATCGCCAGCGATGAGTTGGAGAAGGTCGTTGTGGTCGGCGACTTGCTCGACTTGTTGCAAGCGAAACTCAACGCAAAATCGCAGTCACGCGCCGCCTAATGGTCGATCGTCTCGCGGGACGAGAGACTCACTGCCAAGCGATTGTCGCAAAAATCGGGGGTCGGGCCCCGTTGCGGCAAAATCGACATTCCTTGCTTCGGCGTTTCGCCCATGAGTTCACCGAAAACACTCTTGCGTCCCGCCGCGCGGCGAACGACGTCTTCGTTTCGCTCGGTGGCGGCCTCGGTCGATGCGTTTGCCCACATTGCGGCCGATCTTGCCACGATTGATGGTCTGCGGCGCAATCCGGGGCCGGTGACGGGACGTGACTTGCCCGCCAGCTTTCTCAAGTACGCCGACGAACAATCGGTGTGCGGTTTTGCGGCGGTGCTGAAGGCGATCCACGCCGCTGGGCAGCCGATTGATGCATTCAAGGACTGGGCGGTCATTGGCGCGCCGCGTTATCCTGGCCGGTTGCAGGCCGCCGCCACAATTTCTCGCTTTCTGGATCAGGGAGTACGCGGGGTTTCGCCGCATACGATTCCTCAAACGCTGCTGCATTCGCCCTCGGCGCTCATTAGCGTTGGTTTGGGAATGAACGGTCCCAACTTGGGCGCCGGCGGAGGACAAAAAGCGTTGTCCGAAGGCATGATGACTGCGCTTGCCATGCTGGATGAAGGGCGAATCCCTGGCTTGTGGCTGGTGGTCAGTCAGTGGGATCCCGAGCCGATTCCGGCGAAGAATGGTCGGATTACGACCAATTCCTGGTGTCACGCAGTAGCAATGGCGCTGACTCCTGTTGATAGCGGCAGCAGTGCGTTGCGATTGGAGCTGACTGCTTCTCTGCCCGCGGAACCATCGGTGGATTCGGCGCCGGTGGTTACGTTGGCCGAGGCGCTTGCGGATAGTTCCTCGGCGGACGTCGGGGCGGTTGTCTGGCAACGAACATTGGAGTGGGGCGCCCGTTTAGCGCTTATCAAACACGCCACTTAAGAAGCGAGAAAGGTCCCGTGTCGGAGCGAAAGACTTGGATCACCGGGGTGGGCATTGTATCGCCCTTGGGAAACTCGTACCCGGAGTTCTCGCAACGGATCTTAGAAGGCGTATCGGCGATCCGTCCTTTGACCGAAGATGACGGGCCAACGCTAGAAGGGCAGATTGCGGCCTGTATCGACTCGATTCCCACCGCGAGCGAGATCGAAGCTTCAGTTCGCCCCCGTAGCCGCATTGAGCAATTAGCGCTGGCGTGCTGCGTCGAGGCGCTGCGTGACGCGGGCTGGTGGGAGCGACGTTCGGAAGTACGCGTGGGCATTGCCCTGGGAACGGGCGCCGAATGGCAACGGGTCTGGGAGGAAAGTTGCCTGGAGGGGCAGCAACGACTGTACAATCCCACGCTCGATACGAAGTCGGTGCTCGATTTTGTGCGCGAAGCGCTGGGGTTGACAGGACCGATGGCGGTAGTGGCTGCCGCCTGCGCAAGTGCGAACCACGCTATCGCCACTGGTCGTCGGTGGCTTGAATTGGGATGGGCCGATGTGTGCCTGGCGGGAGGCTGTGATCTGGTGACGCCGATCACCACCGCAGGCTTTAGCAATTTGCGGGCGTTGTCGCGGCGCACGTACGAACCGGCCGCTGCGTCGCGACCCTTCGATTGCGACCGTGACGGATTCGTCATGGGGGAAGGCGGCGCGGTGTTGGTTCTTGAATCCGCCGATCGCGCTCGGCGCCGGGGCGCTCGCGTCTATGCCGAGATTGCCGGCTTTGGCGCCAGCAGCGACGCCACGCACATGATCATACCCAGCAACGATCCGCGGCCTGCGGCCGCCGCGATTCAGGCGGCGCTGCGCGATGCGCGACTCAATCCCGACGACATTGACTATATCAATGCCCATGCCACGAGCACACCCGTTGGCGACGCAGCCGAGGCGCGAGCGCTCAAGTTGGCCCTGGGGCCGGCGGCTACCAAGGCCGCAATTAGCTCGACCAAGAGCATGACGGGGCACCTGCTCAGTGGCGCCGCGGCGATTGAAGCCGTGGCGTGCATGACCGCGTTTGACCGCCAGGCGGCGCCGCCGACGATCAATCTTCACCGCGTTGACCCCGAATGTGATTTGCGTCACGTACCGAACGCGGCTCAAGAGCAGAAGGTGCGCGTCGCTCTGTCGAACTCGTTCGGCTTTGGCGGTAATAACACCTCGCTGATTCTTCGCAAAGCCGCGTAAGGTAGACGCGGCCCGTGCTTCTTGCCGCTACTGGAGCACATAACGGTACGGCTCGGGAGCGCGATCGAAGTGTGTGTCGCCAATAAAGAGACAGCCGGCGTTGGGATACCGCTCTTGCCGTTCGGCAGGCATGTGCTCCACGGCGGTTGTGAGCACCAGTTTGACTTGGCCGTCCAATTCCACCAGGAGGGGACAGGTCACCTGCGGCGACGCTGGGGTGCGCCAGACCGCTTCCAAATCGCCGGTGGCGATGGAATATTGACGAGCCTCGCCATAAGGGGCGTCGGCGGGATTGTACAAGGCGACAATCACGCTTTGCTCGTCAGGGGTCAGGATCATTCCGTCGGGCACACCGTCGCCATTGCGCAAGTCAACGACAGTTCGCGGCTCGCCTAGCGCTGGTCGATCCGGGTTGAAGGGATAAGCCACTACGGTCTTGGTTGGCGAGTCGATGTCGAGCAGCGTCCAATCGCCGTTCTGGCGAATCAGCGCCTTGCCGTTCGAGCAAATTTGGTCGTTTCGCAGACGATGAAGGACGTGATCGGACTTGCGCCAAAAATACAGACCCGCCTTTTTGTCTTGAAACTTCAAGTCTTTGCACCCGAAGATTAGCCCGCCCTCGAAGGCGAGCCCATCGTTAATGATCGTCCCGTCGACATCTTGATCCACATTGGTTTCCAAGACCGTCCATTCCCGAATCTGGGCGTCATAGATCCCCAGCGTTAGCTCAAGGCCGACCACGTAGGCGTCGTTCTGAGTTGTGGGGAAAGCAAATCCCGGTCGCCCCGGTAATTCAAAACATTGGTTCGCCTTCGTTCGCAGATTGAATACATTGAGCGAGCCTATCATCTGATCGGGGCCGTGCTGGATTGCGACCCACGTCATCATATCATTGCCGCACCAGATCGGACCTTCGGGAAGAAAGCGAAGCTCGGGTTGTTCAGGACGATAAAGAATTTCACAGTCGTAGGTCTTCACAAGAAGCCTCGTCAAGGAAGGTCAAAAAGAGTACGCCCGCGCAGCCGCTAACTTTTCTCACCGGCGCGCGGTGGCATCCGAGTTGCTTCGTATTCTAACCGACTTTGGGCAGAGCAAGAGACGCCCCACATCGGCGGCATTTGAAGGTCTTGCCGGCGAGAGCCGCATTTGCTCGGTAACGCTGGCCGCAGCGGCAGGCAATCTTCAGGGGCGTAGCGGGCATAGTTGTGTGAATCGGTGCGACGGCCAAAAGACGCCCGCACTTGGGGCAACGAATCTTCTTGCCTGCAAGCGAAATGCGGACGGCCAAACGCTGTCCGCAGGGACAAACGGCCCGGCGGCGAGCGACCGGCGCGGCGCTGGGGGCCGGCAGAGCGATATCACCGGCAAGGGGCTGCGATGCGAGGGGCGGGCCCTTTTCAGCCGGGGGGGCCGACGGTTGACGAGCCTCTTCGTCCACCAGCCGGCTAGGGCGTGCAGGACTGGCAACCGCGGGAATTTGCGTCCACGTCGAGGGAATATCGCCTAAAGTATCGGATCGGCGGCGGGACTGGCCGAGGGCCGCCGCAGAAACGCCAAGCAGTGCGTCGTCGTACCGCGCCTTTTGTTCGGTGTCGGACAATTGCTGGTAGGCCTGCGCTAGCTCTCGCATCAAACGCTCGGCATCGCTGCGCCGGGGACCGTCGAGATGCGGACGCACCTTCGCCACTTGACGTTGGTAGGCCAAACGGATCAGGTCGCGGTCGTCTTCGAAAACCCGCGTGCCCAACAGTTCATAAGCGTTGGGTGGAAGGACTTCGGGAGGCGTCTGCAACCAATCCAGATACGGGTCGATGGGGCCGTGTGTGGGCAAATCGTCGGCGCCACACGCTTCGAGGGCGAGAATGACTTCGCTAGCCGTCTGGAAACGGTCTTCTGGCCGCTTGGCGACCATTTTGCGAAAAACCTCTTCCAGTTCGGGAGGTATTTCTGGGTTCTTCTCCCGCAGCGAGGGGATAGGAGCTTCGCGGTGCGCTAGAAGCTTCCGCACCATGGTATCGCCTTGGTACGGCGGCCGGGCAAATAGCAAACAATACAACGTGCAGCCCAGCGAATAGATGTCGCTTCGGGCGTCCGCGCGGCCGAAATTCTCCGCTTGTTCGGGGGACATGTAGTCGACCGTGCCCATGATCTCGCCCACGCGCGTCAGCGGTTCGCCGACAGTTTCTCCGCGGGCTCGCGCTGCCTCGTCGAAACGGGCCAGACCCATATCGAGGATCTTGACGACCCCCTGCGAATCGAGAAGCAAATTCGATGGCTTAATGTCTCGATGCACTAGGCCCTGATTGTGCGCGTACTCCAGCCCGCGCGCCGCTTGCAAAACATAGTTGGCGGCCGTCAGGGGCGGGCAAACGTCGTGCTCGTGACGCGGCGCCAGGTCACGCCCTTCGACGTACTCCATCGCCAGAAAGTGAATTCCCCGGTCCTCGTCAGCGTCGTGGGCGGTGACGATATTGGGATGATTCAAGCGGGCCACCGCCTCAACCTCGCGCTGAAACCGGGCGGCGGCCTCGGAACTTTGCATGATCTCGGGCGGAAGGACCTTAAGGGCGACCAAGCGTTTCATGCGCCGATGCAACCCTTTGTACACCAACCCCATTCCGCCCGCCCCAATCTTCTCCAAAACGATGTAATTCCCTAGCACGAGATGTTGGAGTTCGCCGCGATAGATTGAGCAAGCCTGGTACTTTGTCAGCCGCCCAGAGCGAACCAGGCGGGTAGCGAACTGCTCGGCCGACAACTTGGGCTGATCGCGCCGCGCTTCTTGCAGCAACGCGATCGCCTCGTCAGGCGTGACCAGCCGGCTCCGCGCTAACCGACGGACGAATTGTTCCAACTTCATCGGCATGCGACGGTTCCATCAACAAGGGGCGGCTATTGTACCAATACCTTGGAAACGCCGGAACCGATTTGGCGTCGATTGTCGTAAGTGGTGCTTGAGCAATGACTTTCCGTCCCTAGGTGACGTCGTTGAGATCGTCGTCTTCGGAGCCTTATCGGCGAAACGGAGCCCGGCTCATTTGTCGAAACGCCCCCACAGCGCTGTGGCGATGCAAAAACGGCCTCGTCCAGGGGGAAGGACGAGGCCGTTCGAGGCTCCCAGCCAGGATCCTACACACGGTTACTTGTCGGCCAGATATTTCTCAATGGCGTCCACAAACTCGGGATCGTCGGGTTCAACGCGCGGCGCGAAGCGAGCGACAACATGACCGTTGCGGTCGATCAGGAATTTCTCGAAATTCCAAGTGATCTTGCCCGGGAACTTGGCGCCTTCGCCCGTCAGATTCTTGTACAGCGGCGCATTGTTGGGGCCGTTGACGTCGACCTTTGCATACATGTCGAACGTCACGCCGTAGTTGTCTTTGCAGAATTGTGCAATTTCCGACTCGGTTCCCGGCTCTTGCGCGCCAAACTGATTGCAAGGAACGCCAATGACCGCCAGGCCTTGAGGGCTGTACTTTTCGTGAAGCGCCTGCAGACCCTCGTACTGCGGCGTGAGGCCGCACTTGCTGGCCACATTCACCACGAGAACGACCTTGCCCGCGTATTTTTTGGCGAGGTTCACCTCCTTGCCGTCGATCGTTTTCATCGAAACGTCAAGGACCGGCTTGTCATCGGCCAAGGCCATGGGCGACGTCATAACGACACTCGCAACAAGTGTTAAAAAACAAAACCACCGCAGAGCGTTCTTCATAGTTCAAGGTCTCCGAAGGTTAAGGATGAGTCCGGTCATCGCCGAACCGTTCCCTTTTCAGGAGGCGGTCGGTCCAGAAGGGCCTTCTACCGGCGCGCTCTGCACGCAAGCCGCCGGGCGTGCAAGAACGCAACGCCCGGCGCGACCCAATGTCGGGCAAGGAACTTACAGCGTCCAGCCCTTTCGATACTCCTTGTGGATGAAACGTTCCGCATCAGGAGCGTTCTTGGCTTTCAGGTTGACGGCGTCCCATTCCAGCGCTTGGCCCGAACGGTACGCCACCGTGCCCAGCAACACAGCCTCGGTCAGGGCGCCTGAATAGTCAAAGTTGCACGTGGTGGGGCCACCGGTCTTGCAGGCTTCGATCCACTCTTGGTGATGGCCGATCGAGCGAGGAATCGACGGTTCGGGCCGCTGGTAGTCTCGGAACTTGTCTTCGGGCAGAAGCATATGGCGGCCATAATCCGAAATGATCATACCCTTCTCGCCGATGAACAGTTGGCCATTGCCCCACTCCAAGGGCGAGCCGTCCGCCTTCTTCAGGGTCGACAAGATCTCGGGCTTCTTACCGCCGTCGTACCAGGTGACCTTGACTGGCGGCTGGTCGCCGCGGGCAGGATATTCGTAGTGCACAATGCACCAAGGGGGCGTGCTGACTTCATCCACCGGCGGCCCGTCGGCGCGGCACGTAACCGGATGACGCAGGTCAAGCGCCCAGTGCACCAGGTCCATGTAGTGGCAGCCGAAGTCGCCCAGACCGCCCGTGCCGTAATCCCAGAACCGCCGCCAGTTGAACGGATGCGCGCCTTCGGTATAGGGACGCTGCGGCGCCGGGCCGAGCCACAAGTCCCAGTTGACGTGCGCGGGGGCCGGCGTGCCGGTGGTGAACTTGGCGCCCGAGTAATTGACATTGACCCAGACGTGCGCCTCTTTGACCGCGCCAATAGCGCCGGCACGGATCAACTCGACTACGCGGCGATAGTTGTCGCCTGCGTGAATTTGCGTTCCCATCTGGGTGACGCATTTGTTCTCCCGCGCCAACTCGGCGAGCTTGCGTGCTTCGTAAACGGTATGCGTCAGCGGCTTTTCACAGTACACATGCTTACCCAAGCGAAGCGCCGCGGCGGCGGCAGGAGCGTGCGTATGGTCAGGGGTGCTGACCACGACCGCGTCTAGATTCTTGGCTTCTTTGTCGAGAAGCACACGGAAGTCTGCGTAACGCTTCGCCTTGGGAAAGCGTTCGGCGGCTCGCGCGAGGAATTGCTCGTCGATGTCGCAGAGGGCCACGATGTTCTGGCTGGCCACGCCGTCGATATTGCCCTGGGCGCGGTTATAAGTGCCAATGGCCGCGATGTTCAGTTTCTCGTTCGGCGATTGAGATTCGTCAGCCCGAACAGGCCATGAATGAACGCCGAACGCAAGGGCGCCGCCCGCGGCGGCTGTGGTTTGCAAAAAACGGCGACGTGAGGTGCGGGAAGATCGCATGCGGGCCTCAACCATAGGGAGGGACAAAATTGGCAGGAATCGATGCAATCACGATAAACGGCGGCGATTCTGAAAGCAAGTCGAGCCGCCGTCACGCCGTAGCCGCCAACCAGACAAGTATCACCAGCCAGATCGCCAGCAAGACGATACTGACGATGAGCAATGGCAGATTGCGGCGCGGCGGGCGCGGAATAAGCGCCGGCTCCTGCGATGGGGCCGAAGCGGCCGGCTCGGTTGCTTCGACCGTGGCGCCTCCCGATCCTGCGGAGCGTCCGTGGGGAGATTTGCCTTTGCGTCCTTTGTTCATGCGCCCACCGAGCAGCTATTCCGGCAGGGTAATCTGGAACTGGCGACAGAGCGCTTCGTCGAAGTCGTACACATTATCGAAGTCTTCGCGGCGGTCGCGTTCCGATTTCTTCATCAGCCCCACATCGATCAAGTTGTATACGATCTCGCCGAAGTCGCTGGTGGTGTAAACGCCCCAACTGTTGAGCACCGCTTTGGCCATCAGGCCGAACTCTTCCAGTGCATACTGGCGGATCGCTTCGCACAATTCCTGCCCGGTCAGGTGGCGCTCCACACGAACGCCCTCGACTTCGGATTCGTCTTCGTCCCATTCGCCTGCCTGCTCTTTACCCATCTGTAGGCAGTCTTGCGCGTAACCGAGGGCCTCGCGCACGAAATCGTAGGCTTCGAGTTTGTAGCGCGAATCGCGCTGAAGCACGAGAGCCAAAGGATGTTGAGAAGGAGGCATGATTAGAGCCAATAGGAGAAGTCGATGGCAGCCCGCAATCTGGGGCGGGATAATAGGATCACCGATCTAGAGCGATGCCATTTCGCCGAGCGAAACGCAACGCGTCCGGGGTAAGCAGTCCCAGGTCTATTCGCATTGGTCGTCCTCCTCGGGTAATGAAGGGGGAGGCGACTCTTTGACGCGCCCTTCTTCGCTTTTTCGCTTATCGCCCTTACGGGAAAGCACGCGCACATCGTTGGCGGACACCAGCAGGCGCCGCCCATCGTCGGTTTGCACCAGTACTTGCTCTGCAAGAATTTCTTGCGCTAGCACGCGGGCCTTACCCTCGGGCGTTTCAACTTCAGCCCCGACGGGAGGTAGCTTCTTTTGCAACGCCTCGTAAACAGGGTATTCATACCGCAGGCAACACTTGAGCCGCCCACATCGTCCTGAAATCTTGGTGGGGTCGAGCGTGGCCTTTTGTATCTTTGCCATCTTCATCGACACCGGCGGCATGGTCGACAAATAGGTGTTGCAACACACTGGCTTGCCGCAGTCGCCATAGTCGGCCAGCAACTTGGCCTCGTCGCGCACCCCAATTTGGCGCATTTCAATGCGTGTTTGGAGTTCGCTGGCCAATTCTTTCACCAAGGCGCGGAAGTCGACACGCTGTTCGGCCAGGTAATACACCACGACCCGTTCGCCGCCGAACACACGCTCGATATCCACCAGTTGCATATCGAGGCCCAAACGCTGCACTAATTGCTGGCAGGTTTGGAACTCATGGCCTTCATGGGCTTTGAGGTGCGCGAGCTCGTTGTCGTCTTCCGCGGTCATGCTCCGTAGGATTTGACCGCTGGGTGGGTCCTTGAGGTAGCGCACGGCCTCGTCGGTTGCCTCGCAAAGAACCTCGCCCGCTTCTAACCCTCGGTTCGTGCGGGCGATTACTCGCGCGGCGCGCTTATATTTTTCGTTTCCGCGCGTGGTAAACACGCCCAGAAAGCGCATGGCGCCGTAGCGCACGACATACTTTGGCATAGAAATTACGCCGCGCGGGCGGCGGTGCAAAACGAAGACTTTCCTCCGTGAACCGTTCCTCAGTATAGCCCCTCGTGAAACGAGGTAAAGGCGTTTCAACGTCCGACTTCCGGCGTCCTGTTGGACGCCGCGAAGTGGAACTCATGAAGAGACGCTTACGGTTGAGCGACAAATCGTTCGGATCCACCGATCTCCCATAACCTCAGCGAATCTTTATGGCTCCCGGCAGCCAACAGCTTGCCATCGGGCGAGAACGTTACGGACCACACGCTGCTCACGAAGCCGTCGTACACGGTTTTTTCGCTTTTCTGCGCAACGTCCCACAGTCGCAACGTGCGGTCATGGCTGGCGCTGGCGAGAAGGGCGCCATCGGGTGAAAAGGCTACGTCGCTAATCCAGTCCTTATGACCTTCCAGCACCCCCGCACTTGCGCCCGAGGCGTCCCACAACCGCACCTTGCGGTCGGCGCCGCATGTGGCGAGCAACCCCGAAGAGGACCAAGCAAGCGAAAGCACCGAATCTTCATGGCCTTCGAGCTTGGCTTTCTCGGCCCCCTCTTGCCAATTCCAGAGCTTAACCGATTTGTCGACGCTGCCCGTGGCCAGCGTCTGGCCGTCGGGCGAGAAGGCCAAGCAAAAGACGGCCGAGTCGTGGGCCTTGAAGCTCTGGACTTCCTTCGGCTCTGCTTCGATGTTCCAAATGACAACTTGGCCATCTTCGCCGCCCGATGCGAAATGGTGGCCGTCGGGAGCTACCGCCACATCGCGGACCCAACCTTGATGTTTCTCCAAAGTGGCAAGCGGTTTTCTCTCGGCGACGCTCCAGACGATTACCTTGCCGTCGTAACCGCTGGTGATAAGCCGCGTCCCATCGGGCGTGAACGCAATCGACCACACGCACGTGGGATGACCCTCCAGCGACGCAATTAACTCGCCGGTATTCGGATTCCAAAGTTTGACATCGCCATCGCGGTAGAGCAGGCTTTCGCCCCCCGCGGTGGCAAGCACCGAGCCATCGGGCGAAAACGCCAACGCCGTAACCCACCGTTCATGTTGGGCCAAGGCAGGCGCATTGTCCTCGGCTAGCGCGGCAAGCGGCGCCATCGCCAGTCCGACCAGCGTCAAACCACGCAGCAGGTGGAAAGAAGGTAGCCAAGACATGCCAACCTCCGGCAGCTTGCAGGGAATGATGACACAATGATGGATGCGAGGGCTTAGGATACTCAGGATACACGCGCCAGACAACGCGCCGACTCGACATCGCTCCGCGACTTGGTTAGCCTGGACCTCGTTTGGTCCTACGCATGGGGCGGAGTTCACGTTTCTTATGGCGATCGCCGTTGCCGCCCACACTCGTCTGTCTGCTAGCGAGGTCGACCATGATCTGTTGCCGGCCCTTGTCGATTCTTGCCGTTCTTCTCATGGGGACGGTTGTCACAACCGCCGCCGAGAAACCCAACATTCCCCTTGGCGCCCGCGGCGAATTGCCCAAGGGCGACGATGGTCGTACGTTGAATTTCGATTTTGAAAAAGGCACGACCGAAGACTGGATCGTCGAGGGAAAGGCGTTCGAACAACAGCCGATCCGGGGCGAGATTGATAAGAATCGTCCTTTTGGCGCCGATAAGGTTTCGCTCCACACGGGCGAGTACTGGATCGGCGGATATGAAAAGCTGCGCGACGAGCCGGTGGGAACCCTCACGTCGACGCCGTTTACGGTGACGTTGCCATACGCCAGTTTCTTGGTGGGCGGCGGAGCGCATCCCGAAACCCGCGTGGAGTTGGTGCGGGCCGACACGAATCAAGTTTTCTACAAAGTGTCGGGCCGCAATAGTGAAACCATGGCTCCTGCCGTGGTGGATTTGCGTCCGCACCTGGGCAAGAAGATCTTTATCCGAATTGTCGACCAGCACTCCGGCGGCTGGGGGCATGTCAATTTTGACGACTTCCGGCTGCACGCCGAAAAACCCACGTTCCGCGAACCTCTGGTGACGCCGCAACCTTCGGAAGCGCCGCCGCTAAGCGTGTTCTATCCGCACGCGGGTTTGGAGGCCGAAGCGGCGGCCAAAGCGATGGAGTTGCCGCCGGGCTTTTCCGTTCAGGTTGCCGCTGCGGAGCCGGATGTGCAGCAACCGATTGCGCTGGCGATCGACGATCGTGGCCGCTTGTGGGTTGCCGAAGCATATGAATACCCGAACCGCGCCCCCGAGGGCCAAGGCCGCGACCGCATCTTGATCTTCGAAGACACGGATCGTGACGGACGGTTTGACCGTCGCACCGTATTTGCCGACAAGCTGAACCTGGTGAGCGGCCTGGAGGTCGGCTTTGGCGGTGTCTGGGTTGGAGCCGCGCCGTACTTGCTCTTTATTCCCGATCGGGATGGCGACGATAAGCCCGACAGTGAGCCGCAAATACTTCTCGACGGCTGGGGATACCAAGATACCCACGAGACGCTCAACGCCTTTATCTGGGGCCCCGACGGCTGGCTTTATGGCTGTCACGGTGTCTTTACGCACTCCAAGGTCGGCAAGCCGGGAACGCCCGATGCAAAGCGCACGCGTTTAAACGCTGGAATTTGGCGTTACCATCCAACGCGGCATGAATTCGAGGTCTTCGCCTACGGCACGAGCAATCCCTGGGGGGTGGACTTCGATGATCGTGGCCAAGCGTTTTGCACGGCGTGCGTCATTCCTCACCTTTACCATGTGATCCAGGGCGCGCGGTATCAGCGGCAAGCCGGCCAGCATTTCAATCCGCACACCTACGACGACATCAAAACCATTGCCCGGCATCGGCATTTTGTTGGCAATCAGTGGAACAATAACGACCGGCGCCGTTCCGATGAGTTGGGCGGCGGTCATGCTCATGCCGGCGCTATGGTGTACCTGGGCGGAAGCTGGCCCGCGATCTACCGCAACCAGCTTTTCATGAACAACATTCACGGCAACCGGATCAATATGGACCGGCTGACGCCGCAAGGCTCGGGGTACGTCGGCGATTGGGCGCCTGACTTTCTGCTGACCCGCGATCAATGGTCACAGATTATCAATTTGCGCTATGGGCCCGACGGTCAGGTGTGGATGATTGACTGGTACGATGCGAATCAATGTCACACTCCTCAGGAAGGCGCGCATGATCGCACGAATGGCCGGGTGTATCGCGTTGTCTACAACGACACCAAACCCGTGACCGTAAACCTTCAGCAAGCAAGCGACGAGGAACTGGTGCGCTACCAGTTGCACGTCAACGATTGGTATGTGCGGCATGCTCGCCGGATCCTCCAAGAGCGGGCCGCTGCCGGGAGCCTCTCGCCTGCGGTTCATGCGGCCTTAGCGAAGATGGCCCTTGAGCATGCCGACGAGTCACGCCGTTTGCGCGGCCTGTGGGCGCTGCATGTTACGGGTGGTCTGACGCTCGACCTTGCGGAGAAACTGCTGAACAGCGATTCCGCCGATGTCCGCGCTTGGACGATTCAACTCTTGATGGAAAGCCCATCGCCGGAAACGTTGGAGCGCGCGCTTCCTAAGTTTCGGCGGATGGCGCACGACGATCCCTCGCCGGTCGTGCGACTCTATTTGGCGTCGGCGCTTCAACGACTACCCTACGAACACCGATGGGAAATACTTGCAGGTTTGTCCACGCATGGCGAGGACGCATCGGATCATAACCTGCCGCTGATGTACTGGTACGCTGCTGAGCCATTGGCGGATGTCGACGCCCGCCGCGCTCTGGCGTGGGCCTTGGCCGCCGGAAAGAACATTCCGCTGCTGGCCGACTTTATGGTGCGCCGCCTCGGCTCGGATCCCGACAAAGCGTTAGCCCTCTTGGTGCAGGGGTTGCGCGAGGCGGATGATGACGACACACGTCTCACGTTCCTGCAAGGGATGAACGAAGCACTCAAGGGACGCCGCCAGGTCGAGGCGCCGTCTGGATGGACCGAAGCGTACGCGGTCGTGTCCAAGAGCGACAATGATCAGGTGATGTTTCAGGCGGCGGTGCTGGCCGCCACATTTGGCGAGCCTCAAGCATTGGCCCAGTTACGCGCCGTGGTGAAGTCCACGGACGTTCCCGCGCCTCGCCGTGCTGAGGCGTTGGACGCCCTATTGAAGGTGCGCGACTCGACGCTTCCGGAACTGCTCCAAACGCTGGTAAGGAAAGGTGATCTGCGCAGCGCCGCCTTACGCGGTTTGGCGGCGTTTGATCATCCCCAAACTCCTGCGGTGATTCTCGAAGCATACTCGCAGCTCGATGTGGCGCAGCGACGCGATGCGCTGGGAACGCTCGCCGCCCGCGTGGCGTACGCACACGAGTTGCTTTCGGCCGTCGAGAAGAAACGCATTCCGCCAGATCATCTGACGGCCGACCTGGTGCGGCAACTGCGCAACTTGGGCGATGAGCAACTGAACCAACGTCTTGAGAAGGCGTGGGGCGCGGTCCGAGAGACCACGGCTGATAAGGCGCAATTGATTGCGCAGTATAAGGAGTTGCTGACGTCGCCGGCAGCTTCGGCGGCTGATCCCGAATTAGGGCGGGCCGTTTTCGCTAAGACCTGCGCTCAGTGTCACACATTATTCGGAACCGGCGGTGATGTCGGGCCCGATATTACCGGCTCCAACCGCACGAACCTGGACTACCTGTTAAGCAATGTGCTGGATCCTAGCGCCGTAATGGCTAAGGAATATCAGCCGAGTGTGATCTACACCAACGATGGTCGGGTAATTACGGGCATTGTCAAACAGGAAGATGCAACGGCCCTTACCGTGCGAACGGCGAATGAAACTGTGGTTGTGCCGCGAGAAGAAATCGACGAGATCCAACAGAGTCCTCTGTCGATGATGCCCGACAATCTCTTGCAGCCGCTCACGCAGCGCGAGGTGGTTTCGCTCATCGCCTACCTCCAAGGCGACGGCCAAACGCCGATGCTGGCCACGCCGGAGAACGCCGTGGCGTTCTTTAACGGCAAGGACCTTTCTGGGTGGCGCGGCGACGAATCGCTATGGAGCGTTGAGAACGGTGAGATTGTGGGCCGCAGTTCTGGCCTGAAGAAGAACGCGTTTCTGATGAGCGAACTCGCGGTAGAGGACTTTCGATTGACTTTGGAAGTCAAGTTGACCCCGAATTCCGAAAATAGCGGCATCCAGTTCCGTAGCCGGCCGATCGAAGATGGCCAGATGCACGGTTACCAGGCTGACATCGGCGCCGGTTGGTGGGGCAAGCTCTATCACGAACACGGCCGGGCGCTCTTATGGGACCAGCCCGGCGACCAACACGTTAAGCAAAATGACTGGAACCACTACGAAATTATCGCTGTGGGGAGCCGCATCCGAACGTTTCTCAATGGCCAGCTTTGTGTTGACTTGGACGATCCCGAAGGCGAACGGCGAGGAGTCATCGCGCTGCAACTTCATTCAGGGGGACCGATGGAGGTTCGCTTCCGCAACTTGAAGTTGGAGTTACTTCGGCAACAACTAAGCCTCCGCATCGCTTATCCTGCGTCGGTTGGCGGCGGAAAGGAAGGACGAATCCGCTTTGTCAAACATGAGCTAGACACCAAGTTCCGTAGCGAAGGCGTGGCGGTGGGGGACTTCAATAATGATGGCCTGCTCGATATTGCCGCCGGGAGCGTCTGGTTCGCCGCCCCCGACTGGAAAATGCACTCCATTCGGGAAAAACCAGACGAGTTCGATCCGCGGAACTACAGCAACTCGTTCTGTAATTACGCTGAGGACGTCAACGGCGATGGCCGCCTTGATTTGATCGTCGTGGATTTTCCTGGCGCTCAGACGTGGTGGTTCGAGAACCCCGGCCAAACCGGAGGCCCTTGGAAGCGTCATGAATGTGTCTCGGTGACGAACAACGAAAGTCCTGCTTACCTGGATGCGAACGGTGACGGCCGCCGCGAGCTATTGTTCGGCATGGAAGATGGTCGGTTAGGCTTTGCCGAGCCTGCGGCCGACCCTGCTGTGCCGTGGCGTAAGCGCGGCTTCACGCAGTACAAGGCGCCGTTTGCTCATGGCCTGGGGGTGGGCGATGTAAACCAAGATGGCCGTCTGGACGTGATTGTTCCTCAAGGCTGGTGGGAAGCCCCGCCGCAATTTGCATCTCATGGCGCCGAATGGACATTCCACCCGGCGAGTTTTGGAGAGCCGTGCGCCCAGATGTACGCCTACGATTTTGACGGCGATGGCGATAGCGACATCGTAAGCTCAAGCGCCCACGGCTACGGTATCTGGTGGAACGAACAAACGCCCGATGGTTGGAAAACCCACGAGATTGACAAGAGCTTTTCCCAGACCCATGCGCTAGCGTTGGCCGATATCAACGGCGACGGCTTGCCGGATTTGGTGACCGGCAAACGGTGGTGGGCTCACGGTGGGAAGGACCCAGGCGCCAATGAACCGGCCGTTCTGTTTTGGTTTGAGTTGACGCGTAAAGACGGCAAGCCGGTCTGGATTCCTCACCAGATCGACCACAACAGCGGTATCGGCACGCAGTTCGAAGTCGCCGATGTCAATCAGGATGGTCTGCTTGACATCGTAACCGCGAACAAACGCGGCGTGTTCTACTTTGAGCAAGTCCGAGAGTAGCCGCGGTCGTTACTACGCAGTTTCGGGCAGTGGAGCCGCTTGGCTTGCCATGTCTTCGTACTCCGAGCGGCGCCCTCCGGGGACGCTGCATGCCGTGAGGGCCATTGCGAGGTTTGCGAATTGCCCAAGACGCGTTGCGAACGACTCTTGGTGATGTTTATCGGGCGAGCGGAGTTGAACTGCCGCGGCGCTGCGGCGGGCAGGAATGGCTAAAATTTCTTGCGGTGAGTTCCGGCCACTAAACGGCTTTGCCCGCGACGGACGTGCTGCGTGACACTTGTGTGTCGGTGGGACGAGAAGCTTCGATCAGTGCGTCCACATCGTCGCGAATTCGTTGGTACATGAAGAACGCAACGAATATTCCTATCAATCCCAGCACAAAGAGCAAACCTAACGACAGATCCACCAGGGGATCATTCAAACCGTATTTCTGGCCCACGTAAAGCATGAATCCGCCCACCAACGGCACGGCGACCGTGAGCACAAGCATCCGGCCAGCGTCGCGCACTAAGTTTCGCAAATGCTTTTCCTCGTGCTTCTCGCCGGTCGCAACGGTCAGTAAGGCCGGGTAAAACACGCGAATCACGACGTAAGCCGTGCCAAAGAACGGGTACGCCGATACGATCATACCGCAAACCAACAACGATAGCGCAAAGTGAACGGCGTGAAGCCATGAAAGCGGCAACAACGCCGGGTACAACGCTCCTGCCAACGCCCATAGGCCAATCCCCACGGTTGCTGCGTAAAAGGCCAAACGCAGCGCCCGACGGCGCGCAAGCGCCAAGTCGGCGTCTAATGGTGGATCGCGCAGCACGCCACGGCTTAGCTTTTTCAATAGCGGCGAAACCCACTGCAACAACCGCGGCGAGGCCTGATCCGAACGGACCAACGAACGGTAGATCGGCCAGGCCAGCCATAACAACACGGCGAGCCCTACAGGGAAGAAAACGGCGTTGACCCCAAGCGCCACACGTTCGAAAGCAGCCACCGCTTCGGGATTCGTCGCGCCTACCTTACGAATGATGACGGTATCGTTATAGGTGTAATTAAACACCGCGGCCACAATGTGCGGAGTGAGGATCGCTGCAATGAAGGTCGTCAGCGGATGCCGCCGAGCGTGCGAACGCCAACCCTGATGGGGCGACTTCAGCAGCATTTGGGTATGCGGCCGCGTGCAGAGCCAGAGGTGCCGTCCCAATTCACCACCGTGCGCAAAACGATCGGCGGGGTCGGGCGCCAGGCACTTGAGCAAGACCTCGTAGAGTTCGCGCAGCACCGGGTCGGAGCCGAGAGGCTCAGGCGGCTGCGGACGCTCCTCACGCCGACGCCGAGCGAATTGTTCCAATGTGGTGGACCAGTCGCCTTCCATCTCTTCGTTAGGAAAGGGGCGTCGGCCGAACAGCAACTCCCAGAGCACCACGCCGAGCGAGTAAATGTCGCTGCGCCCGTCCATCGAATCTGGCGTGCGGGAATGGGCCGGATTGCACGCCTCGAGTTGTTCGGGCGGCATATAGGCCAGGCTGCCGCCAAAGTAGGCGGCAGGGGTGGCGCCTTCTAACTGCGAACTGAAACTGATGTTGAAGTCGGCCAACATGGGAGAGGCGTCGGCGCTCATCAACACGTTCGCTGGCTTGATATCGCGGTGCAACACCCCGTGAGCTTCTGCGTAATTTAAGGCGTAAGCCAGTTGCATCCCGATGTGGCAGACGACCATAGGCCAGGTAGCGGTGTCTAGCTCGTTGTGAATGTACGACCCGGCCGTCGGGTTTTCGCCACGTTCGCGCAGAACATCCTCCACGGCGCGTAAGAGCAGCGAGCCGGTTCGTTCGGCCAAGGGGATGTGGCGGATGCGTTCGATCACGTCGGCCAGCGTGCCGCCGGCAACATACTGCATATAGAGCAAGTACACATTCTCGTGCGGCAGCACGCGCTGATCGTATACGCGAACAATGTTGTTGTGCTCCAATTGAGCCAACGTTTGCGCTTCCTGGCCTTTGTGCGCTGACACCTTCAGCGCTACGCGCCGCTGCATCGATTTTTGCTGGGCCAGATACACGCTGGCGAACGAGCCTTTACCGAGTCGCGAGAGAATGAGGAAGTCGTCAATCGTCTCGCCCGGATCCATATCGCGCACGCAGCGGCGCGGATAGAGCGCGGTCGAGGCCATCGGATCGCCCAACCCCATCAACCGACGTAGCCGACTTTCTTGTTGGGGGAAACGCCGAAAGTACTCACCGGCTTCCACCGCTTCGCCTTCCGTGCGGCGGATGTGGTATTCCTCGTAGATCAGGTCGACCGGGGGCCCGTTTTGACCGCCTAACTCGGGAAACTCGACGACATACTCTTCGATTGTTTTGGGCAGGCCGTTTTTCCAGCGATACTCCAGATCGACTTTAATCAGTTCGACCAACGTCAATTGCCGCAACACGCGCGGCTCTTGGGGTAAATAATCTTCCAGGACTGGCGGGCGCTGCTCCGCCTCCCAGCCTACAACAAAGGATTCCACCCGACTCGCCAAGGCGTCCCAGTATAGCGTCGCATTCTCAAGCGTCGGCTCCAGGGGGTTGGTTGTCGTCATTCGGTTCGGCCTCGCCGGGGGAGGGGAGTGATCGTGGCGTCAACTCCTCAACAAAAGGATTGAGGTGAATTGGAACAAGACGAAAGGGGAGAAGCCGTATTGGATGGCGGGGCCGTGCGAAGAAACGCCGCCGGCCTTAGCAACCCGTATCCTAACGCGCCATACGATTCTTGCCACATGCTTCTTGGTTGGCGATTCCGCATCGGATAAGATGGGGAAGTGGGGAGTTTGAACGGGCTAAACCGACACCGGAAACTCCGACTATGGATGACGCAACTCTTGTGGCGCGGGTGATCGCTCGCGATCGGGAAGCGCTGGCCGAGTACATTGAGGCCAACCGCTGGCGGTTGATGGCCTTTATCGAACGGCAGCTGGGCGGCGCCTTGCGACGCAAGGTTGAGCCGGACGATATCTTTCAGGAAGCAAGCGCCGATGCGGTAAGGGGCCTTCCCGATATGGACCTGACCGGGCGGGAGCCATTTTCTTGGCTGTGCCAAATTGCTGAGCGGCGCATTGTGGACGCACACCGCCGGTTCTTCGGAGCGCAAAAACGGGACGCCGCCAAAGAGGTGCCGCTGGGCCAGCAACGCGGCGGCGCCAGTAATGTTGGTCTGATCGACCTTTTGGTGGCCAGCATGACGACGCCCAGCCAGGCGTTTTCTCGCAATGCACGCGAGGCTCGTTTGATGGACGCAATCGCAAAATTGCCCGAGGACCAACGCGAAGCGCTTCGCATGCGCTACATTGAGAATCTGCCTTCCAAGCAAATTGCCGAAAAATTGGGAAAGACGGATGCGGCGGTGCGCGTCATGCTTACGCGCTCGCTCAAAAAGTTGCAAATGATCATGGTTGAAGAAGGCCATTAGCAGAACTGCTTAGGCCAGGGCGTCGACCAGGGCGCGGACCCGCGCTGGATCAACCGGGTGGGTGGTGAATCCATCGCGTTTGATGCTCGTACCAACGATGAATCCGTCGGCGTAGACGCTGTAAGCGCCAATCGTTTCGGCGGTAACCCCGCTGCCGACCAGGACGGGCGTTGAGCCCGCCGCCGCCTTGACTCGTTCCAGTTCGTTGAGGTCGGTGGGATGGCCTGTACCGGCACCCGAGACGATCACTGCGTCGGCGCAACCGCGGTGGATGATGTCGACGGTTTCCTCTTCTACGGAACGTTCGCCAAGAGGGGCCGAATGTTTCACGTTCACATCGGCCCATATCTGGACTCTGGCGGCAAGCGCTGCACGCTCCCGTAGTAAATCGTGGGCGATGCTCTGCAGTAGACCCTGATCGGCAACCCGCGCTCCGCACAGCACATTGACGCGAATAAACTGCGCGCCCACGGCGTGGGCGATTGCCAAGGCCGACTGACCGTCGTTCCGGAGCACGTTAACGCCCAAGGGCAGAGCGTATCGGCGGCGCACTTCGTAGGCTAAGGCGGTCATGTGGGCGATGGTGATCGCCGGAACCCGTTGGGGATAGAATGGCGTATCGCCAAAGTTTTCGATCATCAGCGCATGGACGCCGCCTTCCACGAGCGCCGCTGCATCGTCCATCACCCGTTGCATAAGGTCGTCTCGGTCGCCGCGAAATCCCGGTGAGCCTGGCAACGGCGGTAAATGGAGCATACCAATCAAAGGCCGTCGAATGTCTGGCCACAGTTCGCCCCATGTCAGCTTCATTGACCTCGTCCTCACGCAGGTGTGTTACATTCGGAGAACGGCGCGCCGGCTGCGGTCGTTCTGGTTTATCAATTTCTCCAACGGTTACGGCGCATGGACGCTATCACATTCCCCGATCTTCCTCAACGCGTTGCAGCGCGTTTACGGCGACCCTTGCCCGGCGCGCGGGCGCTGCGACGGTACGCTCCTGAATTGGCGTTTGGGCGGCACTTTGGCCCTCCTCCTGAAGATGTGCGTGCGGCGGGGGTGTTGGTCCTATTGGCGCGGGAGGAAAATTCCTGGCGGGTGCCGCTGACGTTGCGGTCAGAGCATATGAAAGCTCATGCTGGGCAAGTGAGTTTTCCCGGCGGGCGGGTCGAAGCCGGGGAAACCAGTGATCAGGCGGCACTTCGGGAGTTTGAAGAGGAGTTGGGCGTATCGCCCCAGGGAGTTGAGGTGTTAGGGCATCTTTCGCCCTTGTACGTCTTCGCCAGCAACTTCTGGATTACTCCGTGGCTGGCAGCGACGGAAAGGCCATTGATCTTTCGCCCCCATCCCGACGACGTGGACGGTCTCGATCAGTACCAGGACCGCGGCGGG
>CAYWIS010000042.1:0-289 GCA_964458385.1 uncultured Pirellulaceae bacterium
CTCGGATGCCGGAACGGGAATCGTTGCGATGAACGTCGAGCTCGTCGACATGGCCCAGCGGGTGCTTTGGCTGTGGCTGCCGATGGTGCTGTCGTTGACCCTGCACGAGTGGGGGCACGCGGCAACGGCGGTGGAACTGCGGAGCAAAGAACATGGCAAGGCCATCGCTCAGGTGACGCCAGAAAGTAGGGTCATGTTGAAGCTGATGCGCTTCTTGCAGAAACTCTCGCGCGTCGGGGCCGCGCATGCCGCGTTCAATCAGCTTCTCTTCCGCCTCGCGTAACAGGTT
>CAYWIS010000042.1:313-33377 GCA_964458385.1 uncultured Pirellulaceae bacterium
CACGGCTCTTTTTGATGTTCGAAGAGTTCGTTCAGTTCCGTTCGGCGAAACAGGTCCATAGAGGTTCTCCTGAAAAGGTGTCACGAATCCTTCGCCGCAGTCTCCACATCCTTGGGAGGTGAAAGCTTGTTCTCCCGATACCAATGCGAGGGATCGCGCCGCAGGCTTTCGATCATCCGCGGCAAGGTTTCGCGGAGCGTTCGTTGGGGGCTCCAGCCCAGGCGTTGCCGGGCGTGCGCGACGCTGACGGGATAGTGCTGATCTGCCAGGTCAATCATCCAGGGCTTGATGAAGGGCTCCTCCTCTTGGGAAGAGGCCAGACGCTCCTGCACCCAGGCTCCGGCCTTGGCGACCACCTTGGGAATGCGCACCGTGGGCCACTCTTGGCCGTGCAGCAGTTCGCCAATGCGTTCCTGCAACTCGCCGTAGTTCATGACGTCTTCCTCGCCAATAAGGAAGAGTTCGCGGCGGCCCAACTCGTCGCGTTTTTCGATCACACGAGCAAAACACGACGCCAAATCGTCGAGGTGAATGAACGACTGCCCTGCCGATTGATTGCCGGGAAAGAAGTAACTTTCCAACTGCTTCTCGTAGATGCGCGCAATCTGCTGCCCAATGGGGATGGAATGGCAATCGTCGTCGTACACGCCTGCGATACGCAGTATGACGACAGGCAGATCCCCCGCGGCGACATCGATCACCTGCTCGGCGTCGAGCTTGGATGCGGGGTAATCCCACTCGGCCTGCGTGGGAGAGGCCTCGGTGAGGGGCTGGCCGTCGTCGCTGGGCTTCATCACCAGCAAACTGCTGGAGAAGATGAACTGCTCAACCTGGGCGAATTTCTCGCGGAGTTGCTCTAGCAGGCGGCGAGATCCCTCAACGGTGAGCGTCTCATAGAGCGGGCTGGGCTCACCTGCGAAGTCATAGTACGCCGCCAGATGGATCACGCTGGCCACATGGTCGCCATAGTTGCGGACGACGCGCTCCATGGCGTCGGCGACGCTATCGTCTTTCGTTAGATCGCACGCAATGAACTCCAGCGGCGCCGCCGGATCGGGCGGCTTTTTGTCTAAGCCGACCACGCGATAGCGATCCTTCAATGCTTGGGCCACCCGGGTTCCAATGAGCCCCGAACTGCCGGTCATTAACACCAAGGGTGGTTGTTGCAGGTTGGTCGCCACGGCCCTCTCCTTTGCTGCATTGCAAACCCGAATATCTGCGGGTGTTGACGGTTGCAGCAATCAAGGCGGTGCAAAGACGGCGCCAAAGCAGTCGGCAGATTTCAATATGCCCCTTGCAAAAGGCTACGGCAAGAGTTTGCGGAGAAAACCGCAAAGGAGCGGGCGGGCGTGGGCCTTGCTCTCTCTGCTGGCTCTGCGAGAAAGGCGAGGGAGATCGTCGCGCCCTGCGGCCTTCGTTTGCCCGCCGAAGAGGCGATCGACTTGCCGCCTTGAGGTTAAGAATTGCCTCGCTTAGCGCCTGGAAGGCAAGGAGGAACGCCTCTTGCGTTTCTGCTGAGCCGGCTTCTTTTGCTTCGGTCGAATGAGCCACAGCGCCGCAAGAAGAGGCAAGACGAACAGTGCGGCTTTGGGGCGAACGGCGATAACGAGCGTTCCAATCAGCAGCGCCTGCACGAACCACCACGGCACGTACGTCAGCTGCGGATACGCCAGCCAGAACGCTCCTAGCACTAAACCAATGCGGATGCCGCTTGCCGAGAGCATGCGATACGTTTCGGTGACCGGGCCGGCGAAGAACAGCCCCACGCCGCCGAGGAAGAAAACGATTGCGAAGATACCAAGCAGAGTGCGGCGCATGAGCAGTTCACGCCGTCTGCGACGGCATAGCAAAGTGACACACAGGAGCGTTACAAGGAGGCCTTGAGGGGAAAGCCGTAGGAAGAACGGTGCGCTGTCCTGCGCGAAGTAGCTTCACACCAATTATATCGAGCGTCTCTTCACTTTCGTGGTGGGTCGTGCAGCGCGTCCCCTAAGCGAGGAGTTCTCATCGTGGGCCGGCTTTCCGCAAGACATCGCGACGAGACGTTCAATCGTCTTGTTTCCGAATAGTTCCAGCCTACCCCAACCGAGGCCTCCCTGCGAGCCCGGCTGGTCGTGCGCCGCTGCATCACGAAGGTTCGTCGCTGGCCAAGCTGGATTGGTAGGGTGCGTTAAGTACGACACGATTTCCCAAACACGCTGGCGCGCCCCCACCGGCGCATTTTCAAGTAGGAACCGAGGACGACCCAAGGCTCGCTGAATCTCCTGCATATCGGTGCGCGCCTTGTGCGATTCCGTCGACAAGATGACACAATGAGTGGTGCGTCTTGCCTTCTTGAACGTCGTTGTGCAAGCGACAAAGCAAACCCTCGTTGATCCCAAGCTGGCGCGCCGATTGCTCTTAACCGCTAGGGCAGCTACATCGTCTCGGTGGCGGGCCTCTTCCGAGATCTCACTTTTCAAATCGGATGAAGGAGGTCGCGTCATGGCGGCGCGCACTTATGGGGCTTGGGGAATCGTTGCGGTTACGGCGCTGGCCGGATTATGGCTTCCTGCGGGCCGGGCCGAAGAAGTAAACACCGGCGCGAATTTGCGCGAATCCACTTCGCTACAGATGGTTCCCGATGACGCGGCGTTCTTTCGCGCGTGTCTTCGTAACGAAGAGCAGGTGCGGGCGGTCTTCCAAAGCCGCGCCATTCAGCGGCTTTTGGAAACGCCCAGCATGGCCGAATGGCTAGAGGCATGGCGTGCACGGTGGAACGACCCCAACGGTAATCGATTGCGTCAATGGTTTGAACAGCCAGAGAACCGCGAGTTGGTAAACTTCGCAGTGGATGCTCTAACGCACGAGGTCTTCTGGTATGGCGACGCTTCGTTCGCCGACCTGGTGGATCTCTCGGCGCAGGCCAACCAGGCGTCCATGTCGGCGCAACGGGAGGCGTTGCGCCGGGGCCGGTCTCTGGTCGACTCGGAACGGATTGCGGCGCACGTCGCCTTGCGTATCTTGGCTGACAACCCCGATCGGTTGTGTGTTCCGGCTACGGTGATCGGCTTCAAAGTGACCGACACGGAACGAGCGCGTCGGCAGATCGATCGACTGGAAGACTTGCTTCGAACGTTGTTGCGCGATCGGCGGCCGTGGATTGATCGTCTGCGGCGCGAACAGATTGCCGGCGCCGAGTTTCTAACGTGGCCCATGGAAGGTTCGATGCTGCCGTGGGATATGGTTCCCAAGGGTGAACTAGAGCAGGTCGATCCCGAGTTGCGGCGCCGCGTCGAAGCGATTCTTAACTCCAAGCGGGCGACGGTCAGCATTGGTGTCCGCGGCGATTACTTGTTGATTTCGCTTGGAGAGACTAACGATCACTTGCAACGGCTCGAAACCGGTCCCTGGTTGCTTGACCGGCCAGAATTCCAGCCGTTGCGGCAAGTCGCTGATCAGCCACTTACGTCCATTGTTTACATAAGCCAGGAATACCGCGCTCGGGCTTCAGCCGCCAATAAGCATCAGATTTATGGCTCGTTCTTGTTCGAGGAGTTCCTCAAGCATCCAGCTACGGCAAGCGAGTCTTCCCACCAAGTCATCGATCCGGAGACACGGGGCGAGCTTGTGGCCGATATGCGCACGTTGTCGGCGCGTGCTGCGGCCGCGGCATCTTCGCAGGGAGCGACGCTGCGGTTTTCGTTTCTTACCGAGCGTGGTTACGAAGGCTATTGGTATGATTGGTCGGAAACGACGCAACTCGATGGTTCGCAACCACTCACGGTGTTGAACCACGTCGGAGGCGAGCCGCTGGGGTTCTTAGCTGCCCGCCGGCCGATCACCATGGAGGATTACGATCAGACGATCCATGGGCTTGGGCGCGCGGTGTACTACTTTGAGAAAATTGGCCTCAAGCAAATGGACGCACGGCGGCAGGCGGCGTATGCCGATCTTCGCCGCCAGGCGCAGCCCCTCTTAGCGCGGCTGGACCGCGCGAACCGGCAACTGTTGCTCCCTGCCCTTGCCGACGGCCAAATGACGCTAGTGCTGGAAGCCGACGTACATAACGCAACGGAAGTCGCCCCCCGAGGCGACGGCGCGCTGTCGCCAGCATCGTTACCGAGACTCCACGCCGCGTTTGTTTGTGGTGTGAGTGATCCCGAGAAGTTCAAGCAGGGTTGCCAGGAATACCTCGCCGTGGCCGACAAGGTATGGAGCGGCATCCGCGCCGTGGTGGAGGAGGTTCAAGCAGAAGGCCGCTCCGAATCGCCGACGACTCCCGCGTCGACTGCCCGTTCCCTTGCTGACGCTGTACCCAGGCCGACAAGACAAGTCGTGGAGCAAGGCGAACTGTATTCTTATCCGCTTTCCGAACATGGGAGTTTTGATGGCCGTGTGGCGCCGAATGTGGCGATTTCCGACAAGTTCGCGGTCTTTTCTTATTTGCCAGCGAAGTCCTTGCAGCTCTTGGAGCCACAGCCGCTTGGCGTGGGCGGTGTGTTGGCCGATACCGACCGGGCACTGGCGGCGGCCGCGTACTTGGATTTTGCCGGCCTGGTCGATATCGCCGAACCGTGGTTGATGCGGGCTTGGGAGAAAGCCGAGCTACGGCGCCAGGAGCGTCAGCAGCAGCGCATGGCTCGTTCCGAACCTCTGCCTAGAACGCCCGAGGGTGCCAGCACACCGTCGGTTGCAACAAAGCGCGCCCCTTCGTCGCGGACGCCAAGCGCCGTTCGGCCCGAGCCACGCGCCGGTGGGGCGGCCGCTACGGGGCCATCGGCGCGCATCCCGCCGAGGCCGCTCCCGCCGCCGCAACCAAACGCTACGCAAGCGGTCCCTGCAAGGCCCCAGCCGCCAGCGCAAGACGAGCGCGTTATTCGTGGTCAGGCGGTGGTGGCGGAGCAATCCTCAACGCTGCACAAAGACAGGCCTACCTTCCGGCGGATGATGGATGTGTTGCGCTGCTTCCGCGGGCTAAGCTGCGTCGTTTATCAGGAAAACGACGCGATGGTCACCCACTACGAATTGCGGTTCGAGGATCTTGCCGAGTGATCAATCAGCAAGGATCTGTTAATCGAGCAAGATTCGGGCGATCGCCGGGGCGCTAACGATGTCGCCATCGCTTATCGTAACTTCCACGCGGCGCTCACCGGTGAGGGCGGAGGATTGCACGTCATAGGTTAAGGTGGCAAGCACACGCTGGAAGTTCTCCACCGTGTCGGGGCCTTGGAGCGAAAGCACTCCGGTCGGCTCGTCGAAGTGTGCGGCAATCGACGTGCCTGAGGCATCAACGGCAAGCCGTTCAATCTTCTCGGCAAGCGGGGCGAAGGGGTTATCGCCCTGAGCAGCGAGGAACGCCCAAGCGGTGGCCGATAGATGTAAACGCGCATCAAAAGCAATGTCGCCCAACGTTGCGTCCACCAGGCCATCGCGGCTGGCGGCAACGATTCCCCGGCCATCTCCTGCGGGATGGGTGGTGCGAGCGACCTCTAGCGTTTGCAGCAGCTCTTGCCGCTTGGCCGGTTCGCCGAGCAACCCGTAGACGACGGCGGCGTGGGCGGTTCCTTCCAGCCACACGGTATCGGGCGGTGAACCGGTGCTGTAGCGGAAGCCCGTGATCGGACCATCGCTTATGCGTAGGTTGGCTTCGGCCCAGGCCAAGGGCCGGCGCCAGTCAATAACGTTTGCGAATTCGGGCGTTTGAGCAAGGCCCGCAATGGTCCAAAGTTGGGTGTCCAGTGGCACGGAGCTTTGGTTGGTCGTGTCGCCGGTGGTTGTGCCTATCCAGAATTTGCCGTCGATGTTGTCGAACATCGCCAGAACAAAGTTTGCGGCGTGCAGATAGCGGGCGTGGTAGTCGACGGCCGCTGAAGAGCTTTGCTTGCCTAGTTCGTGGGCCAGCATCCGGTTGAGAACGGCAAGGTCAAGGTTGTGTTCAGTGGAGCGGTACGCAACCGCTTTGCCTTGCGAGTTAAACCCGCCGCGATAACCGCCCAGGGGGCCGGAATTTTTAAGCTCGCTTTCGGCCCAGTCGCTCACCTTGCGGGCAGCGTTGAGGAAGGCGGCTTGGCCGGTTTGGCGGAAGAGATGAATGAATGCGATACCAATCCAGGCGTTATCGCCCAACGACCGAAGTTGCGAAAATGGCGGCCGGGGCGCTCCGTCGCCCAGCAGGACATGGCCGCTGACCCGCTCATTGAAGTACGAACCATCGGCGTTGGCGATCGCAAGAAGCGCACGGCCCATGTCAATCGCTACTTGGCGGGTTTGCGGACTGTTCGCCGCCAGAAGCGCGATGATGGTGGTCGCTTGGTCATAAAGGAAGGCACGGTTGGGATAGACATGGAGATCGCGACCTGCGGGAGATTCTGGCGGGCTGTCGCTGGCCGCCCAGCCACCAGGGCGATACGACTGCGCAAGACGCAACGGGTCCGAACCCATGGTCGCCAGACGCAACTCGTCAACCTTGATCGTGCGGTTGCCGGCAGGAAGTTCATCGCCAATCACGAACTGGACCGCGTGTAGCTCGTCGGGAGTCCACCCGGGAGGCAGTGGCAAAGTGTAGTCTCCCCAAGCGACGTCAAGCGTAAGAACCTGCGACATGATTTCGAAGAAACCACCGCCGGTTTGTAAGCCAAACACCTTGACGCGCGCCTGCTGCCCCATGGAATCGCCCTTGGCGAAGAAACGTACTTCCGCCACCTCACCGAAGTCCACGAGATCGCGCGGGCGGTTGGGGACCGCCAAGCCTAGCCCGAAGTCAAAGAAACCGTTCACGCCTTCGCCGGTCCAGGTAAGACGGAAACTGCTGGTTCCGACCGCCGCATCGGGGTCATTGCCGTCAGAATCGATATTGAAGCTGGCTGTACCGGGTTGCCCATAGACCCCGCCAGCACCGAAATCGGTATACAGCGGCAAGATGGGGCGGCCTTGATCCTGGCTATGGCGATTGACCTGGTAAAGGTTGGCTGACTCCACCAGGAACTGCACCGTAGGCGCCGAAGCACGATTCGGCCGCGTCAGCGGATTAACAAGGGTGGCGATAGCCGAAGTGATCTGCCCCGTAGGCGCCCCTGTAATGGTAATGTCTGGGCTGACAATCGAAACGGGGTCGCCCGCGGCTGTCCACGTGGCGGTGAAGTCATTGCCGGGATCGGCGCCGCCGTTCAAGTCGATCGTCAGAGGCGACTGCGGCGAACTGACCAAGGTGAACGGTACAACAGCATTGCCGACTTCGCCGCCGCGAGTTTGAGCGAACAATTCGACAACGTGGGCGCCGTTGCCCGAGCCGTCGAAGGCTAGATCGGGAGTGAAGGTAAAGCTACCATCCTCATTGAGGGGAATGAGGAACAACCCGCCGTTATCAAGACGTCCGACCAGCCGAGTCTCGGCAAACAAATGATCGGTAATGCGTCCTGTAATTGTGGGGATCTCCGTGACGCCATCGCCTGGGTTGCCCGTGTCGTCGGCAAGACTGGCGACAAGGACCGGCGCAGGCATGCCCAGGCCGTCCCGCAGCTCAGTAACCACCTCGAGGATATCGGAGAAGTTGACCAGTCCGTTGCCGTCAATATCGGGGAAGGGAGGCGGCGTCTCGGGCGGAACCGGCGGGATCGGCAAGTGGTGCGGAATTCCATAGGCCCGAAGGTCGGTGACCACCGTCAGCACATCGCCCACATCGATGTAGCCCGAATAATTGGCGTCTTGAATAATCACCGGGTTCTGCCAGTCGCCCGCGAGAAGCCGGCGGTTCTCCAACGGTTCCAGGCGCCGCCGTCCAGGGCGCCAACGCTTAAGGGATCGGTGTGTACGTCGCATGGTGGGGTAGGCCTTTAAGAGAGGAGAAGGAGAGAGAGGAATACGAGGCAAGATCGCAAGCGTTACGCCGCCAAGTTATCTCGCGCCAAGGGAGTTCGCGAGAAAATGGTTGTCACAATGCGACAGGCGATACGTCACTACACCCATGGGAAATCCAGGGGTTTAGCCCTTGGGCGGAGCGTTGCGGTAATGGTCGCAAGAGCCAGGAAAATCTGCGGCAGGCGGAGTTGGCCTTGTGCGAATCCGACGTAAAACGCTATGCTCCGCTGCCCTGATTCTTTGGCCGCAAGGAGGCGCCATGTTTAACGTTCGCCAGATCACCGACTTGCACCGGGCAATGGTGGTGCAATGGCACAAGCAAGAAATCGCCAACAAGTACCATGGATTTCTCGCCGTTGTGTGCCAGCAGTTCAGTTTCAACTTCCGCCTGTGGCACGAAGAAGATATTGCCCGCAGTCGTGACGTGTCGGATGCCCGTATCGCCGAGGTCAAACGCAACATCGACCGGTACAACCAGCAACGTAACGATTGGATCGAGAAGATCGATGACTATATCACCGACGAACTAGATCGCCGCGGAGTCGTTACCGCGCCCGATGCGCCGCTCAATACCGAAACCCCCGGCAGCGCAATCGACCGGCTTTCGATTCTTGCGCTCCGCATTTATCACTTGGAGGAGCAGCTAGAGCGGACGGACGTAACAGCCGACCACCTGCAATCGGTGGAGCGGAAGTTAGGCATCTGCCTGATCCAGCACGAAGATTTGTCGAACTCGTTGCAGGAGTTGCTCGACGACATCGTTGCCGGACGCAAGCGTCATAAGACGTATCGCCAACTCAAAATGTACAACGATCCGTCACTCAATCCGTACCTTTACCAATCCCGCCGCAAGGCGGCGTAGCGGCGGGGAGTTTGGCGTATCGGCGGCTCGCGCGTCGCCGATAAACGATATACGCCGTCGGTTTACGAGCCAGTGCGGGCTTGTTCTAGCAGGCGCTTCGCTTGAGCCGCCGAGTCGTCTGAGGGACCTGCGGCAAGGATCGCTTGCATCGCCGTTACCACAGCCTTGGGGTCGGCACTGACGACCCTGGGCGCAATCTTCAGCGCGGTGGCGACTGCTGTATCTTTTAGCACCGGATCCTCCAGGAACGACACGGCAATCTGGAGTGTCTCGGCCGACGGTATGCGCGTTAGCACGTCCATTGCCAGACGTCGCTCTTCGTCGCGGCGTGCAAGCTCCATTGCCGTGCGGAACATGACGAGACGTTCGGCGTCGGGCAACTGGAGTTGCCGGGCAATGCGTAGATAACCGCGCAGGGCGCGGATCTGGTACCTGGCTTCAGAATCGTTGCGGGCGATATTCAGCAACGCGGGAGCAGCGTCGGCATTGGGCCAACTGCCCAACACGCGCGTGGCGGCGTCTTTGATCTGAGGATTGGCTGAGTTAACGCTTGCGGTCATAGCCTCTAGGGCCGTCGGACCGCTCACGTGGCCTAGAAGCTCTAGCAAAAAACTTTGCTGCTCTGGCGCTGCTCCTTGCAGGTACGCCGCCAACTTGGCTGAGGCGCCTTCGCGGTCGCTCATACGCAGCGCCGCTGCACGCAGGGCCGACCGGGCCGGTTGGCTTTCGGCTGTCGGTCCACGGGTAAGCGCCTGTTCGATGAGCACATCCAAATCCTTCAACTCCGCTAACTGGGCATAAGCGGCCAGCGCCGCCGAACGGACCGCGGAGTTCGAATCATCCAGTGCTTCGCGCACGAGGGGCGCCGCCGCGGTTGTGCGGCGTTCGCCGAGTAATCGCAGAAGCACGGCTTTCTCTTGCGCTGAGCCGGGCCATCGTCGCCCGATTGACCTCTTCGCCTGGCAGCGACACAAGCCCTGCATGAGCCGACTTAGCGATCGGCCCCTCATCGAGCGCAGCGTCCAGCAGGATCGCCACGGCCGAAGCATCGCCCACTTGGGCAAGCACCCGGATCGCCGCTTCGCGTACTTCCATGGCCTCGCTTTGGCTGGCATCTTTCAACAAAGCAAGAGGCGGCGGCGTAGGCCGATCGCCTAAGGCCAGCAACACAAACGCCTGCTTTGCTGGCGGCAAAGTTTTCCATAGGTCTAACAGCGCTGCGGTCACATCTTCGCCGGGGACTTGGCGGGCCATGGCCAGCCCCAGACGAAAGAAAGGTTCGTCCTCTGAGCGAATCTGGGCCAGGAGCAAGTCCTTGGACTTCTCTTGCAAGATTTCGAACTGACCGCGCAAGGCGGCAACTTGGAGGTGTTTGGGCGTATCAACCTGAACGACCGCTTGGAGTAGCGCGACGGCTCGCTCCGTTTGCCCGGCTTGGACGAGCGCTTCGGCGCATGGTAAACAGGCGTCGGCCACAGCGGTTGGGACGCCCACACCCTGCGTCAGTGCATTTTGCAACGCCTCGGCCGCTTCGATTGTGCCGATATAACCCAGCGCGCCCGCAGCGGCGGCGGCGACCGCCGCATCCTCATGCGTGAGATGCCGGGCGAGCAGGTCCACCGATTCTTTATCGCGCCGCTGGCCAAGCGAGTTGAACACTCCGGCCAGCAAGCGTCCTTGCAATTGACCGGCCGCCTCGCGCAGTGCGGCGGCCGCCGCCGGGCCGTCAATGGCTTCTAAGCCAAAGCGGGCGTAAAGGCTCAACTCCTCGTCGCCTAGCAGAGCGGCAAGCGCGGGCACAGCCCGAGCGTCGCCGACAACGGCCAGGCGTTGGCAGGCTTTGGCCTTTGCGAAGTCCGATGCGGCCGGGTCGTTAAGGATCGCAATTAACTGCTCGGCGTCTTTTGTCCAAATCGCTTGAGCATTGTCTTGCGCGAGAACCGACGCTGCCTTGATGAATACGATGAGAATCGATGCAAGCACAAACAGTCGAGGAAGCGACATCGAGGGTTTCCTTCAGCGTGAGGGGCGGTGGGCTCACTCCGACGGGTCAGATGCGCCACGGGGCGCGCCAAGGGCGCGAACGCATAGCGTTCGCTTCGCCGTCGTCAACAAACTCGACGCTGACGGGGTCAAGCGTCAGAGGACGCCCCAATTGCCAGGCGATGTACGCCGCATGACAGATAATGTGACTGCGCGCCACCACTTCTGCGTTCGAGTTCGCCGGCTTACGGGTCTTGACCGATTCCAAGAAGTTCTTCACATGGCTGACCGCCGACGTACCCGCCTCTTGGAATTGCCGCTGCTCGCCGCGCAGTTGTCCCGATGAGAACTCCAGCCGGCCGGTGTCGCCCGTTTCCACCCAGCCGTCTTCTCCTTCATAACGGACACTGCACGTGCCCAGGCCCATCCAGCCAGAGTCACGCATGATCAGCTTCAAGCCGTCATCGTAGGTGGCGATGCATCCACTGCGAGTTGGCTCGTAACGCACCGGCATCTTTTCGTCGTTGCTGCCGGCCCAATTGCACAGGTCCACGGTGTGCGCTCCCCATTCCAGGATTCCTCCGCCATGGAAGTCAAAGAACCCGCGCCAGCCGCCGTTCACATACTGCTGGTTGTAGGGCCGCCAGGGCGTAGGTCCGAGCCAGAGATCCCAATCGATCTCGTCGGGGGCTGGCGTAGGTTGCGCCGGCAGCCAGTCATGGCTTGTAGCGGGGTGAAGCGTATTTGCGTGCACTGCTGTTAAGCGGCCCAGTTTGCCCGTTTGGCAAAGCTCTTTCGCAAAGATGAAGTTGGCCACGCTTCGCCGCTGTGTGCCGGCTTGGTAAATCCGTCCATAGCGCCGCATGGCGTCGGCCAGGGCCTGGCTCTCGGCGATGGTCATGGAGCACGGCTTTTCGCAATAGATGTCTTTACCCGCCTTGGCGGCGTAGATCGAAGCAGGCGTATGCCAGCGGTCGCCGGTGGCGATTAACACTGCGTCAATGTCCTCCCGCGGCAACATCTCGCGGAAGTCGCGGTACATCCTCACGCCGCGGCCATATTTTTCTTCGGTGCGCTGCCGTACGCTTTCGCGCCGATCCTTGCGTACATCGACAATGGCGACAAACTGCACCACAGGCTCATCCATAAAACAGCCAAGCACATAACTGCCACGCGGACCGATGCCCAAACCGGCCAGCGTGATGCGTTCGCTTGGCGCCACTCCGCCGTCTTTGCCTAGCACCCGCCCGGGCACAATCATTGGGGCAGCGAACACCGAGCTAGCCTTGGCGGCTGTTACAAGAAAACGTCGCCGCGTGAGAGTCGTACTTTGCTGAGACATAGCCGTTCTCCTCAAAGACGCGCCGGGAGCAAAAGCCAATCGCCAGTCGCACGCAACTGGACGGCAACATTGTGACCGAATCCTAGGCGAAGATAAATCGGCGTCGCTCCCCTCTAGAGGCAAATTTTCCGGCGGTTAACGCGCACATCTGTTCACTGGCCATGCGGCGCGCCGTACAATACGGCTTACGAGGTAGCGCGCCTGCACACCCGGAGGTCACCGTGACACTCGCCGCTGGTCCTTTGGCGCCCGAGGGACGCCCGTCTGTCTACCGGCCAGGAGAACGCCTTCTCGGCGATTACGTCATTCAATATCCCTTAGGTGCCAACGATGTGGGCGACGCCTACCTGGTGGAAGATTCCCAGGGACGCCAACGCGTAGCGCGTCTTCTTACCGCCGACAGCGAACTGGTCCGGAAAACTTTCGAGCGAATGAAAGGCCGGCCCGCGCGGCATCTTGTGGATGTGGTTGACCTCTTCCAATCCCCCAGCGGCGAAAGCTGGCTTGTGCGCGAGTATGCAACCGGACGCAGTCTGGGCGATACCCTGATCGAGCGCAACCACGGCATGCGTCTCAAGGAAGCGCTGCGCTGGGCCCAAGGAATTGCCGCAGGTTTGCAGGAGTTAGAAGAAGCGGGCTTGGTCCACGGCCGGCTCAAGCCCAGTAATGTGCGGCTTGAGCACGGCGTGATCAAGTTAGCCGATTATGGCCTGGTGTTCGCAAAGCCGCGCGGCGGCGAGGAGCACTTACCCACTTCTCGCTACACAGCGCCCGAAACACTCGCCAGGCGATTCGATAAAGCAGATCTATACGCCTTAGGAGCGCTTCTGGTGGAGATGCTTTCGGGCCGCGCTTTTGACCCGACCGGTAACTGGCTCGCGGGACTTGCCGAGCCTTATGCGGCAATCCTGGCGAAAGCCGTGGATCCTCAGCCGGCGCAACGATACAACAACATCTGCGAGCTGCTCCAAGAGTTGCTAACGGCTCCCGTGCTGCGATCGCCGCCGGTTACTCCGCCGCCCGTTGAACCTCGATCCATTACGCCGTCCTTGCGTTTTGCCTATGCGGCGAGTGATCGTCCTTTGCCGGGGCTTGCGATTCTGCGTCCTGTCGGACGGGGAGCCAGCGGCGAAGTGTATCAGGCCGTCAGCGATAGCGGCAAGACGCTGGCCTTGAAGCTCTTGCAGCGGAACTGGGAAATTGAGCTGCGTGGCTTGCGCGACTGCTTGCGATTGCCCCGCCACCCGAACCTGTTGGACCTCCACGATGTACGGCAGTCGGCTGCGGGCGACTGGTGGGTGGTTATGGACTACGCCGACGGACCTTCATTGGCGGAAACGCTCGACGGAACGCAAGGGCCGCTTTCGCCGCGTTTGGCGGCCGAGTGGATGCAGGGCGTCCTGGCGGGGTTGGCGCACTTGCACGATGCGGGCATTGTCCACCGCGATCTCAAACCGCGCAATATCTTGCGGCAAAACGGTGTGGTGAAAATCGCCGATTATGGTTTGGCGAAGGTCATGTCGCAAAGTCGCCGCACCGGTCATACCGAAACGGTCGGCACGCTCTGCTATACGGCGCCCGAAGTCGCTCGCGGCCGCTACGGACGTGAAATTGACATCTATGCCTGCGGCGTCATGCTGTTTGAGATGCTAACGGGCAGCGTTCCCTTTGACGGTGAAAGCGCCGCCGAAGTGCTCTACAAGCATCTGCTGGAGCAACCCGACCTGGAGAAAGTCCCCCATGCGTGGCGTGGGATCGTTGCAAAAGCTCTGGCAAAGAACCCCCAGGAGCGATTCGTCTCGGCCAAGGCGATGGCGGCGGGGTTAGAGCAAGTTGTGCTTCGCCCGCAGTTTGTCAACCCGACGGTAGGCACAGCGATCCGTACGCACCGGTTCGGGGAAGATGCTTTTGCGGGGGTCGCCTTGATCGCCTTCCTGGCAACGGTGGTTTTCTCACTATCACTAATGCAGTCGGCGACGTTCACAAGTAGCGCCGAATGGCCATCGCCGCCCATGGCTGCGTTGCTGAACGGAAATGGGCGTTTCTGGACCGTTTATCCCAAAGGGGCGGCGGCTGCGTCTAGAGCTTCGAGCATTTGGCGGCCCAGCTCCGGATTCGTCATATAGATGTAAGCGGCGTAGCCAGCAAGGCGGCTAGGTGTGTCTCCAGGTTGCAGCGGCTTGCCGTTCCGCAGATTGTGAATTGCCGCCCGCAGTTCCCGCCGCAAACGACGCGGTACACGCGGCGGCATGGCGCCGTTGACCACCAAGCCCGTTACCGTTTGCCGCGAGCCTTTGCGTGCAACCCGCGTTTTCTCGGGATGAATGGAAAAGCCCTCAGCCGCGACGATGCGCGTTACCGAGCCGATCAACTTTCCTAACTGCGGGGGATCCTGGTGGCCATTGGGCAAACTAAACGTGAGATCGTCGGCGTAGCGAGTGTAACGCCAGCCCAGCTTGCGAGCCAGCCCGCTTAAGCGGTAGTCCATTCGCAGGCAGAGCGTATTGGTAATAGCGGGGCTCGTCGGAGCGCCTTGCGGCAGGCAGCGCTGAGATAACGCTACGTAATAGGTCTTGTCATCTAGCTTGACAATCTCGCGCGGCGCTTCGGTGCAAAGTAACGCAAGTAAGGTTGCGATTTGCTTGCGATAGCCCGCCCGGCGAAACACGCCCCGCACGCGCGGAAAGGTGACCGTTGGAAAGAAGTTCCGAATGTCCATCTTGAGGACAATTTCCGGGTTGCCGTGGATTTGGGCGTTGGAAAGGATGGAGCGCCCCGGCAGAAAGCCATGTGCGGCGCCATGTACGGGAAGCTTTTCCAGAATTTCGCGGAGGATCCAACGCTGTGCGGCTTTAAGCCGAGGCATGGGAGCCCAGATTTGCCGTTCAGAGCCATCTCGCTTGGAGATGGTGAAGGGGCGATAGTGGACCACCTCGGCCGCGTCACGATGGTACGCCAGTCGCCGCAACTCAGCGATCGAAATGCCGAGCGCCTCGGCCAGTTGATTCGGTTTGTCCAGCGGCGGCAACTCGTTGGCGGCGGCTCGCTCTTCGGCGTGTTCCAGATCCCACTTGTCCCAATCGTCCTCGTCGTTCCAATAAACGCCTTCCCCTAGGTGAACAATGTGGTTCGCCTTGTACGCTCGCCAGGCTTCCTTTTTCAATCGGCGACGTTCGGCGGCTTCTTCCTGCAGCGACTTCTTGTACGCGTTAAGCTCTCGCTGCGACATCCCCTCCGTCGCGCGACGCTCCACCAGGAAGCCCCGCTCGCGAAGCTGGGATTCCACATAGGCCTGAATTGTGCCTGCCTGCTCGATAGCTCGCCACAAACTCTGGAGATCGGTGCGTTGTCTGGCCATAAAAAAGCGTTCTCGTAAGGAACAAGGCCGAAGCTTTGGAAGATTCGCGTTGAACGAAGAATCAAGTGCGCAAAGGGCAATGCGATAACCAAGTCGATGTTGGTTCGCCGTACGTGCGTCGTCGGGCTGTTAGGCGGTGGCGTCAAGGTAGCCGCGGGCGATTAGTTCGTCGATGCGGTCGAAGTAGGCCGCGCGGGCTTCCTCGTCGGTGTTGAACTGGAGTGACTGCACGCGAGGGCTTTGACCCATCGGCCCCCAACGCACTTTGACGCGGCGCCGGTCGAGCGACACCTGGTACATCTCGGCGCCGCCGGGACGCCGTTTGCTAAAGGTGCGCGTCTCGGCCGTGATCGTTTCGCGCGCTTGGCTGCTGGCCGCTCGTTTCTTCTCTTCCGCCGACCAGGCAAGCCGCAGCGCGATCAAGTGGGTACACGGCCCCGTTTTCAAACCTTGCTGACGGAACAGCGTGCAGGTACAGTCCGCACGGCTTACGTGCCCCTCGTCGGTCAGAAGAAGTTGCGGACGGTACTCACGCTGATCTTCCTCCACCGTCACCTTGCCCGTTAGTTCGAGGCCGGCATCATAAATGCGGTTTTCCGAAACGATCTTCACCGCGCCTTTGCGCGCGAGCAGGTCATAGGCGCTGCGTTCTCGCTGGTTGCGGAACCGAAGACGCTCCAAATCCAATGGGTCTTGCGTTAGGGGGCGAAGGCGATAGACGCCATGGGCCAGGTCGTACATGACTAGGCCTTGCTGGCAGCACGTTTGTAAGGTTTCCAGGAGGGCTGCTCCTTGTAGTTTGGTCGCCTTGGCCATGCCAGCCGCATCATCGCGCCATTGGTCGGCCAGATGCTCCATCACTTTTTGGACGGAACCGTTTGGTTGCGTTTTGCGCGGGAGTAGAAGATCAAAATTCACCGCCTGCGACCAATTGGACGCGGTAAACCCAGTCAGACCCAAGGTGAGCGTAATTCCTTCTGCCCGCAACACCCAAAAGCTAGGCAGGCCGCTTCCCAGCACATGGACTTCGATCGTTTCAACAAACGGAAGCATGCGCCCGAGCAGCATCAGGCGCCGCCGACCCCATACCCGCAACACTTTGGCGGTCGGACCACGGTAAATGTCGGCCGAAGTGGTGAACGCGGTTTCCCACGGCTCCAGCACCAGAATGGGCTTTTCCCCAGGAGTCAATTCAATTCGCAGGCCCCGGCGTTTGCCCTTCTGGTCGGCGTGCAATCGCAAATAACGAAGCACGTTGTACAGGTCAATGGGCGCCAGAGTGAACCGTTCCGCCGGCAGGGCGCTTGACGACTGCACCTGTAGGAAGCCGCGCAGCCAAGAGTCGGGAATCTTGATTTGTTTTTCCAGAATTTCATCGGAATCTTTATGGACCAGTCGGACCGCATCTTGCCCGACCGCCAGCCGCGTATCGCGGTAGCTGCGCATGCGGGCGATCCCTTCGGCGAAGCGGTCGCTAAAGTCGATGTTCGTCACGCCGTACCTCGGCTCACTTTCCAGCTCGAGCGACGTCTGGTCGACGCCCAGCACCGCGTAGGCCCCTTCATCTTTACTGAAGACTTCAAATAACACGCTATCGGGATGCACCGAAATGACCGGATCGAGCACCATCCACGCCAAGGGATCATTGCGCTGGAGCCAGTCAAAGTACGCACGCTGGGCTTTCCAGGCATTCATCCCCGCCTGCTCACGTTTCAGGCGCAAGTAGGCCATGTAGGCGGTGCGATCCTTGGGCTTGTAGCGATAGTCCGAGGCGACCACCGCGTGCAGCGTAAGCATCGCTTCGCGAAAGCGCAACGGATCTTTAATGCGCGCATCCAGCCGCACCGGATCGCGATGCACGTTGCCCGGCAAAGCGACCAGCGCCTCCTTTTCGGATGCGATCACCTGGCTGGGGCTCTCGTAGCCCAAGAGCACCTCGGTGCGAGGCGGCTGAGATTCGACGGTGTTTTCGGTCAATTCGGTGCTCATAAGCTGGATTCCGTTGCACGAACGGATGTTGGCTTGTTTCTGTGAACGCTCTTGGCGGTGCGGCGGCTTGGGACAACCCGCCGCGGTAAGAACGCGCTGCACATTACGAGGCTGCGGCGCCGGCGGTCTTCATTCTTGCTCGTTGCGATCGGCGGCGGCCACGCCACGCCGCCTTCCGAAGTTCTTCGTCGATGGCGGAGTTAGCGCCCAAGGCGACGAGCATTTCCTCTGCGTCTTCGCGAGCGAGTTTCGCAAGCGCCTCGATGGCTCCTAGCCGCGTTGTTTCGGGAAGCGTCGTATCTTGGGCCGCGGCGTACAGCCCCTCGACGTCGCCAGCGGCAATCAAATGCGGCAGCGCCGCACCTTGATAATGGGAGCTGGCGATGGCCGATTTGAGCGAGGCTGCGGCTTGGTCTGCCGCCATTGTAGCCAGCCGGCTCAGCGCTACCCGATCGCCGACCGTCTGGGCGATCAATTCCGGAGCACGCTGCGGCGCCCAGCGAGCTATGGCGGAAGAAGCCAGCGAACGCACATCCGCGTCGTCGCAGGTGGCGGCGGCGACAAGCGCATCTAAAGCTGCTGGCGACGGCTTGGACTCCGCCAGCGCCGTCACGGCGGCGCGCCGAAGCGGGCGGAAGCATGGGTCGCCCGGGCGTTCGGTCACAACGGCGATGAGCACATCTTCCGCCGCATCGAGTCGACCTGCCGCCCAGATCAGCCGCGCAAGACAGTTAGTGATTTCACTTAAGGGCAGTTCCGGGACCAACCTATCGCGGTGATTGTCCCATACGCCGCGCCATTTTTCCAAGGCGGCCAGAATCGTTTTCCCCAGCTTTTTGTCTCCCGAGCGGCCGAGAATGCACGCCGCAATTTCCACGATGCGGGCATGTTGGCTTTGAAGGGCTTGCTGCGCTTCTTTGACCGGCAGAGGTTCGCGACGCAGTAAGCTCTTGGCTAAGAGATCGAACACATCGATAGGCCTACGCGACACGCGCGAAAGAACGGCGAAGATCCGGCTTGCGTCGCCGAACTTGCAGACACGGTCAAGGGCCGCCTTGCCCAACTCATCGTCGTCATCGAACCTTAATACAATACTTCGCACGAGGGCATAATCTGGCTCCAAGGAGTCAGGGCCGAAAAGGCGGCGAGCGCTACGATAGACGGCCTCCAACACAAAGGTGGAGGTATAAGAGGCGAGCGTATCGAGAAGCAATTCGCGCGTGGCGGGATCGTCGTTATAACCCAGCACTTCGGCCGCTGCGTAACGATTGCGAACTCGGAGCTGTTCGCGGATTAGCCGCCAGCCAGCCTCGGTATTGAGGTGGCGCAGACCACGAATGGCTTTCTCCGCCAGCCCGCCTTCCAACTTGACCAATCGCTGAAGGATTTGGAATATCTCGTCAGCTTTCTCGGATTTGCCGAGCCGTCCGATCGCTTCGGCCGCTTCTTCTTGCAACGCGTGATTATTTTCGTCGGCCAATTTGATCAGCAGGTCCAAGGCGCGTTCATCGGCGAGTTCGCCAAGAGCTTGCACGGCGCGGCGACGCAGGTCGATGTCGGACATCAACTCAACGCCCGACAGAAGGATGCTTAAACCATCGCTTCGACCCGCACGGGCCAGCGCTTCGGCGGCGATGAACTTCGTTTCGGCGTCGCGGTGTTCAAGCGCTTTGAGCAGCGGCGCCGGGTCGGCGCCGCGCTTGCGAACTCGCCAGCCAATCGCTTCCACTGCTGCATGCCGTACCCGCGGATCGGAATGCGCGGCAAGCGTAGCCAGCAGCGGATCAACATGCTTCTCGGGCGCCCAGCGCAAGGCCGGCGCCAACTCCAAGAGTAAGCCGGCGTCGCCCAGATCGAGACAGCGTTCAGCAAGCTGGGTTAGCACATCATCGTGACGGGGGTGTTGCTTCTTGAGGCAGTTACGGTCGGGGCGCTCCTCGTCCGGGTCTTCGATGGGTTGGTCATATCCGCTGATTGTAAGTGCGGCCAAGAACGCCGGATTACGCCATTCCTTTTTCTCCATCATTGCCAGTAACCGCGGAAGAACTTTCCGCTCTCGGAATCCGCCCGCAAGCGGGAACAAGAGCAGCACGGCGCTGGCGCCTTGAGGATCTTTCTCGATCCGGTCGAGGAAGGCGTCCGCCGCCCGCGGATCGCCCAATTGTTGCAGAGCCACGGCCGCCTGCCTGTGATCTTGCGACCAGATGGGCTCGTTGAGCACGGCAAGGAGCGCACTCAAAGCCTGAGAGTCTTTCTTTTGAGCCAACTCCAGCGCTGCCTGGATTCGCACTTGGCGGAATCGCGACTCCAAGGCGCGATGAAGCAGCTTTTTCGCCTTTTCGTCTTTGCTGTACTCCGCCGTTAACCAAGACACTGCATGGCCCGCGAGGGTTTCCCAGGGCGCCTCGAGCGCCTTTTCAGCGGTCTTAACGACGCCTTGTCGCTCGATGAGCAAGCGAGCGGCTTCGATCGCCAGAGAATCCGAGCGTGACAACATCACTTGTTCCAGGATTTGCACGCTGTCCTTGGAGGAGGCGCCTTCGGTGAGCAGCTTCATTCCGCGCACCGCGAGATCGGCATGTCCCGTAGCGATCGCTTCGGCGCCTAAGAGGCTGCTATCCATACCCAATGCGTGCAATTGATCGAAGGCTTGGAAACGCACGTCTTGGTTGGGATCGCCAAGCGCTTGGATCATCACGGGGCGGGCGGCGTCACGGAACGCACCAGAGCTTGCCGCTAACTCGGCCAAGCGCCGCAACGCCGTTTGCCGAATCCGCAGCACCAACGGGCCCGCCCCGCTTGTCCGACCACGGGCGAGGCCTTGTTCTCGGACCAGCCCAATATAGGCGCCCATCGCCAGTTCCCGCAGTTGATGCTCATCGTACGCCAAGGGAGGCAACTTGCGGTTTGCGTCTTGTTTACGGCATGCGGCAATCTCCTTGGCAAACCGTTCCTGATGTAGCCGCCAGGCCTGATCCCAAGCGGTTTGTTTTTCTTCACCCCACAACAGCAACAGGCGGGCGGTGCGAGCGCGTAGCAAAGGATCGTTGCACGCGATCAGCACGGCCAGCGTTTGTACATCTTCGGACGAGATGGTCCAGGCGGGTTGATCGCCACGATCGTTGATGAGTTGCGTAAGGAACTCTTGAAAGCGGGCCGGATCCGCAAAACACTCCAGCGCTCGCGCCGCCGCCAATCGCACACGAGGATGCTCGGACGACAACGCCGCAAGGCACCGCTGGGGAGTTCCGTCGTGATTTCTCCATTCCAGTAGAAGGAGCATGGCCAAGGCGGCGTTGCGCACCGCTTCGGCGTCCGTATCGAGAAACAGTGTCAACTGATCTTCGGCAACGCGTTCTAAGGCGAGGGCCGCCGAAAGCCGCTCTTGGATGTCGAGAATCTTTTGCCCGGCGTCGGAAAACACCAGCGAGGCGGCCGAAGCGTCGCCCCAAACTGCCAGCGTAAGCGCCGCGCGATGTTTCACTTGCGGGTCGGCGTTGCGGAGCGCCGCCTGAGCAACCGGCAACGTATCTTCACGCACGGTCCAGACGAGCGCCTGCGAGGCCGCCTCGCGCACCGGGGCGTGCTTGTGGTCTAAAAGTTTCGCAACAACCACCAACGCCGCGGGATCGCCTAACTCGGCCAAGCCGCCTAACGCCGCCCCGACCACTTCATAATGTGTGTCCCGCTGGGATACATCTTGAGGCTCCTCGGCGGTGGCCATTTCCAGAAGCGGTGTAAGCACGGCGGCGTCGCCATGGCGGGCAAGCGCACGGGCAGCGCGAACGCGAATATCGGCGTGCGTGCTCTTGAGCGCATCGGCCAGTAGAGCCGCGGCATCGGCCTCCACCAGCCCGTCGAGCGCCAGTTGCCGCACCTTCAGGTCTTCGTCCTCCAAGGCGCGGGCGAGCAACTCCTGGGCGGCCTTGGTGCGTTTATGAACGAGCGCGTTGACCGCCTCGCGGCGTATGTCGTCCCACCGTGATTGGAGCGCCGCTTCCAGATGGCTTAAATCGGAACCTTTGGCGCGCTTGGCGGCGAAGGCAAATGCCTCGGCGCGAATGGTGGGTGACGGATCATTGAAGCACTCCCAAAGCAGCGGCTGCGACCAGGGCTGTTCGAGCTGCGCCATGATCTCGGTGAGCGCTTCGCGGCGAACGTCTTCGTGAACGCTTTCAAGAACGAAGCGGAGTGTGTTGGCGCCCCCGCCGCCCAATTGCAGGTTGAGAACCGCTTTGAAGGCCTCGCTGCGGACGCCGGGAAAGCTGTCGTTCAAGACGCGCCGCACCAGGTCCCAACCTGGGTCGTCCGGTTTTTTCGGAGGCTTTTTGCGTACTTCCCGCATGAGAATCTCGAGCGCCCGGCGGCGCACATCCTCGTGAGCGGCGCTCAAGCCGGCGTCGGCGGCGGTGCGTGGTTCTGCGGCGTAGATTTTTGCGAGAGCGGTGAACGCGGCGTCGCGCACTTCGGGCGCCGAATCGCCTAACATCGACCAAAGACGCTTGGCACTTCGCGGGTCGTCCAGCGCGCCGAGGGCGCGGCAAACCTCCACCCGGGCTGATGCGTCCGACTCCCGGCTGAGCTGCATCAGCAACCCCAACGCTCGGGGATCTTCCAATAAGGCTAGGCCGCGGGCGCCGCGCAGGCAGGTATCTAACATGCGGCTGGCGGCGGCTTGCAACAGCGGCTCGCAATCGGCGGCGCTCAATTCGGCCGAGGCTGTCTTGGAAGCTTTGGCTTTCTTCTTGGACGGTTTCTGTTCTTTGGCGGGCGGTTCCGCCGGTTCAGTGTTCTTTTGCGCCTCTTGGTCGAAGTTCTCCAATTCGCTGAACTGGCGATCCAAGTCGGGGTCGCGTTTGCGAAGAGTTTGCACCAAGTGGGGACGCGTCATGCACGACACGAGAAACGCCGTGTGACGCACCCGAGAATCCGCGTCTTCACAGGACCGACGCAGGGCGGAAGCAACCTGCGGATGGTCCAGGAGATTCCGTTGAAAAAGACGCACGAGGGCCAGGCGCCGAATGTCGGCCTGCTTGGACTCTAACGCTTGTACGTTTGCGGTGGGAGATTGCTCGCCGTGAACCCGCTCCAACGCCGCCAAAGCTGCAGCGCGAACTTCGTAAGGCTTGCCGTTGAGCGATTTGACAAGACGCGAAAGCGCCTGGTCGTTCTGAGATGCGAGCTCCTCGAGAGCTTGCACCGCCGCAACGCCAATCTCGGCCTTATCGGCGGCCAGCGCCAGATCGAGCGGGCGCAACTCGGCCGGGCCAAGTTGGCGACGCAACCCATGAAGGACGGCCAGCCGGACCGCTTCGTCGCGATGTTGCAAATGTTTTTCCAACTCGCTGGGGATGCGCGGGTGCGTCATGTCGGCCAGCAGTTGAGCGGCGAGAAGCCGCAAACCATGGTCGGCGTCTTCGGCAATGCGACGAGCGATACGGTCGACCGCAGGGGCGTCGTTTAACTCGGCCAATCGCTTGAGCGCCGCTTCCCGTTGGCGAGCGTCGGTCTGCTTGAACTCGTGGTCAGCCCACGCGTAGATGTCACGGACTTTGGCGGTCGCTTGTCCAATCTTGCCTGCCGCGTCGATGACGAAAAATCGTAGGGTATTGTCCTGACATGCGACCGCCACTTGATGGCGCGTATGGACGGTCACGATCGCCAGTCCCACCACGCGGCCGACGCCATCCTTCAGTGTGGCGGGACGGGCAGCGCCGGCACGGGGCCACGATTTTACCGTGGCGTCATGACCGCCTGTGAGGAACCGATCGCCCGGCGCCAGGATCATGGCCGTGAGCCGGTCCGTGTGGCTGTTGCCGCGGCCGCGATCTTCGGGCTCTAGTTTGCCGCGCGCGTGCGTTAGCAGCAGTTTCTGATCCAGGCCGGATGAGTAGAACCGCAATTCCCCCGGTTCGAACATTAGCGCCGCTACGGCGCCTTCGTGCAGGCGGTCCGACTCGCTCAGAACGAACGCATCGCGCTCTTCACACGTGAAGACCCAAATCGTTCCCTTGCCGCCCCCCGCCACTAGCCATTCGCCGGAAGGGTCCGCAGCAAGACACAGGCCCGGCTCATCCAACGCAATCGATTGCGCCACCTTGCCCTGGCTTCGATCGCGAATCTGAATTTCTTTCCCTGCAAGCACGGCCAGACGGTCGCCTGAAAGCAACGCAAGGGCGTTTGGCGGAGCAGGCAGCGGCTCGCCGACCTTGACGGGGGCCTTGTTCTTTTCTCCCAGGCGGTAGATGTGGCCATCGGTTCCGGCAACCCACCAGGTTTTGCCATCGGCGAGAATCGCTCGTCCGCCGCAAGGTAGGTCGGCGGCGGTGAGCGCCATCTTTTCGGCGTCGAGGCGATAGATGGCCGTGGGGTGGCCTTCGGGATGGACGGTGACGAAGGCCAGTTCGCTGGCGCCGTCGACTGCGGCGACGGCCTGTAGATCGCCACGATAGAAGAGATATTTCTCAGTGGACATGGGAAAAGAGATGAGAGTACGGTTTGTTTTGGTGGACCATCGCCAAAAGGCCACGACGAGGACGCTCGCGGAACGCGACGGGCTTATGACGATGGCGGCTGCGTTGCTACGCGGCCGTTGCCATTCCCATTCAACCCGGGGTGGGCCTTTTCAATGCGGGTTGTCGCCACCAGGCAGGCGGCCTTTTCGGCAGGGCCATGCGAGGCCATGAACTCTTGCAAGACCGGAAAAACAATGGTGGCGAAGTCGCGATTCTCGATCGCTAAGTCGCGCATCATCTCGACGAGCGAGAGCTTCGCCTTGCGTGCCGGCAGTGGTTTGAGGCGATCAGTCGGCCATTCGCCGTCGGTACTGCTTTTGTTCAACCGGGCGGGTGGGATTTCAAACAAAATCCGCCGCAGGAAGGAACGCAGATGCACATCGTCGGCTGGGTGTTGTTCGGGAGACGGCGGCACGCCGGGGCCGCGGTCCTTGGGCTCCTTTTTACGCTTGGTTCCGATGGTGGTTTCTGGGGGAATATTGGGCTTCCATTCATCGGTCACGCCACGATCTCGGTACATTGACCAAAGCATGCGGACCACGAAGCCTCGGACCTTGCGGTCGGGGCTCTCAGTGAGGCGGAAGAGTTCTTCGGGCAATTGCAGTCGTGGGTAACGTTGGATTAACTCCATGCCCAGCGCGCGTGTAGCTTCGTTGTGCGACTCGCAAAAACTGTACACCGCGTCGGCGGTTAACACGGCGGGGTCAATGCGGTAACGGCGATGCTCGGGCGCGTCTTCGGCGAGAATCGCCTGCGCAACGAAGGCGCGGACTTTGGGATAAGGAGATTCCAGTAACTCGATCAAACTTTCGATCGGCGGGTTCCAGCGAGCGAATTCCCATTGAGCCAACTCCAGAGCGAACTCGCGCAGCGACGCCCGACTATCGAAGAACAGCGGTTTGACGCGTTCAAACGTGAGGAAATCGGCGGGAATCTCGGCGCCGGGATCGACCGGCCGGTCGGTCGCGGCCAGGCAGATATCGGGGTGATGGCGGCGCAGATACCTAAGAGCGAATTGTCGAAGCGGCGCGTCCTCCCTTCCTGGTTGGGTCAGCATTTCCCATAATCGTTCGCAGCCGGCTTGAACGGCGTCGGAGGAAAACTCTCGCTTTTCGCCCGCTAGCATTTGCAGGAAGGCGGTTTCCGAAATGATCTTGATTGACGCCCCTTGGGCAATCAGTTTTTCGGCGTTGACTTGCTTACTGCCTTTGCGGCCTTGTCCATAGAGGGGGGAGCCTTCGTCGCCGATGACCAGGTAATCGAGCTTAGCGCTGACGGTTGAGGCTGGCACACCGCCTGCGTTGCGCACTTTGGCTTGCGCCTCGCCGCGGCTCATGGTGGCCAATTTGCCGGTGAAGAGGAACGTTTGTCCTCCTAAGTCGACTTGCGGCGGCTCTTCCGACTTGGCGGCGGCCGTCTTTGGGGACGTGGGTTCCTGCGGTGCAAAATCGGCCGGCAGGAACGCTTTGATCATCGTTTCTATGGCGAAGTTGCGGTACTGCGGTTCGCTCCGCTGGACCAGCTCCATAAGCCAGTCGAAGCCCACGTCGCTGGGCGAGAATCGGCGAACATCGCCCAACCAGCCGAGGATCTTTTGCGATAGATTTTCCTCAAACTGCAAGAGCTTCGCCCAAGGTTGATTCGCGCGTAACTCGGCGATCCAGGGGTTGGTTTCCCATGCCGGACGATAGGCCAGCATTTTGAGGAAATCGACGGGCAGCGCGTTGGCTTTGAGCCGGCCTTCGTCAATCCATTGGACGGCGATGCGCCACGTGTAGGGATGGACCAAAAGGCGTTTGAGAAATTCTGGCTCCAGTTCGTTTACATCGAACTTCGCCAGTTCGCTCATGGCATAGTCGGCAATGTCCGAGGCGAAAGTGCACTTGGTGTCTAGCTTCTCAATTAAGTCACAGAAGAATCGGGCGCCTAGTTTCTTGGGTGGATGCACCTGCGAAAGGTGCGTCTGGGCGAATTGAAAAGCGTAGATGAAGTCGGACAACATCCGTTGCTGGAACCATTGGGGCGTAAGCTCCTTGGCGCCGAAGTGCTTGCGCAGCATCTCTTCGGCCAGATTATGGCCCAGGTAGCTTTCCAACAGTCGTCCCCAAGCGTCCAGGCCCACCTCTTTGCGCGGGTCACGGGCTAGTAGTAGGTCACGCGCTAAAGCGCGGACCGCCCTATGGTCGTTGTTCGTCAGGTGAATCAACTCTTCGACTGAGAGATCTCGGGCATGCGTGCGGGCGTAGCGGGCTGCGTACTCGCGCGCGGCGGATGATGGCGAGTCGAACAGCCGAAGGACGGCGTCGTGGAGCCCCAAGTCGCGAAACGCTGACTGCTCGAACTTGGGCACATTATCGAGCAACCAGATCAGAAACTCGTCAACCACCTTGCTTTGGACCGTGACCAAACGTGCGGCCCAGGCTGGCTCCACGTCGCGCAGCACTGCGCGAAAATCGGTCTTGAGCGATTCGACCGCGAACTGCTGGACTCGCTCATTCTTGGCCCGCTCCAGCAGCGTGAACAAAGGACGCGGCGTGCGGCGCCAAAGTTCAGAAAATGCGCGGTTCTTGAGCAAGTTGTTCGGCGCCCGGCGGAACCGGAAACTGCGGGCGCCGTACTCGCCGGTTTGATGATAGAAAATGTGATTGGCGATCCACGTTTTTGACCACTTGACGTGCTCGGGGTAGTGAATGAGGAAGTCGACCGCCGTGTCGGCGTAACATGCCGGAAGCGTTTCGCCTACCCGCCGCAAGTAACGCCAAGCGCGACGACAAAGGTAACCAAGCGTGCTCTTGCTCACCTCGGAGGATTGGGCTAGAGCCGCGTCAAACCGGGCGGCCAAGGCGCCATAAATTTCGGTGTCGCCGCGCGCTTCGGCTTCCTTGAATATTCGCTTAAAGGCTTTCCACGGCCCGTATACCAAGGGCGATTCGGCGATAATCCGCAACAGACACGTGCGGGCAAAGGGGCCATTGTCTTGCCATAACTCGAGCGCGATATCGTATAGCCGAAAGCGATCGGGCAAAGGGGCTTCGGCGGTGGGGGCCTCGATCGCCTCAAACAATTTCCTGCGCACCCGCCATTGTTCGTCCGCTGGCTTCTTGCGGAAGCCTGTGCTGTGAATTTGAGTAAGAACCTGCTCGTGGGTGAGCGAGCCTTCACGCAGAGGCGTTTCAGGCGGGGGCTCTGGTTGTTCGGCCAACGAAACGAACAAATCGACCAGACTCGGATCACGCGTGACCCAGGCCTGACGAACATCCTCCAATCGCAGTTGCGTCGACAAGGCTGCCTCCACCAGGTGGAGCAGGCAATTCGCCTGCCAGTTTGGTTCGCTGCTAGTTCAACAACTCTGTGAGGGAGAGTTATGCCATGCGGCGCCACAAAGTCGGGCCTTGCGGAAAACGCTGGTCGATGAGTGGAATTCCGCGTCGGCGATAAGTTGTTTCCAGGCGTCGGTAGCCAGCGTTGAGGTGGCTTGGCCGGGGTGACTTGGGACTCTCAGCGTATGTTCGAAAAGCAGGGCTGCCCGACATGCCGTCGACCAGCCCTGCGTGAGAGATGTGAGGTGATGTCTACCACAAGACCTGGGACATGGAAGGCTCACGGAATTCGCCGGCCGGATACACCCTCAAAGCCCAGCGTAACCACGGCCGGCGGGGTTGTTCCAGTTCGCTGGGCTTTGAGGGTGTATCCGGCCGACAGCGAATTCTGAAACAGCCTTCCTTGTGTTGGATGTCTGGCGGAAAGCCGGGGCGGCGCAACGCCGCCCTTGGCGCAAAACGCCAAGCTAGACCTGGTCTCACACCTCCCTTGTTTTTGAGTTCGTTGGTTTCTCGCGGGATAAATAAGGTTGGAGCGCATGGGCCCGTCACACGGGATCCACACGCAGGGCACAACCTCTATTATACTGAACGGATGTGCAGAAATTTTTAACCGATGACGATGACCAATGCAAGCAAATTTTTCTGCGTTTCTTGATTTCGTCTAAACGATTAGAAGAGAACAACTTGCCATCCGAGTGGGATGCAGAAATTGCCAAAATAGAAAAACAAAAGATGCGAGAAAGTGTCTACCACAAGACCTGGGACATGGAAGGCTCACGGAATTCGCCGGCCGGATACACCCTCAAAGCCCAGCGTAACCACGGCCGGCGGGGTTGTTCCAGTTCGCTGGGCTTTGAGGGTGTATCCGGCCGACAGCGAATTCTGAAACAGCCTTCCTTGTGTTGGATGTCTGGCGGAAAGCCGGGGCGGCGCAACGCCGCCCTTGGCGCAAAACGCCAAGCTAGACCTGGTTCTCGCACCTCCTCGTAGGACCTGTGAGAAGGCGAAAGGGTTTTAGCAGACCAGAGCGGCGAATGCAATTATTTCGCCAGAAGAAAAATGGGACGGATGCAAGGGCTCCATGGAGAAGGGCAAGCTAGCCCATCGCCTTGACCTGCTTGCTTGTGCTTGGACGCGTCCCGGGTTTGCGAGAAAGAGGCGGGGGCGATGGGCCTCGCCAAGTCCGGTCGAGCAGCACAATGGCCGTTGTTAGTGTGACCGCGCCAACGAGGATGCCCACGGCGACGACCACATTCTGTAGCAGGTGCGGCGCAAGAAGAATGAGGCCGCCCAGGAGCATCATCATCACGCCCGAGGCCAACTTGAGGATGCGGCCTTCGCGTTCCTGCAATTTTCGGGCGCCCAGAGTCATCGTGAAGACCGTGACAATGGCGGCCAAGGGGAGCACGTAGATGATGTTGTACAGCGCCAGGTAACCGTAATAGCTGATCGTTGGCAGGTCGCGGAGCGTAAGGATGCGCGTGTAGATCATGGGGAATCCCGCCGTGCAAAGCAACTCGTAGGCGTTGGCCGCCGCGGCCAGGGCGAGCGCTCCTAAGAGCATCGGCGCCAGGCGCGTTGCGTTCGTCAGGCGCCGCATTCGCTGGAATAAACTCGGCTTGGCGTCATCGGGGATCGACAACGATAGTCCCTGCTTGAAAAAGAAGTAGTCTTTGATGTTGATAGCCGCGGCCCCCAGCGCCAGAACGCCCGCAACAAGGGTAATCGCTCGCCAGTGCCCGGCAATTAAGAACATGTTCAACCAGGCCGCCATAAAGAGGAAGTAAAACACGCCCGAGCAAATCACAAAGACGCCGCCCACGGCGGCCATCTTCCACCGGCTGTGGCTGTGGACCAACACGCCCAAGAGCGACAACAGCACAAAGAAGGCGCAAGGGTTGAAGGCGTCGCAGCCGGCGATGACCAGAGTCAGCACCGGGAGCGACAAAGCGCTCGTCTTTACATCGCCCCACCAAGGCAGCACAATCGTTTCTTCTTCTTGCTCGGCGGATTCAAGGGGCGGAGGAAGCTCCAAAGCGAGCAGGTCCTCGTCGTCCGGCGCCGCCGTGTTGCCGGGCGCTGCTTGTCCGAGGCCGGCAAGCGCCGCCAGGAATGGAGCACGGGGCGAAGCGGCAAGAGCAAACTGTTGTGGGCGATGCTCGATCGACCCGCGAAACGCCGCTTCGCTCTTCTTCTTTTTTGCTTCGAGCTGCTTCTTCAGATGTTCATAACAGCGGATCAAGTTGGCTTCGATCTTGCGGCCGCTTTGCTCGTCCGAAACATAGCCAAGAACCATCTGATTACAGAAGAAAAACGCTGGCGTCTGACCGGCTGGCTGGCCCAACGCGTCGGCCATCTTCTGATAGAAACGCAAGTTCGCCGGATGTTGGTTTAGTTCGTAGCGCCGAACTTGGAGCCAGGGATGACGTTGCCGCAGCTTATTCGCGTAGTCGAGCGCCGGCGGACAATGGGGGCAGGTATTGCGCCAAAAAATGTAAAGATTGACGCGAAGGTCTTGGTCCTTATCCAGTTCGTACCAGCGCCAAGTGAATGGGTCGGCGGCGGAAGTTGCGGCCGGAGAACTCGCCAAGGTGAAAGCAACGGTGGCGCCAAGGGCCAATGCGAGCAGTTTCATCGTGGTGCGCCTCTGGAAAGGGACTTCCAAAATGCCCATCTTCCCAGTGCAACTTCTGCGCCAGAATTTGAAGGTGGTTAGGATTCCACCAGCGACAGCTCGCGTATGCGATCCAAGCGATAGGTTTTCTCGATGGCGTCTAGATGGCAGAACGCCACTAGGTACGAAACGCCTTGCGTGCGCACAATGCGGTGCGGCGTAATGGGCCGTTGTTGCAGTCCTTTGGTGCCGCCGTCGTAAACGATGGTGATTCGCTGCCGCCGGGCAATGGCTTGCTCAAGCGACTGTTCGCCGCCCGGCGCAGCAAGGGGCGGAGGCGGATCACGAAATTGTCGCGATTTGCCCAAAGCACGCAGGTCGAAGGCGTTGCGCAAATCGGGAGGTAACTCCGCCATTCGCAAAAAGGCCTCTTTGACGGTCAAAGAGTCCGCAAGCGCTCGGTGACTTCCACCGCGAGTTCCTAGCCAAGCCGCCAAAATGTCGAGCCGGTGACTGCGCAAATGAGGCAATCGCTGCCGGGCGATGGCTAAAGTATCGAAGACTTCGTGCCGGGGCGCAGGCATCCTTAAACGGGCCAAGTCGGCCGAGATGAACCCCACGTCAAAGGCCGCATTGTGGGCCAATAACAGCGTCTCTTCGGAGCCGAGAAAATCGAGAAACTCTGGCAATACTTGGTCGATCGTGGGCTGCCCGGCGACCATGTCGTCCGTGATTCCATGGATCCGCGATACTTGCCTGGGGATGGAGCATTGCGGATTAACCAACCGTTCATACCGCCCTAGTTCGGTCCCGTCACCCCGAAAACGCACCGCCGCAATTTCGACAATTTGGCACGCACCAGCGCGAAGGCCCGTCGTCTCCAAGTCAAATGCGACGAACTCTCTCTCGGTGAAAACGCAGACTTTATCACTCATCCCCTTAACCTTTGCGGCGGCGTGGATAGACTCGCCCCGGGCGGCTCATTCTGTTTAGCGTATCGCGTCCCCGTCCTTTTCGCCAGCGAGCGCTCAATGACCGGTTATTCGACCATTTCGGGTGGTTGTATTACGTGGTGAAGGTGGGGCTGGTGGGCGCGTCGACAATCCGACTGAACTTTGCGTGGCGATGCTGCCGAATTTGACGATAGGGAAAACTTTGTCGATTGTCATTTGCCGTGGCCCGTGCGAGAGTCTCTATGACAGCTTCTCAATTTCCGACTCCCGATAGCGGCATTGGCGACGAACGTTTTTCCACGCGGGTCGATGCCCCCCATGTAGGTGCCGGGGTGGCTCCTACGATTTCACCTGGGGCGACGCATGCGCCGGTAGCACGCGAACTTGCGATGGCGGCCGCCGGGCGGAGTCCGGCATATGCCGAGGCCCAACTGCAAACGCAGGCAGCGCAATTAGCCGAGCATCTTCGAAGTCGGCAAGATGAGCTAGACCGGCGCGAGGCGCAACTGAACGCAGAAGCTGCCGAGCTGGAAAACGAGCTTCGCTCGGCGCGATTGTGGGCCCGCGAGCGTGAGCAAGACTTCGACACCCGCGAAGCCGAACTGCGAGCGCGCGCCGCCGAGTTGGATGCCAAGGCCGCCCGTTTGGCTACGCTCGCCGAAGCAAGCGAAAAGGAAGCCGCCGAAAGAGAACAGAGGCTCGCTCAGCGCGAGGCCCAGATTCAAGAGAAGCAAACCCAGCTCCGTCAGTGGGAAACGCAGCTACACCGCCAGACCGAAGCCCTCCGCGAGCGCGAGCGGGTCCAAGCCGAGCGCGAACGTCAAGCCGAAGAGGCCTTAACAGCCGAACGTCAGCGATGGTACAGCGAACAACAGGCGGCTCAGCAAATGTTCACTTTAGCGACCGCCAATCTGGAAAATCATCGCACCGCCTTGGAGGAGAAGGAACGCCAATTGGAGGCCCTTCAACAGCGGTTCGCAGCGCTGGGCGAAGTCCAGACGGCCTACGAGGAGCTAGAGAGGAGGCGCCTGCATTTGCTGGAAGCGGAGCGATTGCATCAGGAACAGCAGGAGGCTCTCGAGGCGGATCGACGCCAATTGATGGAGGATCGCGCCGAGCTTTATCGTCGTATTGCGGAACATAACACCGCCTGGGAGGAACGCACCAAGGAGGCGGAGCAGAAATGGCGGAAACGGCGCGAAGCTCTCAGTCGCCACGCGGCCCAGCTTGAACAGCGCCGAATTGCCGTTGAAGCCCTGCATGCCGAGGCCCTGCAAACCCACCGCGAAACGTTGGAAATGCGTCTGGCAATCGACCAGCTTTGGCTCGAATTGCAGTCGGGGCATTCTCCGGCGAAGCTCACCCAGGCGTTGGTCGAAACACGACGCAAACTGGCCGAGCAAGCCCAGCAGGAATCGGCGACGCTGGAGCGTCAGAAAGCCGAATTGCAAGCGTTAGCTCAACGACTGGGCGCCCAGCAAGAGAAGTTGCGCAGACAACGTGAAGAATTAGAGCGGTTGGCGACGGCGCAGCAACGAGAAATCGAAGAACATGCAGCTCGCCTGGTCGCGCGCGAGCAGGAATTAGATCGGCAGGAGCGTCGTTTCCAAGAAATGCAGCGCCAGTGGCAGGAAGAAAAACGCGACCTTCAGCACCGCCTGCGCGAAGCGCTCTCCCAATCACTCCGCTACGCGCCGGCCGCTTGATAAGCCGGCCGCCGGGGCACACTCACTGCCAGGGGGCCCATCGCCTTCACACGGTTACGACGCACATTCGTCAATCGCCTGGCGCTGCTACAATCGAGGGCATGACGTTTGATCCTCTCGCTTGGATTGATGATGAGCTGACGGCGCTTGAGCAGCGCGGTTTGCGGCGGCGCTTAGCAACGCGGGAAAGTCCGCAAACAGCGGCTCAAATTGTGCTCGACGGCAAACCATGCGTTAACTTTAGCTCCAACGATTACTTGGGACTGGCTGCGGGACCGCTTGCCACCGCGGTCGCAGAGGCGTTGCCGCGCGCCGGATGGGGAAGCGGGGCTAGTCCGCTCGTAACGGGACGCGGCATACAGCACGCGCAGTTGGAGCAAGAGTTGGCCGCCTTTGAGGGAACCGAAGCGGCCCTGTTATTCTCGACCGGCTATGCGGCCAATCTGGGCGCTGTGGCGGCGCTGGTGGGCAAGGAAGATGTGATCTTCAGCGACGCCAAGAATCATGCCAGCCTTATCGACGGTTGCCGCCTTTCGGGCGCCAAGGTGGTAATCTACCCGCATCGAGACGCGTCGGCCCT
>CAYWIS010000043.1:0-12826 GCA_964458385.1 uncultured Pirellulaceae bacterium
CGTTAGCCGTGCGTCCCAGCGATCAAACATCACGAGGGCCAACTCCTGTGTAATCGACGATCGAGGGAAGAATCGCGCCCCAGGCCATGTGGCGGTCGGCCCCGCAACCAGCGGCATGCCGGCCGACGATTCGCCCGTCATCTTTGGATTGTATCAGCACGGGGCTCCGCGCACGCAGCACGACGCTTGATTGCAAGGGAATCGACTGGCGCGGATAATCAACGTCAAGGTAGAAGAAACACCATCAGGAGTTAACGCGATGAGCAAATATCCGCGTTGCGGCGTTGATGCCTCGGGATTGTGGCGTGAGGACTGGCCTGGATCCCGCGTGACTCTTGCATGGCAGGAGGTGGCGCAGGTCCGCGCTTGTAAACTCGATTGCGTTACCGCGGTGGTCACGGTCCTGCAAATCGATCACCCGTCGGGTGACTGCCTGGAATTCGATAGCGACGCCGCCGGGTTTGACGAAGTGGTTGCGGCGCTGACGCGCGAGCTTCCCGGTATTTCTCCCGACTGGTACGCCCAAGTGGCGTCGCTCGATCAAGATGACGCGTCCATTGTCGTCTGGCGGCGCTTGGCCCTGGGCAAGAATGCGTGAAGGTCGCCATCGCGAATGATGGCCGAACGGCGGCAGGAGCCGGTTGAAGTGGAAGATTCGCAATGCGTCACCTTTCTTCAAGAGACGCTCCCCCAATTGCGCCTGCGGTGGCCAGGATTTCGGAAAGTCCGGCGGCAGGTATGCCGGCGGCTGGCGCGGCGCCTAGAGGAGTTGGGGTTGGACTCGCTGGATGATTACCGCAATTATCTGGCTGCCCATCCCGAGGAATGGCGCACGCTGGACGACTTTTGCCGGATCACAATTTCCCGTTTCTACCGTGACCGTAGCGTCTTTGATTTCTTGACGAACGTCGTCCTGCCCGATTTAGCGGAGGCCGCCCAGCGGCGCGGCGATCGAGAGCTACGGGCGTGGAGCGCTGGCTGCGCGTCGGGCGAAGAGCCTTACACGCTGGTGATTGCCTGGCGGCTGGAGCTTCAAGCTCGGTTCCCCAACGTCGCTTTGCATATTACGGCGACCGACAGCAACCCTACGGTTCTGGCCCGCGCTCGCGAGGCGATCTATCCGGCAAGCAGCCTCAAGGACTTACCGCCCGCGTGGTTGACGGCGGCGTTTGTGCGCGAAGGCGACCAGTGGCGCCTGCGCGACGAGTTCCGCGACCGGGTGGAATTCCTACAGCAGGACCTGCGCCGTGAACAGCCCGTCGGCCCCTTCGCGTTGATATTGTGCCGGCATCTGGCGTTTACCTATTTTGACGAAACGCTCCAGATGCAAACGCTCGAGGCACTGCTTACTCGGCTCCTTCCCGATGGCGCACTGGTGACGGGCAAACAGGAGACGTTGCCGTCGGCCGCAAGAGAACGCCTCGTCGAGTGGGCGCTCCGTACCGGCGTATTTCGCCCCAAATCTTAGAAATGCGGCGTTTGTAGACGATGGGCCTACTCAACCGTCTTATCCGAGCAAGAAGCGGTTAAGCGTTGAGGTTGACAACCAAGGGCCACGATTGCACAATCCGCGCCGGGGTCGGTCTTGTTGGGCGCGGAGTCGTTATGGGGCGTATTGGGCGAATCGTGGCGGTGATTGTCGTAGCCGGATGGGCGGCTGCGCGCTGCCCTGCCCAAATGCTGCCGCCGCCTCAAGACGCCGTGCCCGATCTATCGTATGAACACAATTCGGCGTCATGGCCGGCGGGGTCGGTCGAAACAAGTCTGGCGGGCGATGCCGCCACACGGCCGCGAGGGCTGGCGCCGTGGGTGGCGGAACACATTTCCGACTGGTCTCCGCCGTGGCCTCCCCGGGTGTTCGATGGGTTAGGTTTAGTTCCTTCGCGTGTGGCTAGTGGCTTGGAGCCGATGCCGCCGCAACCGCACCGCGGATGGGGGAATCCCTTGACCGGAACAAGTTGGCGGAATCGGCCGTGGAGCGTTGGGGCGTTCTTTGGCGGTTTACGCGGCGATGACATCACGGCTGGCGTAGAGCAGGAAACGGGCCTCAGCGGCGGGGTGCGGCTAGGATATGACTTTGGCCATTACTGGGGCGGCGAAGTACGATTCACCCAAACCGAGTTCGATGTGCAGGCCGGCGCGGCCGAGCATTCGGGTGATGAATGGTTGCTTGACGCCAACTGGCTCCTTTATCCTTGGGGCGATGCACAGTGGCGGCCGTTTCTATCGCTTGGGGTGGGCGTTAGCAAACTGCACTTTGAAGACGCCACGGGGCGATCGCATCGCGAAACCCTCTTTCAATTCCCCTTGGGCGTGGGGGTAAAATACCTCTTTGATCGCTGGCTGGCCCTGCGAGCTGATGTCACGCATCATTTCCTTGTGGGCGACGCGGGGGTGGACAGCCGCGATAACCTTTCGGCCACCGCGGGCGTGGAAATCCACTTTGGCGCCCGGCCGCGGTTTTATTATCCGTGGTAACTTGGCGCCCGGCCGCCCTTGGGCACTCGTCCGACGCTCCATCACCGCGAGGGGAAGCTATGAGTGCTGCTGATTTGCCAACCCAGTTGGCTGCGCTACGACCGGCCAGCGAGATGTACGCGGCCGAGTTTGTCGAACGCTTGCTCACGGCCGCGCGCGAAGTGGGCGCCAGCGACGTCCATCTGCAACCCACGCCCCAGGGACTCGAAGTGCGCTGGCGGTTGGATGGAGTATTGCAGCTCATCGGCTGTTTTCCTCCGGGCGAGGCGTCGCAGGTGGTGCCTCGGCTCAAAGTGCTTGCGGAGCTTCTTACCTACCGCACCGATATTCCCCAGGAAGGCCGCATTCGCACCCCAAGCAACGAAGTGGAGATGCGAGTCAGCACATTTCCCACACTCCACGGCGAGCGAGCCGTGGTGCGGTTGTTCGCTGCTCCCGACCGGTTACTGTGGATTGATGACTTGGGGCTCCCGGGCGAAATTGCCGAAAACCTGCGCCGCCTGACGGCCGAAACGTCGGGTGCGCTGGTGATCGCGGGGCCTGCTGGCAGCGGCAAGACGACCACCGCTTACGCTTGCCTGCGGGAAGTCGTCCGAGCGTCGGCGGGAGGACGCAGCGTCGTATCGCTGGAAGACCCGATTGAGGCGGCCGTCCCTGGCGTGGCGCAGGCGCAGGTCCATCGCTCCGCCGAGTTCGATCTGGCGACAGGGTTGCGGTCGCTTATGCGGCAAGATCCCGAAGTCGTGCTGGTCGGAGAAATTCGCGACCGTTCCACCGCTGAAGGTGTCTTTCAGGCGGCGCTCACCGGGCATTTAGTCGTTACGACCTTTCACGCCGGCAGCGCGGCAGGCGCAATCAGCCGACTGTCGGACATGGGGATTGAGCCTTACTTACTGCGGAGCGGCGTGTTAGCGATTGTTTGTCAGCGGCTGGTGCGCCGCTTGTGTTCGTGCAGTCATCCCGGCCGCGACGATGCTCAGCGTCTTGGCTTGCCGGTCTCCACGTGGCGCGTACCTCAAGGATGTCACGAGTGCCACGGTGTTGGCTATCGGGGACGTATGGTGCTGGCAGAAATGCTCACCGCACGTCCTACCGCGCTCGGACGAGCAATTCTTTCGCGCGACGACGCGGCTCGACTGGAGCAACTGGCGGTGCAGGCGGGGATGGTTCCGCGCTGGCGGCGGGCGCTTGAGGCCGTCGAACAAGGCTGGACCAGCCCCGCCGAGGTTCGGCGGAATTTTGGTTTTTTCGATGTGCAAACTGGCGACGGCGAGTAGAATGGCGGCCACATAGGTAGTTTTTTGGAAACTATCGTTGCTCGGCGTCGTACCATGGCGCGTTCGATTTCGCTCGATCAACTCATCGCTTTGAACGAAGAAATGGCGGCGCTGGTGCGCGCCGGCGCGCCGTTAGAACGGGGATTGGCCAACCTGGGCCGTGATATGGGCGGCCGACTCGGTTCGTTGGCTACCGAAGTCGGCAACCGACTGGAACGCGGCGAGCCGCTGGAAAAGGTATTGGCGGACCCCAACATTGCGTTTCCTCCGTTGTATCGGGCGGTGGTGGAGGCAGGGCTGCGGTCGGGCAATCTGGCGGCCGCGCTGGAGGGGCTGGCCACGACCACGCGCCGCACGCGTGAGCTACAGCGATTGGTGGGCATGGCGCTGATTTACCCGGTGCTGGTCGTCGCTTTGGCGGTCATGCTGTTTGCGGTCGTGGCGCATTATGCAGCGCCGGCGCTGGCCGACGCCCATCGGTATTGGAACCTGCCCGAGGCCGGCTATCTTCGCATGGTGGCCGATTGGGGCGCGCGGCCCTGGTTGTGGGCGCCTTGGATTCCCTTAGCGCTGTTGATCGCGGGAGTTATTTGGTGGCGACGCAGTCGCCGTGCGACGCGCCTTCAAGTTTCGGGGCGTGTCCGGGGTGGTGCGTGGCGGCCTACGTTAGCCCGCTTGGCGAAAGCGAGCCGCATGGCATCGTTTGCAGAAACGTTGCGATTGCTGATTGAGCATCGCGTTCCGCTTCCTAACGCCCTGCTTTTGGCGGGGCAAGCCAGCGGCGACCAGCGCCTAGAGGAAGATGCCCGCCGCTTGGCCGAGCATTTGGAGCGGGGCCAATTTGGCTTCCCGACGGTAGCAGGCGTTACCGGGCTTCCGCCATTGCTGGCGTGGCTGCTTGTCGGGCCAGCGCCCGAGGAGCAGCTGGTTTCGGCCCTGGAGCGTTTGGGCCGTGTATACCGGCACGACGCCCTGCGGATGATGCAATGGTTCTCGGTGTACTTACCCTTGTTGCTGACGGGCGTGGTGGGCGGTTTGGTGACGCTACTCTATACGGTGGCGGTGCTGGGGCCAGTGTTCCGCCTGTTGCATGTGTTGGGACAACCTTGAACGATGACCGCTGGCAGTTTTCCTGCTGAAGATCGTCCGGATCGCCTTTCGGAGTCTGACGCTGAAACCGTGGCGATTTACCTGTCGGAGTTGAGCGCCGCTCAGCTACCGTTGGGGCCAGGCTTGCGCGCGGCAGCCGAGGAAGCCGGCGGCGCGGTCGCGGGGTGCTTGCGATCGCTGGCCGATGCCCTGGATCGTGGGAGAACGCTTGACGAGGCGTTGCAAACATCGGCGGTTGGTTTTCCGCATTACTTGCAAGGTCTGGTAACGGCGGCCTTGCGCACCGGGGAATTGGGCGAGGCGCTGGTGGAGTTGGTTGAGCATCGCCGTACGGCGCGGCGGCAACAGCGCGCGGTGCTTGCGGCGTTGGCTTACCCGACGCTCTTGTTAGGCTTGACCGGAATCCTGTTTCTGGTGCTGGCGGGGTTATTGGGGCCGATGATGACGTCGCTTATCGACGACTTCGAAATGAGCGCGCCGGTCGCCTCACTTCTTTTTGTATGGATTGGCCATCATGGGATCGCGCCCCTGGTAGCGGGGCTGGCGGTTGTACTGGTGGGAATTGTCAGTTTTCGGTTGTTTGCCCGCCGGGCCGTGTGGGATTGGACCGTCAGCGTGGTTCCACTACTGGGGCCGATTTGGCGGTGGTCGGCCGTGGCCGAGATGGCGCGGTTGATGTCGTCGCTGGTCGGACGCGGCGTGCCGCTTCCTGAGGCGCTGCGGCTCACCAGCGCGGGCGTAAGCAATGCGCATCTGGCCGACGTTTGTCGGGAATTGGCGGCCGGCGTAGAGCAAGGTCGCGAGTTGGCGTCGCTGGTGATTGTTTCGCCCTGGCTGCCGGCGTCGTTGGCGCCGATCATTCGCTGGGGGCAGCGAACGGGACAACTCGACGAGGCGTTCGCCTCGGCCGCAGAGATGTTGGAAGGCCGCATGCGTCTACGGGCTGCGCTGTTGCGTGCGATTGCGCCTCCTGTGGTGTTGTTTATCGTGGCGGTTTTTGCGCTGGCGATCTTTCTCGGATTCTTTATTCCGTTGGTGAATGCGATTCAATATTTTATCTAGCACCGCCGCCGAGGGGCGCTAGGAAGACATCATGGAAAATCTCCTCGGTTTGATCAATCTTATGCCGCTGTTGGCCTTGGGCGTCGCGTGGTTAGTGACGGTGCGGTTGGTGTTCGCCCGTCGCAGCTCACAGGGCGACGACCTGATGCAGCGCGGAATGACGATCGCCGGGTGGGTGATGGTGCTACTGGGCGTGTTGGGGCTGCTGGCGATGTTCGTCGGCCCCGTCGCGTTTGTTGCCTGGCTGATCTTCCTGGTAATTATGGCGATGGCGGTGGGACAGTACCGCCAAAGCGAGCGGCGGGCGCTGTTGTGGGGCCTGGCGCTTGCGGCGGAACGCGGAATTCCCTTGGAGCAGGCGGCGAATGCTTTTGCCGATGAACGCTACGACGAAACCGGGCTTCGCGCTGCACGATTAGCCCGCGAATTGGAGCGAGGGACGCCCCTGCCCGACGCAGTGAAGCAATCGCGCAACCTCCTCCCCTTTGATGCTCGGCTGGCGTGCGGTGTTGGCTGGCAGGGCGGTTGCCTTGGCCCGGCGCTGCGGCGGGTCGTGGAGTTTCAAGAAGAATTCGAAAACTACGTGCGCGCCGCAACCGAGAAACTTTTCTACCTTCTCTTGGTTGGTGCGGCGTCGCTAATTGTGGCCACCTTTCTCATCGTGCGGATCGTGCCCTCGCTGGATACGACCTACCAGGAGTTCGGCCTTGAGATGCCGCGAGCAACCCTCGCGGTGATTGAACTGTCGGATTGGGCCGATTGGCTCCTTCAATTTAACTCCCCCGCTGTTGTGCCGATGTTCGGTTCCCTGGGACTCGACCTCGATGTGGCGGATTTGTTGATCCTCGTGGCGCTAATGTTCTGCTTGGTGGTGATTCTCTACTACGTCGGCTGGATCCGCTGGGAGCCGTGGCTGGTGCGGCGGATCTGGCGGCGGGCGCATACCGCATGGATATTGCGATACCTGGCATTCCTCACCCAGCAGGGCCGGCCTCTGGAGTTCGGTGTGCGCCTGTTGGCGGCAAACTATCCGGCGGGTTACATCGCCATGCGACTGTTTCGGGCGACGGGGCTGATGTCGGGCGGCCGCGACTGGTGTGACGCGCTGCGCGCCCAGGGCTTAATTCGCACGGCCGACGTCGCCGCGCTCCGTGCTGCACAAAGGGCGGGCAACCTTCCTTGGGTCATGGAGGAGTTATCGGAGAGCCACCTTCGCCGCCTGGTGCTTCGGTTCCGCGCGTTCTTAAGTATCGTCTTGCCGATCTCGGTCCTGCTGTGCGGCGGCGTTCTCCTAGCGCTTGTGATGAGTGTGCTCTTACCGGTACCTACCATCATCATGGGATTGCAAGCGGCGCAGTGAACAGAAATCTGCGTGACGACCTTGGAAAGAAAGTTGAGTTGCTCATTCAGCGCCGCGTCCCGATGTTGAGTTCGCCTCACAACGTGCGCAGCAGCAGCAGTTGGTTGGGAAAAATTAGCCCCCGGCCGTGAGAACCACATTTTGCCGGGCGCCTGTTCAGAATGAAGCGGGGCATCGACGGCCACAATGGGAAAATAGATTCATGCCGGCACGCATAAGACAACTGTCACGCTAGGCGGCTTGGGGGCTGTATGGCAACGTATTTGTTGACCGTGGAAACGACCGAAAGCGAAAGCCAGGGGGGCACGACTTTCGCCAGGTATCCGGCTCAGTCAAGCAAAGGATTGCGTCACCATTCGTCAAATGACACAAGGGAGTGAGTTAGAGTTGCGCTGTCCCGATGGAGCAATCTTGCGAAGCATGTTCTCGCGGGAACCGAGGTATGGTTGCGGTGACGGCGGTTCTTGTTGATCCAGTACCCGCATGGAGTCGCGCAGAAGCGGGGGTGAAGCTTCGTGCTGTTGACGGCCTTGAACATCCTCCCGTGAGCTGGCTGAAAGTAAGGGGATGAGAGAACTAAGGCCGGCGTACTTCGCCCGTAATCTTAGTTGAGCAACTTCCGAAACTGCGCAAGCGTGCGGGTGTTGGCCACGTCCTTCTTGGTCAGGCCGGCGCGCCGGGCTTGGATAACGCCAAGACGCATGGCGTTAAGGCCCTCAATACTGTGGGCGTCTGTGCTGATCACAATCGGGACGCCGTGCTCTTTCGCCGCGGCGCAGTTGACGTCGTCCAGGTCCAAGCGTTCGGGGCTGGCGTTTAGCTCGAGCATCTTCTTGTGCTTCTTGGCCGCTTTGAACACCGCGTCAAGGTCCACCGCGTAGGGTTCGCGGTGGTTGATGAGCCGGCCCGTGGGATGGGCGATAATATCTACGTGCGGGTTCTCGAGCGCTCCCAGGATGCGGTCGGTAATTTGCTCTCGCGATTGCTTTTGGCCGTAGTGAATGCTGCCAATGACCCAATCGGCTTGGGCGAGCACGTCGTCGGCGATATCCATTCCGCCTTTTTCGAGAATGTCGCACTCGACTCCTTTGAACAGCGTGATTTTACCTTCGAGCTTTTGGTTCAGCTCGTCAATCTCGGCCCACTGGGCGAGTAGTCGCTTTTCGTCCAGGCCGTGGGCCATGGAGACACGCTTGGAATGGTCGGTAATGGCAATGTACTTCAGTCCGCGGGCGATTGCTTCTTGAGCCATTTCTTCCAGCGAAGCCTTGCCGTCGCTGGCGCGCGTGTGCATATGCAAATCGCCGCGAATGTCGCTTAGCTCGATCAGCTCGGGCAACTCGCCTTGGGCGGCCCACTCAAACTCTTGGCGGGCTTCGCGAATTTCGGGCGGAAACCACGGCAGGTCAAGGGCGGCGTAAACTTCCTCTTCGGTCCTGCCGGCAATCCACTCTTCTTGGTCCCCCTTGATGCGAAAGACGCCATACTCGTTGATCTTCAAGCCGCGGTCCTTGGCCAGTCCCCGAAGCTTGATGTTGTGGGCCTTGGAACCAGTGAAGTATTGCAGTGCGGCGCCGAACGACTCGGCCGGAACCACACGCAGGTCAATTTGCAGTCCCTGGGACACGCGGACCGACATTTTCGTTTCGCCACGGGCCAGCACCTTGTCCACCCCAGGGAAAGTGGCCAGACGGTCCATTACTTCGTTGGGGTCCGACGAGACGACCAGGATATCCAGGTCTCCCACGGTCTCGCGGCCGCGGCGGTAACTGCCGGCCACTTCCAGCTTCTCGAGCGATTTGCAGGGGCGTAGATGTTCGCGTACGGCCCGGGCAATGTCGTCCGCTTTGAACCAGTAGACGCGTTGTTCGGCGACCGCGGCGGTGGCCAGCCCTTCGAGAATCGTCTTTTCGGTCTTGGCGCCAAAACCTTTGAGCGTGCGCACCTTCCCTTCTTCACAGGCTCGCCGCACGTCCTCCAGCGTTTTCACTCCGAGTTCCCGATACAGAGCTGCGGCCTTCTTGGGGCCCAGGCCGGGAATACGCATCAGGCTGAGCACGCTGGCCGGAACTTGTTGCATCAACTCTTGGTGTTGCGGCAACGTACCGGTTTGCACCAGAGTAGCGATCTTCTCGGCCAGGTCCTTGCCAATACCTTCGATCTCGGTCAAATCCCGGTCGGGGTCGTTCACAATGGCCGTTAGCGGTTCGGTCAAATCGCGAATCGTGCGCGCCGCATTGCGATACGCCCGCACACGGAACGGGTTGGCGTCTTGAAACTCCAACATGTCGGCGATTTCGTCAAACACATCCGCGACTTGGGAGTTGGTCATAGCCGAGGTGCGAAGGGTTGGAGGTTCGAAGTCAAACGATGGGGTATGTTGCCACAGTCGGATCCGCCTTCAGGGGGCGATTCGGCGGTCGTGAGGAAAATTGCTCAACGAAAACGGCGTCACTTTTGTAATACCGATTCACGTTGATCCTTGCGGTGCAGGACCAATTTCAAACCGCGGACAGCGGCGGCGTCGAGCGTGCCTTCGCGACCCTCACGGCAGACCGCGCCGCGCACGGCGAACCAATTGGGACAAAGCGGTCGGAGTTTGTCGATCGCGGCAAGTGTCAGCGATCCGGCGAGCGCCACTTGCAGGCCGCGATTTCGGGCGCGGTCCATCCACGCACGAAGTTGCCCCGGCGAGGCGTAGTCGAGCAAGCCGCCGGCGGTCTTGTCGCAGGTATCGATCAGCCAGACGCGGCAACCAAGTTCGGCGCCCACGTCGATCACCTCTTCAGGGGGCGGCGCCTGGATCTTCCGCCAATCGGCATAACTGACCGCCACCCGTTGAACGTGGGCGGGCCAAGGTTCGAAGGTTTTTAGCCACGCATCTTGCCATCGCCGCAGCGCCTGGCATCCGCGCAGGCCGAGCTTGGCGAATTGAAGGAAGGAACAGTCGGCCGGTGGAAGAGGCGGCGTTTCACTCGCTTCGATTAACTCACCCAACGCGACACTAAGCGGAACGCGGCCCGCGACGGTATCGGCCACTTCACGCCACACCTCGGTGGGGGCGGCGCCAAGGGACCCGCGCGAAGGTTCCTTCATGTCGATCAGGTCGGCGCCGCCGGCCAATGCGGCGGAGGCTTCCGCGGCGCTTCGCACGCTTACCAGAAGATGCGTCATGCCGATTCCGCCTTCGGCCGGGCCGCTTGTCGGTTTTGCTCGCGGTGACGACGATGGGCGGCCACCAAACGCTCGTTCAGTCGCTTGACCAATTCGGGCGTGATTCGCTCGCACCAAGCGCCGCGAATGGTGATATAGCCACATCGCCATTCGCCCAGCGAGGGATGGACTTCGCGGTCGCGCCACTCGGTCGCCCGTTCAGCCAGTCGTACGATGATATTGGCTGATTCCGTTTCGTGCCCGTGTGGCAATTGGAGCAGGCTAGGACCTTGTCCCCAGAAGAAACATTCCACCACATCGATCGGCACACGTTCGGGCACGGTTGACCGGAGATAGACCAACAAGTGATCGTCCTCATAGGCCAATCGCGGAAGCCACATGGCGTAAAGAAACGAGGCTGCGCCCAACAGTCCCATTGCCGCCATCGCCAGACCTAGCCAACCTGCCCATGCGCTTGGTCCTTGAATGGGGAAGAACCACGCTAAAAGTAGCCCGCCCACCACGACCAAGGCCGACAAGACGAGGCAAAGCCAAAGGATGCGCCGGTTCGGCCGCAACCAACATTCGTGCATGATCGTATGCCCGCGAACCGACCGCCGCGGCGGTCGGAGGATTCCTTCACGACGTCGCCCCACCTCCGCGGTCGTCCGGCGAACGAGGGCGGGTGCTCTTTAATGATAACAAATGGCAACAGCCTTGCGGCAAGATTGTCTTTCCAAGCGGAGGCCCTACGCCGTTTGAGCATAGCGACACGCCCGTTCCAGCGGCTCGCCCCGCACCTTAGGCGCCAAGCCACTTGGCTACTTCCGCGGCTGCGGCGGCGGTTACTCCGCTGTAAAAGTGATCGGCGCCGGGTACCACTTGCACGCTGAGGGGTTGTCCTGGCCGGGCCGCGTCGGCCACAGCGCGGTCGAGGCCGGCAAACGGCGTCCCGCCCGTCGCTAGCTCCTTCTCTCCATAGAGAAACAGCGCGGGGCAGGTCATCTTCGAAACATGACGCAGAATGTCGTACCGCTCTTGCGGGCCGTATTTATCGAGATAACTGGCGGCGGTGATTACCAAAGGAAAGGGAAATCGGACGTTCAACAGCTCATCGCGCCGACCATCCGCCATGCAGGCCTCCGCCAAGGCAATTGTCTCTTGAAACGTTTGGCTGTCGGCGCCTTGCAGAAAGACCGAGTAGGCCAGTCGAGGCGGCGATAGCGCCGCGACGCGGGCATAGGCGCCTTCTTCCCCTTTGGCCGACACATAAATGGCCTTGATGGCGCCAAGGCTATGCCCGACCAGGGCGATGCGCGGATAGCCTTCGGCTAAGAGGAAGGAACGCCACGCGGAAAGATCAAAACGGCACTCGTCGACAACTTCATAAGCCGCACCGAACCGGCGGACGCCACGAATGGTGTTGGCGGTGAACAGACCGTCGCGCCCCCGCGTATTGACGCGCAGCACTGCAATTCCTCGCGAAAGCAACGGTTGGACCAAGGATTCCAACAAAGTTGAGCTGTAAAAATTTCCCCCCACTCCATGCAAGAGCAGGGCAGCGTCGACGGGCCCTTCTGCTTCCGGTGCGACGGGACGTTGCAAGGCTCCGTCCAACCGCAGGCCATCGATGGTTTCCACTCTGACCAGCTCGACGTGCATGATGATTTGTTCTCTAATGCTTGTGTAGAAATGACTTAGGGGTGATCCCCATGCGAAGTTTCCTGGGAAGCCAAAAAACGCCAAAAGTGAACATCTGTTCGATATAATGGTGGGAGGTGAACCTTTGGTGCTTGGACGCTCGCTTGCGAGGCTCAAGGCCCAGGCGGTTTGTCGCTGTCATTCTCGCTAGTTTCGCCTTCCTGGCTTCCCTCTTGAACTTATCTTTACGTATCGGGCACTAACTACCGTCGCGGACTGCGTTATCTTTGCCCTAATTGTTATCATCCCCACGGGTAGGATTGTTCCTCCGGAGGGGTGGGGTGGCCGGAAGGCGCGGGACGGTTTCGCGTTCGCGTGACGACCTATCGGGTATTTTAAGGAACTTTTATGACGGTCGAAGAACATTCCTCGGCGATTCGCAAACTGGGTGAGGCCCGCGAACGCATCCTCGATCAGCTTTCGCAAGTGATTGTGGGCCAACAGGATGTGATCGAAGAATTGCTGATCTCGCTGTTCAGCCGCGGGCATTGCTTGTTGGAAGGCGTGCCGGGACTGGCGAAAACCTTGATGATTAGCACGTTGGCTCGGACCCTGAACCTGTCGTTTAGCCGCATCCAGTTTACTCCGGACCTGATGCCCGCCGACATTACGGGGACGGAAATCATCGAGGAAAACCGGTCGACCGGCGCACGCGAGCGCCGGTTTATGGAAGGGCCAATCTTCT